>CBDVBD010000006.1:0-44607 GCA_965372135.1 uncultured bacterium | reverse complement strand
TACTCAAACAGTTCCTGATATTCAGTTATTCAGAATGGTAGGTCATCTTCATCCTCTAATGTGCTTTTTGATGAGGACGCCTCCTCCAGTGATTTGCCTGTTTTTTGAATCCAGCAATTGATTATAAAGAGATTCATCGAGCCAGCTAAGTTTACGGTAAATTCTGCCAAGCTTCTTGGTACTTCTGTTACTATTGCTCCTTGACCATGACCGCGTGCAGGTAGATTCCTTTCTTTTACTACACCCAAAGCAAGTTTTTCAAAATGTTTCAGAAACTCATCATAATACCCTGGTATTATACCAGACTTGATAAGTTCTGATAATAACTCTCCGAATGTGAGATATTCTTTTCCCAAGACAAATTTCATAACGCTTTCAACTGATTTATGAGCATTGACCACTGCATTTTTAGTCTCACCAGCTTGTAAGTCTTGAATTGCACCTTGAAATTCTTCTAAAGCTCCAAAATTACTGCATTCCTTGAGCAGTGTCAATGTTCGAGCTTGAACTTTTTCGTAAAGATATTCAGAATTTACTAAAACTGCCTCACCATTTATGAATCGCCATGGCGATTGATTCATTTGTAGCAGATCGTTGAGTTCCTTTTCACAATCTCTAGCACTACCGGGTTGATGTTGATTGTCAAACCAAGCTTCAATGGCGTCTATTACTTTTTTAGGGGATCCCTTTTGGCTGAAGAGACTAGAATAAGCAAGGATGTCTATTTTATCTTCATTAGATGACAAAAGACAATCTTTTCCATAAAAAGTCTTCAGTGATTCTTCAGCTTGATAAAATGTGTAATTATCCTGACCATTATATCCGCCATGATCAGAATGATTATCAAGGATTCGAATAATAGAGGTACGCAAGGATAGGGGAAATTTCAATGGCAATTTCTTTTCCTTGATTGAATTAAAGTGTCTTTTACTAAAATATGTTTTCATTACATAATCTCTTTTGTGTTTTGTCAGTAGCCTTATCAGTTATTCCCAATATGATCGAGTTTGTTCTTATTCGTCTTTTAAGTTTCGCGATACCTTAATGGAACCGAGGATTTCTTTTGTGGCTCTGATTAACCATTCTGCTTCATCTTTAGAAATTGTCCTTTTTCCGTGTACTGCATTATTTCGAGCAATTCTTACCTCATTAATCATCCCTGCGTTGTTTTCATGCAAGACTCCAACCTTTATAGCTTTTGAAATTAAGTCTTGAAATTTTTTGGAATGAAATGATACATTGCTATCGACCAATGCTCTTTCTAATGCTATTTCGATTGATCTGAATGCCTCTAATGCGGCTAGGTCATAATGTGATGAATTAAGCATATCCTCTGCTCGCATAAGATGTTTACCTTCTTGTGTCACTAACTGATCAACATTTGAAAGTCTGTCTTTTTTATTCAATAATCGTGTGGACAGCTCTACTATTATAACTCCCGCAACTCCAGAAAGAATAGCAAGCCCAAATTCTACGATATTCTCTGTGTAATATGATTCGAAAATAGATCCAATAATTGCCGCTAATATGGAGGTTACCCATAAAACAATGTATAATGGTAATATCAGCAAAGAAACGGTATAGAGAATGTTTCCCATCTTATGCGAAAAGCCCATTTGTCGATCTGTAATAAATTCAAATGCATAAAAATATACTGAGGTGCTCATTAGTGCCATGATAGTAATGTATAAATATTTCAATTCTAGAATCAAACTGAAAAAATCAAATCCGATATTCCAGAATTCTTTTACTACTGGATGTATTGCAAACAATACTCCTACCATCGCAAGTGCGAATGTGATCTTAGTCTTGGCAAAGTCCGTCATATACCATCCTCTATTAACAACAATTGGCGTGTTTTAAATAATTCGCAAGAACACATGAGTCTGGGTGTTATCCATAAGAAAAGTCATAAAAAGGACTTAGTAATATACTTATTTATATTGCATAAGTCAATAGAAAATATGATGTAAATTACGTCTTTGTTTGAACTACATTTTAATTTAATGTAAAGCTACTCTTCCCCCCTCACTTTCCCTCGTAGCGACTTCAATTTCCCCCTCTTCCGCTTATGATCCAAGATCCGTTGTTTGGTTTCATGGGGCATCCGGGTAGGTTTCCGCGGTTTCCGACGGCGAGAGCGCGCCGCTACCCTTTCCTGCAACCGCATCATCGCCAACTGCCGGTTCTTCCATTGCGAACGGTGTTCCGTCGCCACCACCGTAATACCGGTGGGGGCATGCCGGAGCCTCACCGCTGTTTCCCGACGGTTCTTACGCTGCCCGCCCGGACCCGACGATCGGTAAAACGTCTCCTCGATATCTTCCGGGGGAATCCGGTCAATTTTTGTATGGTGAAATGTGCTCATGTCCGTAAATAACTAATCATCATCGACCACCGCCGTCACCCGGTAAAACATTCGATCCATCGACAGTGTTACAGTAGTATCCACCCACGCCGTGTCCGGTGTCACACCCGCCAAGTACATCGAATCCGGTAAGAAATAAGGTGTATTATCGTTCCGATATATTCTGTATTCATCCACCGCGAGAGAATTTCCTGTTGTATCGTGCCTGACTGCATTCCACAGCAGCCGAGCACCTGTCGTATCATACCGAATCGTCACATTTTCCGGCAATTCCGGCACCGTGGGAAACCAGGGATAAATACTAAAATGATCGATTTCCGTTTCCGAAGTATCGATTGCCGTCACATAAATCGAGTCCGGTGACACCTCCAAATGCAGAAAATGGTGCGCTCGAAATGCCGACACCACATAGCTGGAATCGTAATTCGGGTAATACATCCCCGCACCGCCGCCTCCAGTGATCACATAAACTACCCCATCTCCCGGTTCGCACCGCTGGTAATAATGCTGGTGCCCGTTAATTACCATCTGTACGTGATTATCCTGGAAAATAGGACACCAATGCTGCCGAATTAACATATTATTAGGGTTGCCGGAGCCGCTGGTATAAGGCGGCATATGAAACATCACAATCCGAAACCGCTGGTCAGTGTGCGCCAAATCCTGCACTAACCACTGAGTCTGTTCCGTTTCCGGACCATACTGCCATGCCACTTCGCTGTTTAGCACCGTCACATGGATCGGACCGTAATCAAAACTGAAATACAGCTCATTTCCGGGGAACGCCATCAACTCCTGGAACAGGTTAAACGTAAAATACGGTGCGATGCTTGAGGTGTCGGCATCGTGGCCGCCCACACAATCGATAAAGGGAACCTTGGAAAGAGCATCCGCCGCCGGTCCGAAATATTGAACATCCCATTCCCAATATTCACCTTGTTCTACCAGATCCCCGGCGTTGAGCACCAATCGGGGTGTAAATTCCATAAACTGACTGACTACCATTTGGTGTATCCAGTAGGCTGTTCGGCTGTCGCCATAGGCGATGAAACTAAACGAATCCGTGGCGGATGGCGCTGTCAGGAAATCACCAACCGCAGTATCCATATCGCTGATTACTCGGTAGTAATATCGCGTATTTCCCTGTAAATCAATCAATTCCACATGATGGATGGTGTCGGAATCAGCCGTGGCAGTTTGAAACTGGTACAGCGTATCCGTCCCATATTCCACCAATCCAACTGCCACCGTGTCAGTCCCCCAACTAATCACCATACTGTGATCCGGATCGTTGATAAATGACAGGTAAGGATTCCTGCTGATCTCAGCCTGACCTACCCCCGCCCACATTACCATTGCTAACACAATAATGTCAACAACTCTGATACCACGATAAAATCCTAACCGCATCTGACACCTCTCTATTTCTCCATCTTCTAAATGGTAGAACACGTCCCATGGACTAATATAATCAAAAAGTGTTACATTTTCAACTAAAGAATCCAATTACATAACTTTTTGACGTTTATCTTGTGGCATATTCACTATATGCTTCAAGTGCGGGCAGGAATTTCGGGGTAAATAAAAAGGTTGCGTTTAAAAAATAATTGCTTATATTATAGCATCACCACTGACGTCACATATATACCACAGTAAACATCACCTACTAATCGGAGGAGAATCATTTAGTGACCCTGGCGCCCCTGGACTGGATCGTTATCGCACTGTATATCGCCTTGATTGTGGGGGTAGGATTGGCGGTGATGCGTAGGGCGCACCGGGGCACGGATGATTATTTCCTCACCGGCAGGTCGTTACCGTGGTGGATCGCTGGTACCTCCATGGTCGCTACCAGCTTTTCGGTGGATACGCCTTTACTCATCACCGGATGGGTGCGGACTGGTGGTATCCAGCAAAACTGGCTGTGGTGGAGCTTGGGGATTTCCGGAATGGTAGCGGTGTTCGGGTTGTCCCGGTTGTGGCGCCGCGCTCAGGTAGTGACCGATGTGGAGTTGACCGAACTGCGTTACGCCGGAAAACCGGCAAAGTGGCTGCGAGCCTTCCGGGGTTTCTGGTTGTCGATTCCGATCAACGTGATCGCCATGGCGCTGGTACTGCGTGCCATGGGCAAAGTGATGGAAGCCGCAATCGGAATGCCGCCGGAACTGTCCTTGCCCATCGCTGGCGGGGTGGCGCTCCTGTACGCCCTGATGGCGGGATTATGGGGAGTGGTAATCACCGACTTTATCCAGTTCTTCATCGCCCTGGGTGGTGCCATAATATTCGCCGTATTTGCCGTGGAACACGTGGGCGGGTTGTCAGTACTGATCGATTCCCTGTCGTCAGGCGAGATGTTGCATTTTTTCCCCCATCCCCCGACCGGTACTTCGATATGGCAGGGAGCCTTCTGGACGCCGGCGCTGGTGGGGTTGGCGGTGTATTCCATGGTGCAGTGGTGGTCGTATTTGAACAGCGATGGTGGCGGTAAAATCATCCAGCGTATGTCCGCATCCAAGGACGAACGCCATGCCCTGCTGGGGGTGTTGTGGTTCAACATAGCGCATTACGTGATCCGTCCCTGGCCCTGGATTCTGGTAGCACTGGTATCGGTGGTGGTGTATCCCGAAATGGCTGACCCGGAAATGGCATACCCCAAGCTGATGGTGGAGCTGCTTCCGGCGGGATGGTTGGGACTGCTGATCGCCGGATTCCTGGCAGCCTTTATGTCCACCATCGACACCCAATTGAACTGGGGTTCCAGCTACCTGATCAACGACATCTACCGTCGATTCCTGAAAAAGAACGCTCCCGACCGCCATTACCTGTTCGCATCCAAAGTGTCGGTGCTGCTGTTGTCAGTCATGACGGTGGGTGCTGCGCTAATGATTGATTCCGTGCGCAGCGCCTTCATGTTTATCCTTGCCTTCGGGGCTGGCACCGGCGCGGTGTATATCCTGCGTTGGTTCTGGTGGCGGATCAACGCCTGGACCGAAATCAGCGCCATGATCGCATCCACCGTGATTTCTTCGACCCTGTACTTGTTAAATAAATACGCCGATGCCGGGATTTCCTATCCCGCCATCATCACCATCACCGCTTTCGGGTCGGCGGCTGTCTGGTTGTTGGTCACCTGGCTAACCCCGCCGGTGCCGATAGCCCACTTGGAAGCCTTCTACCGTAGGACTCGACCTTGGGGGGCATGGCGCCCGGTCAGGAATGCCCTGACGGTCCCGTTGGATCCTGTAAAACACCAGGAGGGTATCAAAACCATCATCTGGTGTGTCCTGGGAACTATCGGGCTTTTCGGCTGGTTATTGGGAAGTGGTAAACTACTATTGGGGAGTCCGACCTTAGGGGGAGTGATGATAGTATTGGCAACAATCTGCTGGATCGTAATAGCCCGAACCGGCGGACTGGGTGCGCGATCTTCGGTAAATTATAGACTGTAATGAGCACTCAAGTATCACATCCATGGTTCGGTGATTGGTTGGAGTCGCTGCGTAGCGACCTCGATACCCTGGCTCGCTCCGTGGAAACTCCCGAGGAAACCATCCTGAAACTGCAGGAAGGCGAACGCCGCGAAGTAGCCGTCCTTTTCCTTGACTTCGAAGGGTTTAGCCAGCTTTCCGAGATGCTGGATCCCGAGGATGTACACCTGATAGTGGATAGGACTTTCAAGGTATTTACCCAATCGGTGGAACAGTATCGGGGATATGTGGATAAATATGAAGGCGATGCACTGCTGGCGCTGTTCGGCAGCCTGCAAGCGGGCGAGGATGACTGTGCCCGTGCCGTGCATGCCGCCATGGACATCTTGGAAAAGCTGGGGTCCATTAATCAAATCCTGGCTCCTAAGGATATCCAGTTGACCATCCGGCAGGGAATCCATACCGGCTTGGTGCGCACCGGACGTATCGGCAAAGGCAGGGAAGGCGATTTCACGGTCATGGGAGATGCGGTAAATCTGACCCGCCGGATCCAGGAAATGGCACCCCCCAATGGAATCCTGATCAGCCGCGAAGTAGAGAATATGGTACGCGACACCTTCCTGATGACGAGCCAGGGCAAGAAAACCGTCAAAGGGCGTGATGAACCGGTGGAAGTGTACCGGGTTGAGGGATTGAATCCCGACCGCCGTCAGCGATGGGAACGGGCACTCTTGCTTAATCGTGCCAAATACGTGGGCAGGAACCGGGAAGCAACGTTGCTGCGTCGACGATACCGCAGGGCTCGTTCAGGTGGCAAGCATCATAGTTTGCTGTGGATACACGGTGCACCAGGGATTGGAAAATCCCGGTTGGTACATGAATTCCTGGTGGAAATCCAAGCCGATCGCGCCACCCGAACTCTGATTCTGAAAGGGCAGACACCGCGTTATTCCACGGAACCGTTCGGCTTGTTCGCCAGCCTGATTCGATCCCTTCCCGGCGAAGGGGACCAATCCAGTCGGTTCCATGAAGGACTGGACGGCTTGCAATCTGCCCTCCGCGGGCAGTTAAAATCGGAACTAACAGAGGCTCGCCCCATCCTGGAAAGCCTGTTGGGGTATCGAAAACCCGATCCCCGTATCGCTCAGCTTCCGCCGCAAACTAAGCGGATGGAAATTACCCTGGCAATTATCACTTGGTTGGAAGCCGCTGCCGAACGCGCCTATCGCGAATTCGGAAATCCGTTAGTGGTTGCCCTGGACGACCTGCAGTGGATGGATGATGTATCCTTAGACACCCTGGACTTCGTATTATCCCGATTGACCACCTCTTTACCTTGTGTCTTTCTCTTGGTGAGCCGCTCCGAAATTAAATTGTCCCCGGCAATTTCGCAGTACCGGGGATTGTCGCAAATCCCGATCTCCACCTTAGATGACGACGGTATCCGCCGTATGATTACATCCATGATTGCCCCCCAAACCTGCCCGGCTAATTGGATGCAGCAATTGATTTCCCATGCCGGTGGTAACCCGTTGTTCGCCGAGGAGCTGACTCAGGCGTTGGCGGACCGTGATTTGTTACGGACACCCATCCCTGACGATGCTCCCTGGCCCAGCGAAGTGGTCGTCCCTAAAACCGTGCAAGGGTTGATCTTGTCACGCATCGACCGCCTGCCGTCGGATTCCCGGGAAATTATCCGAGTGGCAAGCGTCCTGGGGCGAGAGATGTCCCTGTCGGTGTTGGTGCAGATACTGAAGCGAATGGGGTATAAAGAGAGCGTAGCCCAAAACCGGTTAAAAGACCTATCCCGACGGGATCTACTCAGACCGGTGAACGGGGGTCGTGGCACGGAAAGCTGGTGGTTCCCGCATGTATTGATCCAGGAAACCGTCAATTCAACTGTACTAAATGTGAATAAACGTATCGTACATCGCTTAGCCGGTGAAGCACTGGAATCCATGGACCCGGATTCCACAAAACATGCCGCGGTTTTAGCGTACCATTTCATGGGTGCCGGAGAAGCGCAAAAAGCCATGGAATACCTCCTACAAGCGATTCAAAACGCGAAAGATCGTGGTGATTACAAAGAAGGAATCCGATTGGCTGACCAGGGTATTTCCTTCATGGAAGCCTATCCCTCCAGCAAAGAATTAACACAATGGCTGGGCAAGTTACACCTGGAGCGTGCTCGACTATTAAACATCCAGGGCGATTGGGATCAACTACAGAGCAGCGCCGAAAAAGCCCTAAAGATAGCGCACGCTGCCGATGACCATGCCCGGTGTTCGGCAGCGCTGAATGTGCTGTTCTGGAGTGATATCGGTCGCGGCAAACTGGATCAAGCCGGAGAAACCGCCCGCCGTGCTTTGAAAGAAGCCCAAAGTGGTGGCATTCGGCTGGAGGAAGCCCGTGCATTGACGAATCAGGGCGTGGTAGAATTCCATCGAGGGGAAATGATGGCGGCACGGGATCGATTCCAGGAGTCCCTAACGATTTTTGAGGAGGAAGAAAACCTGCTCGGCGTTGCTGGAACCTTGTCCAGCTTGTCAGGCGTACATCACCACCTGGGAAATGAAGAACTGGCACTCCATGCCTTGGAACGCTCCATCGACTTGCGTCGTGACCTTGGGGATCATTTCGGACAGGTCAAGAGTTTGAATAATATCACCATTGTGTTACGCACTATCGGGTTGAGTTCCCAGGCTGCCGACCGGTGCCGGGAGGCACTGGAAGTAGCCTCTCGGATTGGCGACCGTACCGGCGAAGCTACCGCGCTCCTGAACCGGGGGACCATCTTAGCCCTGGAAGAAAGTTACGTGGAAGCGCTCAGGGACTTCAACCGGTCTTTGCAGATGTTTCGGGAGTTGGGATACCGGGCTGGGGAAGGGGAAGCTCTGAAAGAGCTGGGAAAGACCCACCTGTGGATGAGGCATACCGACTTAGCCTGGGACCATCTCCAATTGGCGCGGGATATCAGGAAATCCTTGGGTCAACAAGCCGAAGAAATAGAAATAATCGCCTGGCTGGCGCGCACTGCCCTGGAGCAGCGAAAAAACGAACTGTCGCTGTCGTTGTCATCGGAAGCCGTGGAGTTTGTGCGCAGCCATACCGGTATCGAAAATGCTGCCGAAATCTATTATCAGAGGTATTTAATCCTGAATAGTAACGATCAAGACGGCACGGAAGTACTAAATGATGCGCGGAAGATTGTCCTGGAAAGAGCCGACGCGATTGAGGATAAAACGTTACGCCAAAGCTTCCTGGAGTCCGTGCCAATCCATCGTGATATTATGACATCCCAAGAGCGTCTAAAGAAATGATTACTAACCGTCAAATTCGAAACATCCAGGCATTACAAAAAGCCGAAGTCCGGCGGGATAGGAAACAATTCCTGATCGAAGGTCGCCTGTGCGTTGCAGCGGCGCTCGAGAGTGGATTCCCCATGGAAATGGTGCTGATAACCCATGAATTCGCCCAATCTGAGCATGGGGCGGATATCCAATCACGATGTGCCGAATCCCTAATTCATATTGAGTATGTCCCGACACGCACACTGCAGCGTATCTCCTCCCAGGAACATGCTCAGGGCGTGCTCGGTGTGGGGCTGATTCGGGAAGGGTCGGCGGTATGGTCGACCGGCGAAGGAAACATATTGTTGGTGATATCCCGGCTGTCCGACCCGGGGAATATGGGAACCATCTTCCGTACCGCACATGCATTCGGTATTTCGACGGTATGGATCGGCAGCGGATCGGTGGACCCCTGGCATCCTAAAGTGGTGCGCGGTTCCATGGGGTCGTTGTTCCATCTGAATATCCGACGCACCGATGCACTCCATTCTGAATTGAAAACGCTGAAGCAGCAGGATGTCCGAATCTACGCCTTGGACTCCAACGGTCGGATTCCCCCGGATCAAATACCAACCCCTGGCAAAATTGCGGTAATCCTTGGGCATGAAGCAGAAGGGATACCCGAGGATTTGAAGTCGCTCAGTGATGATCGCATTGGTCTGGGCGAACCCGGCGCCGGAGTGGGTTCGCTAAATGCAGCAGTGGCTGCCGGAATCTTGATTTACCTGCTTACTACCAAAAACCGAAAATCCTAATAATAAGGTGCTTATATGTCGAATCGCATCATTAACCGAGACCGCCGCCGAAGTTGGCGTTACTACAAAATCTTATGTAAAATCTTTCTCTATTTGGGCATTTTTTCCTTAATCGCAGCGTCTCCGGTAATTGTTTTCACTATCAGCGGGCAATGGAAGTCCTTGTTTCTCCCGTCAGCATTGTTACTGTTAAGTGGGTTGTTTTTTGCGTTATATGCATATTTCATTAATAAGTATAAGAGGTGAAAGTTGGAGCAGGAACCGAAAATACATATCGGCTTGATGTGGGGGGCGTCCGAAGCTATCATCAACCTGCAAGGACACTGGGGATTGTCGGATGTCCGTGGTATAAAGCGCTTAGAGAATACCAGAATAAAGCTGCAACGGTTGGCTCCGTCTCCTGCAAATGTGCGGTACACCGTTAAACTGTGTGAATGCATGTCGCGACAGTCCATAGGCAAATGGCTGCCCGAAATCAAACAGATAGCGGTGGAACGCAATTTGTCCGTGGTGGAAGCGGGGAAACTCTGGTCGATACAAGGGAAAATATGGGATGCTAGGACTCGATGGATTGTCGCCGGCAGCTACCCTAACGAATCGGACGCCGAAGAAGCAGCTCAGGAATGGAGCAAAGTCCTGGAGAAATCCTTCCCTGAGCAACAGGACTTGTTTTGGATCCAGACGGAAGTATTGGACTGTGACGATCCCACTGGCGTGGTCGAAATTCGAGCCGGCGACCAGGTCTCTCGCAGTGCCCTATACCGCCTGGAACCACTTAGCGGTGCTGCCGTATTGACCATATATAATGTAATCGTGGGAAAAGATTTCCACTGGGAGCACCGAGAAAACCAGGAGTTCAACGGAAATCTAATTATACTGGCTGACCGCTACGGCGGAATCACCCTCGTCAATGAATTGCCTATCGAATTATATCTGCAATCCGTAGCATCATCCGAAGCCACCCTCGGAGCTGGCGATGCCTATATCAAGGCACAGGCGATTGCGGCGCGCTCCACCGTGTTAGCTACCGTATCGCGGCATCACCGTGCCGACCCTTTCGACCTGTGCGCCGGCGACCACTGCCAATGTTACTACGGCATCGACCAGGTTGACAACCGAATTTCCGGTCTGGTGGAATCCACAAGAGGCATGGTGCGGATATACCAGCAGCGACCCGCGGACTGCCGCTACGCCAAAATCTGCGGCGGACGGACAGAATCATACCCCAATGTGTGGGGTGGCGAATCGGTGCCCTATTTAGTATCCGGAACCTGCGGGGGAATCAAAGACAAGGAAGTGTCATCGCCGGAGGAGTTGATTGAAACCCAGATAAACGCCTGGTGTAACCCCAAAAATTACAAATATCCGCCTTCCCTGGACCATGCCAAACGCATCTTCCGATGGAAACAGGAATGGGAGGCGGGTGACCTCGCAGCCAACATAAACAAAGAATTAGGCACAACGGTGGGCTTTGTACGAGAACTGCGACCCCTGACTCGGGGACAGTCGGGGCGCATAACCCGGTTACAAATTGTCGGGTCGGACCGTCAAATCACAATCCGCGGCGAACTGAACATCCGGAAACTGCTGGCGAAAACCCATCTTCCCAGCTCCCTGTTCGTGATCAACACCGAAGGCAAGGGACCGGACAAATTCCTATTCCGTGGCGGGGGATGGGGACATGGGGTAGGGATGTGCCAACTTGGGGGAATTGCCTTGGCGAAATCAGGTGCATCCTATGAAAAAATCCTGAACGCCTATTATCCGGAAACCACCACAGAAACCCTTTGGTAATCTAACTAAACACATGGTATTAAGCGACACACATACCCATTTGGACTTCCCGGACTTCGACGCCGATCGCAAGGCGGTAATCCACCGCGCCCAACAGTCCGGTGTCGAACTGATGATCAATATCGGTATCGACTTGGAGACTTCCCAAAAAGCGCTTCAAATCGCACGGGATCATCCTGCAATATACGCCACCGCCGGCTTCCACCCCCATAACGCCAAGGAAGTAACCTCAGAATCGATCGCACGATTAGAAACCCTAACAGGTGATCCCAAGGTGGTAGCGGTGGGCGAGGTGGGCTTGGATTATTATCGCGACCGTTCCCCAAGACCCCGGCAGCAGGAGGTGTTCCGGCAGATGATCGATCTCGCCAAACAGCTTGACCTGCCCTTGGTCATCCACACCCGACAGGCGCATCACGACACCCTTGAAATCCTGGATGAAGTGGGCATACCCAGTCGCGGCGGCGTATTCCACTGCTTCAGCGGCGACCACAAATTCGCAAAGGAGCTGTTATCTAGGGGATTCCACATTTCCTTTACCGGAAACATCACCTATAAAAATTCTACGTTGCCCCAGGTAGCGAAAGTCGTCCCATTGGAGCACACGCTGATTGAAACCGACTGCCCCTTCTTAGCCCCCATCCCCCACCGCGGCAAACGGTCGGAACCATCCATGGTGAAAGTAGTGGCGCATAAATTGGCAGCTTGTCACAATACCACCGCTGATGAAGTGGGACGAATATGTACCGACGCCGCCCGGAAATTGTTTAATATTCCGGCATAAACAAAACACCCTTGACAGAAAACAGAGGTCGATAATTGAAACCGGAATTCGAACGGATTGTAACTCATAACGATTTCGACGGAGTGGCTTCCGCCGCCATTTGCGCGTACATGTTCGACGTGGAAACCTTCATATTTACCGGTCCCAACTCCATCACCCGATCGGAAGTTTCCGTCACCGAACGCGATATCGTCTGCGACCTGCCCTATCCCTTGGTGGCAGGATTATGGTTCGACCACCACGTGGGAAACTTGGCGGAACTGGATCTAAGGGGGATCGATCCCAACACCATCCCCGGAGCCTTTGCGGACAAACCATCCTGCTGTCGTGTGGTATTCGATTACTATTCCCAAGATGAAGACCTGCCCGACGATTTCCAACAACTGGCACTGGAAGCGGATATCATCGACGCCTTCCAGTATTCTTCGGTGGAGGAATGGCGTCGGGAAACCCCAGCCAAAATCATCGATTGGGCGATCAAAGCTCCCGGAACCAATCGCGACAAGTACCAATTCCTGCGCAAGCTGGTCATCTGGCTGCGCGACACTTCCCTGGAGGAAACCTCCCAAGCAACCTGGGTAACCGAGAGAGTCACTGCCTACCAGCGCGAAGAAGAATGGATGCTAAAATTCATTCCCCAGGTAGCCACCTTCCTGCCCCAGGACACCCAACATGAAATCGTGGTGCTGGATATGACTCAATTCTCCAAACGCGAGCGAATGCTCAAAAACCTGGCGCTGTTGAACTATCCAGAAGCCCTGGCTTTCCTGGAAATCCAACCGCAGTTTCAGGGTGGTGTCCGAACCACCAACCTGTCCTTCTCCATGTCGTTGTCCTTAAATCTAAACGACCTCGATCACGCAAAGGATGTGGGTGGAATCATGCGGGAATTGAACTTAGGTGACGGTCACACCGGTGCCGGAGCTGGACTGCTATCCGCTGCCAACAAGCAGGAGATGCTGAAGAAAAAACAGGAAACATTGGAAAAAATCTTTACTCTGTGGTCGTCCCAACATATCAGCAGAAAATCAAAAAAATAACAATGATATAACAACTTAATTTATCCATAATCTTCCCCACATAAAATGAAAAAATCACAACCCGAATCCCCTGCGAAAACCTGAACATATGCCCCGAAAACATCGAGAATTACCATCAAACATTAAAATATCATAACATGTAGCACATGACAATGCATTCGAACATTAACACCCATTAATCGAGGGATAACAAATGACGAACTTCCAGGATAAAACTTGTGTGGTGACTGGCGGCGCTGGATTTGTCGGTAGCCATGTAGTGGATTATTTAATCGCCGGAGGCGCCAATGTAATTGTGATTGATGACCTGTCCGGCGGTTATCGTGAAAACGTACACCCCGACGCTAAATTTCTGCAGAAGGACGTCAACCTTCTGAAGCCGGAAGACATCACAGGCGCCCAGGTCATCTATCACTTGGCAGCCCATCCCGCCGAAGGCTTGTCGGTATTCATGCCGGTCCAGAATACTTACAACAACTACCTATCATCCCTGCGTGTGCTGGCATTGGCGGTGGAACACGACGTGGAAACTATCGTATTCACATCCAGTATCGCCGCCTACGGCGCCAACCCTCGACCACCCTTCCGGGAAGATGACCCCCTGGATCCGGTGGACCCCTATGGCATCGGCAAAGCCAACGTGGAGCGGGTATTACGACTGTACGGGGAGGAATTCGGATTCAACTACGTCATCCTGCGCCCATTCAATATCTACGGAATCCGTCAAGACCTCCGGTCGCCCTACCGCAATGTCCTGGGAATCTTTATCAACCGGTTGATGAAAGGGGAAGCCCCTATTATATTCGGCGACGGCGAACAGCAGCGTGCATTTACCCATGTATCCGACGTAGCGCCAGTATTAGCCCGTGCCGGGTTCGATTCCCGGTGCTTTGGGCAAATCATCAACCTGGGCAGCGACCGACCGGTTACCGTCAATGAAATCGCCAGGCTGGTACTAAACGCCTTCGATTCCGACCTGAAGCCGATATATCACGCCCACCGACCGTTTGAAGTTGACATCGCATACAGTGATATCACCCGGGCGCGGGAGTTGTTGGATTTCGACACCAAAGCCAACCTGGAGGAAGAAATCCACAACATGGTTGCCTGGGCAAAAGAAATGGGTCCCCAGGAACTCCGGCATTACGATTTCAAAGATTTCGAAATCACTAAAACAGTCCCCGAAGCGTGGCGACGCTAAGACATATAGTCTTGTTATTGCTGGTGTTGCTTATGACACATAACGTAAGCAGCGCCGAGTATGACAGCATCACCGGTCGAGTACTTGACCCCAGCGGAAA
The DNA here is from genome assembly GCA_965372135.1 of uncultured bacterium. Classification (GTDB taxonomy): domain Bacteria; phylum Electryoneota; class RPQS01; order CBDVBD01; family CBDVBD01; genus CBDVBD01. The sequence goes on along the minus strand of CBDVBD010000006.1, from coordinate 29,787 downwards.
CCCCATTTCCGACGTCAATATCATCATCCCCGGCACTCCAAGAGGCACCGCCACCGACCCTGATGGACTTTTCAACCTCCCCGATCTCCCACCCGCAGATTACACTATAGTTGCAGCCCATCTCGGATACCTTCCTGACACCCTGTCCTTAACCGTTGCCCAGGATCGCATCACCCAGTGCTTGATAGTACTGCATGAAGACATCCTGGAACTCCAGGGCGTGGAACTGGTGATTGCCCGGGAAACGGCGGAAGATCAAGCCACTTCCGGGCGCATCATTTTCCGGCGGCGGGAGGTCAAAGAATTACCAGGCGGTGCCGAAGATCCCCTGCGCGCATTCACCCTGATCCCTGGAATCACGGCCCGTGACCCCGACGACAGCGATTGGTCGGTCCGAGGTGCCGGTATGGACGAAATGCGGGTGCTGTTGGACGGAATCCCCCTGCCCCAGCCAACCCATTTCGGCGTGTTATCCCGCAGCCTGTCGATCTTTAATCCCTTAGTGGTGGATCGGTTCGAACTGTGGAAAGGTGGCATGCCTGTCTCCTACGGTCGTGCCGTTGGCGGGTTGCTGAAAGTCGAAACCATCGATACCGAGTCCGACGAACTCCACGGGTCAGCGGTACTGACATACCTGACCGCTAACTTGGGGTGGCAAGTTCCCTTTACCGAATCCGTGAATTGGGTCAACGGCATCCGTATGAATTACGACCCCGGCGTGTATCGATATCTGGAAGAAGCGTTCCGGGACCGGTACGTCAAACCGACTCTTCGTGACGCCCAGGGTGTCATCCGTTGGAATGCCGGTGGGAACCACAAGCTGAACGCCACCTATCTCTGGTCGTATGATCGCTTGGAATCCGAAAGCTTCGCCGGAGCTTTCGACCACCGAAATCGCCTGCTGGCGGGAGGATTAGGCTGGACCTGGATACCGGTTCCCGGCTGGATCAGCAACACCGTGGCTTATGGATGGCATACCAACGAAACCTTACATCAATTAGACCTGCATTCCGAGGAATCGTGGATGAACACCCGAGTTGGAATCCGGGGCGAAAACACGATCCTGATATCCCCCGGCAGTCAATTGATAACCGGTGGGGTCATCGAAGGTGAAAAAGGCAACCGCCGTGACCCCTTGAGCAAAACCGATTATGACCAGGAGCTTCTGGATCTATATTACGCCCTGTTTCTGGAAGGAAAAATCCATTGGGGTCGCCTGCACACCACCGCAGGAGTGCGTTCCGACTTCTACGATTGGTGGCTATACCAAGACGGCACCCTCGTTGATTTGGCATACCATCTCTATCGCATTAATCCCAGGATTGCCCTGGGCTATTACCTGACGGAAAACATCATATTAAAAAGCTCCTGGGGAACCTTTACCCAACCCAGGGACACCGCAATCTATGATGCCACCCATTGGTCTGCGGGGATAGAATACCAGCGCGAAGGCTGGTCCGGGGAAATCACCGCATTCCTGCACGACCGCGAATACGATTACGAAGGCATCCGCCGCTACGCCAACGGCGTGGAAGCCCTTGTCCGGCGCCAAACCGGATCACTCACTGGATGGGTGGGAGCTTCCCTGTCCGTATCGGAACGGGAAGCGAAAAACTTGCTGGAGCCCACCGCTCTGGACCGACGGTGGTCGGTGCTGGGTGCAGTGTTGTGGAACATGTCGCCCGGATGGCGATTTTCCAGCCAACTGGTGTTCGGAACCTGCTTCCCCACCGAATCGGTCATCAGCCGAACCTACGTATATTCCGGGCAGGCGCACAGGGTAAACCGCGGTTGGATCCCGGAATACGGACAATTCGGCACCGCCCGGCTGCCGGAAATCTTCCGCTGGGATCTGAAAGCTGCCCACGACATCACCTTGATCGGTCTGGACGCCACCGTCTTCGCCGAAATCATCAACGCCACCGCTCATCCCAACGTGGTGGACTATCAATATTCCGACGACGTCACCGTCCGCCAGGCAATCACTGAATTCCCCACCTTCTTACCCCTGCTGGGACTGGAGGTGCGATTTTGAGACAATCCATTTCATCTTTGTTAATGTGGTTTCCTTTCTGTCATTCTGAGCGAAGCGAAGAATCTCTACTCCTCTTCCTGTCATCCCCATCCCTCTATCTGTCATCCCCGCGAAGGCGGGGACCCAGTATTGTAGGTCGGGTTCCGCAGAAACCCGACACAGAATCCAACGTAGGTCAGGATCCCTGCGATCCTGACATCCTATCAAAGCACGGCAAAGAATCCCTGCGTAGAGGCGGCTTCAGCCTATCCTTACCCCCCCTGCTATCTGCAGGGGGGGATAAAGGGGGGGTCGCAACATATTGCTTTATTCTCGTTATATCAATCCTAATCCTAATCGGCTGCCACTCCGACCCCATCAGCACCTCCGACGCCCCCCAACCAACCCTTGTCGGCGGCACCATCTCCTCCGACACCACCTGGCGAACAAAGGATGGACCCTATCATATTATTGAAAACATCTTTGTCCCATCGGGCGTAACCTGGGAAGTAGAAGCCGGTAGTGAAATTATCGTAGAATGGAATCGGAGTATCGAGATTTCTGGAGTAGCCGAATTAAATGGTGCCAATGAGAATCACATTGATGTAAGGTCTAATAATGGGGTTTGGCAAGGCTTCCTTTTTCAAGAACAAAATCATGTCAATTTTGATTATATAGACATATACAATTCGATAGTTGCATTTAGAATCTGCAACAATCCATACGCATATATAACTAACTGTAGTTTTATTTCTTGTGATTCTATTGGTGTAGAGGTAGATTCTGCGTCGAATGTAGAGATTGGCGACTGTGAATTCGTTAACGATCGGGCTCTGAATTTATTAGAACCAAAAGCTATCTTTTCAAAATATTGTAGATATGTGGTGATCTACAATTCTCAAATTACGGGATTCCACTTTGGTGTACATCTTCAAAACAATTTAAATCGGACCCATATTGTGAGCAGCGTAATTACTCGCTGTGATATTGGAATAGTGTGTGATGGTCAGGATACTGTTGGAATTGGGGGCAACCAATTTCATGGCTGCCAAACCGGTATCCTAATCACCCAAGGATCACCATTGATAGATTACAACACTTTCGATAAACAAGGCGAATGTGTGCGAGTGGATGGCTTCTGTCAGCCAGAAGCCCATTACAACTCCTTTGCCGATCCTGACCAGTGGGCGTGGGTGCATTATTCCCCCTGGGACGTGGACGCCACTTACAACTGGTGGGGCACCACCGATCCCGATTCCATCGACCGATTGATTTATGACCACAACGACGACCCACATTCCGGCACCGTAATCTACGAACCATTCCTAACCAGTGCACCATAGTGCTATGCTTATGTAATTCCAGCGAATACTCGTCCTTCAGGGACGAGAATCTTAAACCTCCCCCCCGGTTCCCGGGGGGGGGACAAAAAGGGGGGGGGTACTTCGTGGCATGGGCATCTTGCCCATACTGTTGTAGGTCGGGTTCCAAGCGTAGCGCAGAAACCCGACAACAATCTAAACAATCGAGCAATCGAACAATTTAACAATTACTTGAACCATGCCAAAAGTCGCAATCACCCGATACCTAAACGAATCCGAAACCCCCTATCAATTCACTGACCAGGGCATTAAGGACATCCGGAGCCGCCTGGAAGACCTGTTGACTTACCTCGATTGGACCTCCGACCGGATTTGCGGGCAGTCAGTGCTACTGAAACCCAACCTGGTGCGCCCCCAACCGGACACCGTCCCGGCGGTAACCACCGATCCCAGGGTGATACTGGCATTGATCGACCTGTTCCGTGATCGGGGTGCTTCCAAGGTTGCCGTCGGCGAGAATCCCGGATGGGGACTGCTTGCTCGAGAAGCGTTCCGAATGGCAAAACTGGACACCCGGATCGAAGACCACGGCGGAATCATCGAGCTCTTCGACCAGGAAGACCCCATCGAAATCGACAACCCCAAAGCCACCATCTTCCGCAAAGTACTCTTACCTCCACAAGCAAGACGCTACGACCTTATCATCAACCTGCCCAAACTGAAAACCCACATGCACACCACCGTATCATTGGGAATCAAGAACCTATACGGCTTCGTCACCGACGCCCAACGCCTGGAAAATCACCGCAACGACCTGCACTGCAAGCTGGTTGATTTCCTGTATGTGCTGAAACCCGACCTGACCATCATCGATGGCATCTGGGCGCTGGCTGCCAAAATGCCCTGCGACACGCCCTGGATCGCCTCGCAAAGGAAAACAAAATCAACCCGCGTACCGACACACCGTGATCCTCGGTCGAAATCCCGCTGTGGAGCAATTAGAATCCTTGGCATCCCGTTCCAAAGGAAAAATCTGGTGCTTCGGCAACTGCACCGAAGAAATATACCACAAGCTGCAGCATAGCGAAAACGTGGTATGGGTATCCGGCTGCGCCCCACATATCTTCGACTATTATTTAGCGTATTTAGGTACCCCGCGAGTGACCAGCCATAATACAGGAGAAAAAGAAAATAACTGACAACTGAACCGCTTAAATAAACCAATCCCATAATTAAAAAAATCTCATTAATTGAGGGTCGGAATATTGTCTGTGTCTAGCAGGTAGTGTTCCGACTTTAACATTAATAATATTAGGCTATTATGGTGAAGTATAACGTTTCATATGGCAATAAACAGCCAAAAGAGCTCGATGAGATACGCAAGAAAGTCCATGCCATGCTTGATTAATATAGAGTTATTTTGTATATTAATATTCTTAAACTAATACCGGAATCAGCATCGCAAGAGGGATGTTAGCGAGACAATTCCATGACCAGCAAGACACCCAAAACAATCTGTGATTATCTGGAATTCCGGGCGGACGAATCCCCCCAGGAACCGCTGATGGCGTTCCATGACCGGTGGTGGAGCCGGCAGGAGGTTCGTGATTGGATCTGGCAACTGGCATTGGGTTGCCCTTCCGCTGCATGGCAACGCCGAATGCTGTAACTGAACGAAAGGTCAAAGCCCTGGTAGAAGCTGGTCTATGTTATGTGGAAGTGGGGATTCAAAGCTGCGTTCCGGAGACCCTGACTCTGTTCCGAAGGACCTGGGGGGGGGGGCTGGATCACGTCAAGCACGCCGCAAATCTTTTAAGCAAGTATCCAGATCAAATCACCGTTCTCTACGATGTGATTATTGAAAACCCCTGGGAACCGGTAGATCACACTCTCCAGACCCTGAACGACATTGTGGAACTGCCCAGACCCTATCTGATGCAACTGTTTTCCCTGGCGCTGTTCCCCGGTACCGAACTGTATGATCGAGCCGTACAAGAAGAACTGATTAGCGACATCCACAGCCAGATCTACCAGAGACATTATCAAGACAGAGAGTTCACCTATTTCAGTTTGGTACTTTCACTAATCTATCGCAAATACCCCCGCTGGCTGCTACGACTGATGCTGAAGAAGCCGATGGTGAACCTCTTTCACCAGAGCTACATGAAACCTTTCTACAAAGTTATCTATGAATCTGTCAGGATACTGAGAACTGTGTACTATCGGTTCCTCTGCCGTCGGAAACCGTTACCGGATACTCCAGATGGATAATCACCGCGTGGTCATTTATAACATGATACATCATCACATTTGGAGTTCTGTCGGGTCTTGTCCCGCCACGGCGGGATGTGACCGTACAGAATTGTGCTTATTTACTGCCAAAACGTAACACCTTGAAAATCCTATTAATACAATCCTGGTTGGGGCGTCGCGAAAAAGCGATCTATCCCATCGGATTAGCCACCCTTGCCGGTGCGCTTTCCCACCATGAAGTACGCATCATCGATCCCAATATCCTGCATGATCCCTGGAAACCGTTAGCACAGGAGCTAACCGGCTTCCAGCCCGACGTGGCGGGAATATCATTGCGCAATGTCGATACCACCCAGTTTCGCGACCCCTTTGCCTATATCAAAATCCTACAACCCACTCTGGACTTAATCAAATCCCGGGTACCCGACGCCAAAAGAATCATCGGCGGTTCCGGATTTTCCGTACATGCCCAACCCATTATGGAGCGCTACCTTGACCTGGATTTCGGTGTGCCCCTGGAAGGCGAAATCGTATTCCCCGAACTGCTGGCGAACCTGAATCAATCCCAAAATGTTCCCGGAATATATTTCCGTGACGGCGACGGCATCCGATATACCGGTGCCAGACCACTCCCCTCACAGGAAAATTGGTCCCAGCCCCGTTATGACCTCTTGGATCCCAAACTATATATACACGGACCAGCCACCGTGGGCATATCCACCAAACGCGGCTGCGAACAACACTGTGTATATTGTACTTATGGCTACTTAAACGGCACCTGCTACCGCCTGCTGAATCCGGTAAAAGTGGTGGACGAAATCCAACGCTTGTGGGAAGAATTCGGCGTGCCGGAATTCATGTTCGTCGATTCCGTCTTCAACCATCCTAAAGCACATGCCATAGCGGTGTGTCAAGAGTTACTGCAACGCGATATGCCCCTGCGCTGGTCTGCCTGGCTGCATGATAAAAACTTGGATCGCGACTTCCTGGAAATGATGGTGGATGCTGGCTGCTACGAGGTGTCCTTCTCCCCCGACGGCTACACCGATCAGGCACTGAAGAAGCTGGGAAAAGGCATGGAAAAAGCCGATATTCAACGAGGCTATCGATTGGTACGCGAAATCCCGGGACTGCGTGTAGGGTACAACTTTTTCGTAAGCCCCCCGGGACAAACCGCAGGCGGTTTCTGGTCGTTAATCGGATTCTTCTTGAAAGCCCGATGGCAGCTTCGGGGACGTTGGAACGGCTTCCTATTGGGGAAAATCCGTATCGAACCCCACACTGCCATCTATGATTTAGCCCTGAAAGAGGGAGTTATTACTCCGGATACCGACCTGCTGCCGGAAAACGAAGAACAGTTATTGAAAACCTTCTATACTCCACCCAATCACCGGTGGATAGAATGGTTGTACAAAGGCTACGTGGCGTTATGGCGTGTCAAACATCGCCACGACCGGGACAGCGAAACCATTGAACTAGAACCCGGGGAATTAACTACCCACTAAGGTGAAATGGTGCGTGACATCATCCATACTATCCGTTGGCGTTTAGCTTGGTACCGGAGGCGCATACACCTGCCCCACCCGCCGGAATATATCAACTTAGAGCCCACCAACGCCTGCAACTTGTCCTGCACCGTGTGTTCCCTGGACCGTACCCTCCCCACCGGAATGATGGACTTGGACCTGGCGCATGCAATCTTGGAAGATGCTGCGGAGTTTGGGGTGCATGAAGTGCGCTTCTTCCTTGCCGGCGAGCCGGCATTACACGCAAAACTACCGGAAATGGTGGAAGCTGCGGTAAAACTTGGACTGAGGAGTGTCATCCACACCAACGCCACCCGGTTGAATCCGGACTTGAGCTACGAACTAATCCATTCCGGACTGCATGAAATCAGCTTCAGCTTCGACGGTCAAGATGCGGAAGGCTACCAAGCCGTGCACCAAGGCGCTAATTACCAGGAAACCCTGGAGAACATACTCGGATTCCTGGAAACCAAAAAATCGCTGCAAAGCCAAATCCCAACATCTATACTCCAGGTAATCCAGGTGTCCGGTGACGCGTCCAACGGACTGCGCCCCGAATTCAAAAAACACTTCGATGGGCTTCCGCTGGATCACATCCGAATACTGGCGCCGTTCACTTGGCCCCGGCAGGAAGCGGAAGGCTTTATCCTCCGCATTGGCAGCAGGTATTTCCCTTGCCAGGCGTTATGGCAGTCGGTATCCATCGGCTGGGACGGCACCTTCTTGGGCTGTTGCGGCGACCTCAATCACCAGTGGCAAATCGGAAAATTCCCGGAAAAGAAAATCCGCGACGTCTGGAACGGACCGGAAATGACTGAAGCCCGTAAACGGCTGAAAGCCAAAAACCCGAAGGACTTGCCGCTTTGCAGCCAATGCAGTGCGGTGTGGCGTAATCACCACCCTCTATGGAGTGACCTGCAAGACGCGGCATCATGGATCAAACGCAAGATGGGAAGCCAGCCATGAATCCCCTGACCCTTGCTGCCATGGGCGCTTATTACACAATATTTCGTACCGTATTCCGAAACTGCGTAACCGACCCGAAAGGGCTGGATCGCTTAGCCCGACCCTTGGGGAAAATCCGGCGAAGGATCGGCTATATCGGTTCCAATCGATCCCCGGAACGATACCTGAATGCCATCCAGGAAGCATTACCCGACATCGGCCCATCTGAGGCAACTACCATTCTGAACACTTTCTGGCTGAACCACCAACGGAAATTCCTGTCCCTCTTCTTGGTTGAGCGCTTAACCCCGGACAACATCGACCAGTGGGTGGAATTCCAAGGGTTGGAACATCTCGACAAGGCACTGGAGACCGGCAGAGACGTGATTCTGCCGTATCCTCATTTCGGCAACGAAAGTATCCACCACGTCGGCATCGCCTTGAAAGGATACCGATTGCCAGTAGTATCATCGGAGTATGCCGACTACGCCGCCGCCAGCCGTACCGCCAAACTGGATCCGGTACGTCGCATCCATCACGTAGAATTTCGTGGTGGCTCGCCTCGTTGGATGATGGAATGGCTTAAAAACAACGGCGTGCTGCAGATCGCATCCACCGCCGAAGCCGGCACCAAGGGCATCACACTGCCTCTGTTGGGCAGGGAATTACTACTATCATCCGGCTGGATACGACTGGCAGCCCGAACCGGTGCCATGATTGTCCCCAGCCTGATACGCCACCGACCCGGCGACAGGCACTTGCTCAAAATATATCCATATTTCGAGGTCGATCCATCGACTAAATCCCGGGAGGATATCACCCGCAGTAGCAGCACGATTTTTCCGACTATTGGAACCCGAATTCCGCACCCACCCCGGCGAATTGGACTGGATGACTTGGCTGGTGCGGTGCGAGGAAACCGACTCCATTTCCCAACCTATGACGAAACCGGAATCTAACCATGCGAATCAACCCCTGGCTGTCGGCAGCCATCATCATCGCGGTAACCCTGATAATCCTACTTCCTCGGCTGCAGCATAAAAGCCTGTGGCCCGATGAAGCCTACTACGCTAAGATTGCCGCGGATACTCCCGGCACCATAATATCCGCTGCCGGCAACGACTTCCACCCTCCTGGATACCTGCTGGCGCAGCATCTGATGATTAAGCTGTTCGGGTCAGGCGAATTCGCATTACGCTTCCTATCAGCCTTGGGATGGCTGGGCATCGTACTCCTAACCTGGTTCTGGGGTACTAAAGTACTTGGCAGCTACGTAGGCTGGGGGGCTGGACTCTGGGCAGCCCTGTCCTACTTCGGGCTGATTACCGCCACCAACGCCACATCCTATGCCCTGTTCGGCGCCTTATCCATCGCCGCATTATTCGCATTCTGGTGGGCGGCGGAAAAAAACGGCGGTATCAAAGCCTGGATATTATACGCCCTGGCGCAAGCCGCCTGCGTCTACACTCACCACTACGGCTGGGGTACCTTCGCCGCGGTCAACCTATATTTTCTGGTCACTGCCAAAGGTCGCCAAAAACTATGGATCCCCTGGTTGGTCGCTAACTTTGCGATTGTGGTATTATATCTGCCCCTGCTCAGCACCACCATCAGCCAGATAACCCTTCGCACCGAACTGCTAACGGAGATCCGACCGGGCGGTGATTCGACATCCGTGATCATCCGTAGGTTGGCAGGTGTCTTGTACCACCTGGGAGTCGGCTATGTGTTCCACGGTCCCGAATGGAGCAAAGTGCTGGCAACACCCCTGTTTTGGGTGACCGCAGTGGTCGCCTTCGGCATGGCGATCGGCGGGGTAATTGCCATCATCCCCAAATGGCGACCCATGTTATTCCTGGGTATCTTCCTGCTGGTTAATGTCGCCGGGATGGTGAAGAGCCAAGCCGATGTCCTGAGCTTCCCCAACTTAGCACCGATATATGGGCTGTTAGCCGCTGCTGCCGCCGCCGCTTGGGTCGGAAAAAAATGGTGGGTGGCGATGATCCCGTTATGGCTGATCAACTGTGTCGGCTACGGCATATTTTCCCTGAGCACTCAGCCGGTAATCTTTTCCAAAACCGATTTCCGCGCCGTGGTGCAACGTATCGAAACCGAAATCCAATCCGGTGAAATCGTGATGACCGACTTGAAACGCACAGGCACCGCCCTGTTCCAGTACTACTATCATCATGATTTCGTCGCCCGGGATCATTTCGATGAATACCGTTTCGAATTCTGGGTCCCGGATCTCTCCCTGGGGCGCTTTCAGACCATCACACCATTAGACCGGGACATCGAACAAGCCTTCGATGATGGCGCAGCCGGCATATGGTATATCACCAGAATCGGTCTGGATAAAGGGGTTATGGTGCCCATACAGGAAGTCCGCAGCCGGGTTCGTAACGATTACTGGAACGACGGCGAAACCGTCGTGGTGAAATTCTATCCCCCGAATCTTTAGGAGAACACATGCATCCCCTGTTTATGATCGGAATCAGCGTATCGTTAGGCGTTTGCGGACAACTGCTATTCAAGCACACCATGATGCGTGTCGGAGCCGTCGACTTCAGCCACCTGTCAACCGCCATTCCCGCTGTGGCGAGCAGCCCGTTCCTCTGGTTGGGGCTGTGCTGCTACGGCGTATCCACCGTGGTTTGGCTGATGATACTGTCTCGGGTGCATCTGTCCTATGCTTACCCATTGGTTAGTGTGGGGTACATTCTGGTGGTAGCGCTGTCCTATTTTATATTCAAGGAACCCGTTACGTGGTTTAGATTCGGTGGCGTCCTGGTCATCGTCGCCGGAGTCATCATGGTGACTCACAATTAATAAATTCCGTCATTGCGAACGAGGCAGTCGTAGGTCAGGATCCCTGTGATCCTGACAACTTTGGAGTGCGCAAGCTTGCTTGCGCTTTGTTGGACTGAAGCTTGCTTCAGTCATATAGGTCGGGTTCCGAGCATTACTTTGGAGTGCGGTAGCTTGCTACCGCCTTAGGAATAGCACCACAATTCATTCTTGTCCGCCCACTGGCGGAGTGGTGTAAGAAATGCACTAATTACAAATTCAACCGCTTCAGCGGTTTCAATTACACTCTGTGCTGCAGGGTGTCAACGAATCACGATTCAACGAATTTCGATTCCTCACCCAGCAGTCCCAATCCGTCGAAATGAATTTTGTGCTGTCAGGTGTCCCCACCTGACAGAAAGAAAATTACCATATGCCCGAAAAACCCCAGGTAACCATCTTCTTCCCCGCCTACAACGAGGAAGGAAACATCGAAAGCGCGGTACGTTCCGCCGTGGAAGTACTGTCCGACCTGTGTTCCGATTACGAAGTATTGGTCGTTGATGACGCCTCCACCGACCGTACCGGCGAAATCGCCGATGCGCTATCCCGGGAATTCCCTAAGGTACGCGTCATTCATCACCCCGAAAACCGCCAACTGGGCGGTGCCATGCGTACCGGTTTCGCCGAAGCCTCTAAAGAACTCATATTCTATGTCGATGCCGACAATCAGGTGGACCTGCGCGACTTGGGGAAAGCATTGGATTTGATGAACGGCACGGATATAGTCATCGGATACCGTCAGAATCGTGACGAAACATTCAAACGCGCTGCTTATTCCCGCGTCTATAACTTCCTGATCCGGCTGATGTTCGGGCTGCATGTAAAAGACGTCAATTCCTCATTCAAGCTGTTCCGGCGAAATGTATTGGAAACGATAACCCTGAAAACCGCAAGTTCCTTCCTGGATGCTGAATTACTGATCGCCGCCAAACGCGCCGGGTTTACCATCAAAGAAATCGGCGTAAAATATTATCCTCGGGAAGCTGGCGTCAGCACCATGGCGAGTCCCAGCGTCATCTGGAAAATCGTATGCGATATGGGCTCATACTTACTTAACGGATATCGACCCCGATGAAACGGCTGATTGTCAACGGCGATGATTTCGGACTGCATCCCGCCATTAATCAAGGGATTATCCAGGCGCATCAGGATGGAATACTGACCTCGGCATCCCTGGTACCCTGTGGAAAAGCCTTCGATGATGCGGTCAACCTCGCGAAACAGCATCCGGAACTCGGGGTAGGCATCCACTTGACTTTCGTGGAAGAAATTCCGATACTTCCGCCGGAAAAAATCCCCTCTTTGGTGTGCCTGAACGGTCGCTTTCCCAAATCTTGGACTGGAATACTGGCGCGGATTCTTGCCGGACGAATTCGTCTGATACACCTGCGAAGGGAAGCGGGAGCGCAAATCGCCAAGTTAGTCGATGCGGGAATCACCCCTACGCACCTCGACTCCCATCAGCACCTCCACCTGCTGCCCATAGTCTGGCGGGTGATATTGCCGTTGATCAAAAAATATCGCATTCCGGCGGTACGCGTAATCCCCCGGGAAATCATACCGAACCACCGTGGGTTAAAAAGCCGATTGTTGGAATACTTGTCGAAAAGGGTAGTACAAAATCTTGAAACGTTGGAAGTCAGTCACGCTGATTTCGTAGCCGGAACCTCGCTAAGCGGGCGTCTGACTCCCAATCGTTGGAAAAACCTGATCCACAATCTTCCCCAAGGCACCACGGAAGCAATCTGCCACCCCGGCATATCCGACCGGGAACTGGGAAACAGCTACCAATGGGGCTACCGTTGGGAACAGGAACTATCAGCCCTGACATCTCCGGAAATCCGCCAGAGGATCGCAGACCTGAAAATAATACTGTCCCGGCACGGAGAGAACATATAAAGCCATGATAACAAACTAACCGATTACTCTTCCGGAGAACTTATGCGTCGACGATTGAGACATCGACCATTGTCACATAAAATACTATCCGGCGTCATCGCTGGAGTAATCATTGGGATACTTCTCGGGTTCGCCATTGCCTTCCAGCTGGCGCAAATCAACGATTCCCTGCACACACCTTTCCTTCGTGGGCAGCTTCACCTTCACATGGCAGCTATCTACGGATTACTCCTGATTATCCCCGGATTGATCATCGGCATCTTCGCCCTTGGTCGCCGCCGGGAAGTCGGCTTGGTGGCGCATGGAATAATCCTACTTTTCGCACTGCTCGTCTTCTATTATGGGCGTAACTGGCTGTCCTACCATATCTGGACACATTTCGGCGGGTTGCGCTGGCTGCTGGAAATCGTGGGATTTCTTGGATGGGCGGTGACCTCATGGGTGATATATAAGATTCTAATGTTCATGGAAGAGCACGCCCGGGGCTGGACGGTGCGGCTCGCGTTGTTATTACTGGTGATCTTTGTCATACGAAGCGCCTATCCCATCATCAAACTACCGCCGGAAAACCCCAGCCAGACCACTGAATTAGCCTTGCCGGCACCCAAAGAAAATATCAAAGTGGCGTTAATCGGTGTGGATGGAGCCTGGTGGGACATGATAGATCCCCTGCTGGAACAAGGGAAAATGCCAGTATTCCAACGCCTGATTGACCGAGGGGTGCGATCCCCTTGCCATACCCTGTTGCCCACACTGTCAGCCCCCATTTGGAACACCATTGCCACCGGCAAAAACCCGGATAAACATCATGTCACCGCCTTTACCGTCTGGACCTTCCCCGTCACCGATGTCGTACTGCCCCTGACCCGTTACCCGGTCATCTGCTACGAATTGGAATGGATGATCGGACGTCTGATCCGCTGGACACCCATGAACTCCACCTTTCGCATGACCGAAGCGGTGTGGAACATCCTATCCGATGCGGGGTTATCCGTCGGCGTTATGAATTGGTGGGCAAGCTACCCTGCCGAACCGGTAAACGGCTTCGTGGTGTCGGACCACGCCCTGTACGACAAAACCCTGCAATATGTCCTGGGTGGTGAGTCATCCGGCGATCCCCGTTCCGTGTTCCCACCCCAACTGCTGCCGGAATTGGAACCCCTGGTGTTGGATCCCATGCAAATCCCGGTGGATTCCGTAATGCGCTTTATCAATATCACATCCGACGCCGACCGCGCCTGGTACCATAACACCCAGGATTACCGGGTCTTTACCGAAGAATCCGAAGCCGCCATGTTCAAATTTTCCTACCCCGAAGACGAGACCATGGTACGAGCGGCATTGCATCTGTTACGCTCCCACGGGCAGCCGGATTTCTTCGCAGTATATCTGGATGGCTTGGATTCCATGGAACACAAATACTTACCCTACTTCTTCCATGACCGCCACCAGGACGTACTTAAAACCGAAAACATCAACCGGCTGAAGGACTTGGTACCCAACTATTACCAATACGTAGATGAATTCGTGGGGCGTATCATATCAGCCTTGGACCCCAATACCATCATCATCATCGTATCCGACCACGGCTTCGACTACGGAATGGAGCCCAACGGCAACTACAACCATCCCGATGCACCTCCAGGAGTGTTCCTGATTGCCGGTGGCGACATCAAACAGGATGAAACCATCACCACCGCCGGCGTCCGTGATGTTACCCCCACTATTCTGACATTGTTCGGCTTGCCAATTGGTCGTGACATGGACGGAAGAGTGATTACCGAAGCGTTCGACATGGAAAATGTCCCCATAACGCGCATTGACACTTACGACATCAAAGATCGCCAACGCGGTCGCGTGGAACCGTCCCAGATGGACGAAGCCATCCAAGAACGGCTTCGTGCCCTGGGCTATACTAAATAAATGCAGGATATAAATTGCCCCGAGTCCCTAAATCTATACCCCTATCCAAACGACTACTTTCCGGGCTGATTGCAGGAATTATAGTTGGCATGGTATTCGGATTTGGGCACGCCTTCCGATTAACCCAGGTGAGCTACACCCTGGTAACCCCCTTCCAAAAGGGGCAATTCCAACTGCACCTGACTGTCATCTACGGACTGTTGATGCTGATCCCCGGATTGATCATCGGCGCATTGGCATTGGGACGTCGCCGGGACATTAACCTGTTGGCGAACGGAATAATCATCTTAGCTTCCCTGTTGCTGTTCTACGCCGGTCGAAATCGGCTGTCAACAAAATTCTGGATGAATTTCGCGGAAACCAGATGGCTGCTGGAAATCATCGGGTTCCTGGGATGGGGCTTAATATGTTGGATAATCTATAAGTTCTTGATTTTTGTAGAAAAACGAATCAGGGGAATGACGCTTGGCGTCAGCCTGGTAGCCATCGCGTTCACGGTATTGTGGATTGTCCCTCCGGTGCTGAAATCACCTTATGGCGCTCAATTAGCCGCCGATGACCCCATTCTTCCTGCTCCAAACGATAGCATCAAAGTGGCGCTGATTGGCATCGACGGCGCCTGGTGGGAATTCGCCGATCCCATGATGGAATCCGGTCAACTGCCTAATTTCCAGCACCTGGTCACTAACGGATGTCGCGCCCATCTGCGCACCATCTCACCCAACTTTTCCCCGGGCATCTGGAACACCATCACAACTGGGAAAATGCCTGACAAACACGGAATTGGCTGCTTTCTAACCTTGACATTTCCCATCACGGGAGTCACCATTCCGCAAATATACCCTCCTAAAGCGATGCCGGAATTACTCTGGATGAAGGAACACATCTTTGGCTTGTCATTAGTGTCAGCCGATAA
Organism: uncultured bacterium; assembly: GCA_965372135.1. Classification (GTDB taxonomy): domain Bacteria; phylum Electryoneota; class RPQS01; order CBDVBD01; family CBDVBD01; genus CBDVBD01. The sequence goes on along the minus strand of CBDVBD010000006.1, from coordinate 14,139 downwards.
GCGTATTACCAGCACTCTATGGGACATACTGTCTCTGTCCGGTGCCACTGTCGGCGTGATAAGCTGGTGGGGCAGCTACCCAGTCGATCCCCTAAATGGATATATCGTATCCGATCAAGCTCTGTACAACAGATACCTGTCCCAATCCCCTGAGGAAGTTGAAAACGTTGAACACTATTCCGTATTCCCCCAAGAATTATTTTCCGAATTGCAGCCCCTCAGCCTGAACCCGGAAGACGTCACCATTGAAACTGCATCTCGCTTTATCCATATCGAAACTGATGAAGATCGTAATTGGTACCAAAATGCCGGCGACCTCCGCTTCCCCGGAAAAAACCGGGGTGCCGCCATATTTAAATGTTCCTACCTCGAGGATATTACCACCATACAAGCGGCAATGTACCTGTTGGAAAATTATAACCAACCGGACTTCTTCGCCATGTGCCTGAAAGGGCTTGATGCAGTGCAGCACCAATATCTGCCCTATTACTATCACCACCACCATACTGACATCTTAAATCCTGACGACATTCGACGATTGAAAGATGCTGTACCCGAATACTATAGATTTATGGACGAAGTATTGGGGCAAATCCTAACAGCCCTAGATCCCAACACCATTGTCATTGTACTATCCGATCACGGCTTCGATAAAAAAATAGTGCTCGATTGCATGTACCACCATTTCGATGCCCCGCCGGGTGTATTTATCGTTACTGGTCCTGGTATCAAACAGAACGCGGTCATTGAAAATATTGGAGTAGAAGATATCACACCCACAATCTTATCATTGTTCGAATTGCCGGTAGGAAAAGACATGGACGGCAGAGCGGTCACCGAAATCTATCAAAAGGAATCGGACCCGGTGACCTGGGTGGAAACTTACGATTCCCAAATCCTGAAAACACATAAAACAAAATCTTCGCAACTGGGCGAAGTCGCCGTTGATCAACTCAAAGCACTCGGATATGTTAAATGAAATCTTGTCATTGAGCAAATGATACTGGCTGAGGAAAACTACTACCCTAACCTTATAAAATGTAGTACTATCACATCTCAAATAAGAATCTTGAACAGGAGATATTTTGATGCGAACCACCGGAACCAATCCACTCTCTAAAAGAATCCTGTCTGGATTAGCCTCGGGATTTCTTATCGGAATCCTGGTTGGTGCAGGCATTGCTTCTTGGGTGATAATAACGCGTGATCCCCATCAACCCGTATTGCTGAAAGCCTATCTCAGACTCCACTTGGCAGTGATATACGGGCTGCTACTCCTGATTCCCGGATTACTGATCGGAGTATTCGCGTTAAAAAAACGCAAAAACATTGAACTGTTAGCCCGTGGAATCATAATTCTGGGAACGTCGCTGACTTTTTACTACGGGAGAAACATAATCTCCTTCTACGTCTTGGAACGCGTTACCGAACTACGCTGGATTTACGAAATTGTGGGAACCATCGTTTGGGTCGCGGTCTGCTGGATTATTTTCAAGTTCCTGATGTTTTTGGAAAAACGTGTGCGGGGATTGATACTAACCGTCACCATCCTATCGGTAATATTGGTGATATCGTGGAATGTCTATCCCATGCTAAAAACATCCACCGATCATACTCCTATTCTTGCTGTTCTGGACTTACCTGCCCCAAAAGAAGGTGTCAAAGTTGCCTTGATTGGGATCGATGCCGCCTGGTGGGAAATCATGACTCCAATGCTGGAAAAAGGGGAACTACCCAATTTCAAACAATTGATGGATCGGGGTGTACATGCGCCGTTTCAAACCCTAATCCCCACAGCATCCCCCGCATTATGGACCACAATAATCACCGGAAAACTGCCCGAAAAGCACCGCATCACCCACTTCCGGGTCAGTGAATTCCCCATCACCGGCGTGGTAGTACCCTTTAACTCGGCCCCCCGGATCTGTTACGAATTTAACTGGATGTTGGGACCTATCATCAAACAAATCCGCATGAACTCCACCTTTCGCATGACCGAAGCACTGTGGAATATACTGTCCGATGCCGGTCTAACTGTCGGAGCCTTGAACTGGTGGTCCAGCTATCCCGCTGAGCCCGTCAATGGGTTTAACGTATCAATCCTAGCCTGTGATTTCCTGGTGCGATCCTCACGAAACGAGCCCAAAGAAGGCGAAGCCGTTTCCGTGTATCCGCCGGAGCTGTTTTCCAAATTGCTGCCCTTGGTAATTGATCCCCTGGAATTTCCCCTTGATTCGGTGGCGCGTTTCATCCATATACAATCACCCGAAGATTATAAGCTGTATCAAAACATTCCCAGAATTCCCTCCTCCACCAAAGGGCAGGAGATGGGAATGGTCAAATTCAACTACCCCTGGGACGAATCGGTGGTGCGAATGACCAAATATCTCACCGCCACCTATGAGCAGCCTGATTTCCTGGCGTTATTCTTGGATGCCTTGGACCCCATTCAGCACTGGTATCTGCCCTATTACTTCCATGAGCGCCATCGTGACGTTCTCACCCAGGCTAACATCGATCGCCTGAAAGATACCGTTCCCGAGTACTATCGGTACTTGGACCAGGTGCTGGCAAGACTGCTGAATTCGTTGGACCCCAATACTATCGTCATCATCGTCTCCGACCACGGATTTGACCACGGCTTGCACCGCAACATGATATATGAACATAATAACGCCCCGCCCGGTGTCTTTATCGCCGCCGGCAGCAACATCGAACCCGGTGCCGCCATCGAACGCGTGGGCGTGGAAGATATTACCCCCACCATCCTGTCTGCTTTTGGGTTGCCCATCGGGCGCGATATGGATGGTCGGGCGTTGACAGAGATATTCGAACCGGACGTCACTCCGTTGGAGTGGATCGAAACCTATGATATCAAACCTAGGGTGATGGGAAAACCCATGACCACCGAGTTGGATGAAGACCATAACGAACGCCTCAGAGCCCTCGGATATGTCAAATAATCGAACTCATGAAAATCTTAGTATTAAACCCCGCCAGCTCCAGCTTCCCTAACGTAATACGTGACCAGATTTTCGGGTGCTGGTGCAAAGGCAAAGAAATCGGTGGCATGCAAATGCCGCCCCTGTCCCTGATCTACGTCGCCACCGTACTGAACCACGCCGGGCACCAGGCTGAATTCTTGGATGGCGCAGTGGAACGCGACCGCTTCCACCACATTCTGGAACACGGCTGCGATGCCGACATTGTAGTCGCATCTACCTCCACCATGACCATCAACGAAGACGCCCAAAACCTGGGCAAAATTCGCGACCATTCCCCCAATTGCCGCACCGTCGTCTTCGGAACCCATCCCACCTTCCTGCCCCAGGAATCCTTGACCCGCACCGGCATCGACATCCTCCTCCTGGGCGACCCCGAAGATGTCATCGTCGAGCTGGTAAATGCCCTGTCCCAAAACGATGATTCCTGGAAATCGGTGTTGGGAATCGGCTTCCGCCAAGACGGACACACCGTAGTAAACAATACCCGTTCCTCGGACCAGGACTTGGACTACCTGCCCTATCCGGACCGCAGCCTGCTGCCCGACCACGACTATTTCAATCCGGTGGTAAAACATTACCCCTACACCGTCGCCGTCACCTCCCGTGGATGTTCCGGCAAATGTATCTTCTGCACCGTCCCCAGGCTCTATCCTAACCTGATAAAAGTCCGATCCGCCCAAAACGTCCTGGGTGAACTGGAACAAATCCTTGACGAAGGCTACAAGGAGGTATTCTTCCGCGACGAGACCTTCACCATGTTCAACCAACGTAATCGGGAGATCTGTCAGGGAATCGTCGATCGTGGCTGGAAAATTAGCTGGATCTGCAACGGCAGGCTCACCGGCTTGGACAAGGAAATGCTGGCGCTGATGCAGCAAGCTGGCTGTCACATGATTAAATTCGGCGTGGAATCCGGCGACCAGGAAATCCTGGATAAATTGAATAAAGGCATTATCTTAAACGAAATCAAACAGATATTCAAATGGTGTAATGAATTGGGTCTGGACGCCCACGCCCACGTTATGTTGGGCAACGTGGGCGAAACCGTTGACACTATCGAGCGCACCATCGATTTCGTCAAGGAGTTAAAACCGGCATATGCCGCCTTCGGAATCCTAACCCCCTATCCCGGCACCGAATTATTTGATATGGTCGCCGAAATCCGACCGGAAATCAAAGACGGCTCCTGGTGCGACCTGCGCATCCTCCACACCGCCAGCTTCTTTAATGAAACCTATACCGACCTGGGTTCGGAGGAGCTGGAACGCTGGATGAAAATCGCCTACCGCCGATTCTACTGGCGACCGGGCTACTTGTGGAAAGCCCTGATGCGCATCTCCAACTTCGGCGAACTGAAACGAGCGATAAAAGCAGGGTTAATCACCCTGGACTTCAGCTTGCGAGGAGGTTAATTAAAAAGCCATGCTAAATCCAAGAAAATATCGCCCCATTACTTCCCGAATATCATCGGGATTAATCGCTGGATTGATAGTGGGAATCCTGGTTGGAACCGCCATCGCCATCCGCCTGATCCAAACCAACCAGTCGCTGCATTCCGCACTACTCCAGGGGCAACTCCGGCTCCACATGGCAGCCATATATGCCTGCTTAATGGCAATCATCGGCGTAGTAATTGGAGCGCTGGCAGTAGGACGCCGGCGCGAAGTCGGATTAGTCGCCCATGGTATCCTCATCCTATTAGCCATCGCCGTGTTCTACTATGGGCGCAACTGGCTGTCAATTCACCTATTCGCCCATTTCGCTGGATTGCGATGGGTAGTGGAAATTGCCGGTGCCATCCTATGGGCTGCTGCCTGCTGGATCGGTTACCGAATACTATTGTATATGGAAGGACGTACTCGCGGATGGACCGTGAGGATCGCACTAATCCTTGCCCTGGTTGCAATAGCTTGGAGCGCCTATCCGGTCATGAAATCATTTTCCAGTTACCCTGTACCGGCAGCACAACCAGCACTGCCGGCTCCCAAGGAAGATGTCAAAGTGGCGCTGATCGGCATCGACGGTGCCTGGTGGGAAATTATCGACCCCTTGATGGACAGCGGAAGAATGCCGACCATGAAAAGCTTGGTGGATCGCGGCATCCGATCCCAATGTCACACCATTCTGCCCACGTTTTCCCCTCCGATCTGGAACACCATCGCCACCGGGAAAATGCCGGAAAAACACCATATGACCTCCTTCCGCGTCTGGACCTTTCCCATCACCGGAGTGGTCTTACCCATCACCAAAATCCCCGGCAGCTTCCATGAATTGCAGTGGATGATGGGAAGAATAATCCAAATCACACCCATCAACTCCACCTTTCGTACCACCGAAGCACTTTGGAACATCCTGTCCGATGTCGGGTTGACTGTAGGCGTCTTGAACTGGTGGGGCAGTTACCCCGCTGAACCGGTGAACGGTTACATGGTCTCCGACCATGCTTTGTATAATAAAGCAATGGAGCATATGGGGAGCCAAGTAGTCTTTGGAGACTCTCTATCTGTATTCCCCTCCCGGATTATCAGTGAATTAGAACCGTTAATAGTGGAACCTGAAGATATTCCTATTGATGATGTAGCACGGTTTATACATCTTGAGACGGAACAGGATAGAACCTGGTATCGAAACACTAAAGACTACCAGGTCTTCGATGAAGATTCCAAAGCCGCCATGTTTAAATTTTCCTATCCGGAAGACATCACCATGGTTCGAGCGGCCCTGTACATGTTAAAACAATACGGGCAGCCGGATTTCTTTACCGTTTACCTGGACGGTACCGATTCCATGGAACATTTTTATTTACCGTATTTCTTCCACGAACGTCACACCGACCGGTTGGACCCAGATAATATCCGCCGATTCAAAGATCTGGTACCGGAATATTACGTCTATATCGACGAAGTGCTGGAGCAGATTTTGGGTGCATTGGACCCCAACACCATCGTAATTGTGGTGTCCGACCACGGATTCGATCACGGCATCCATCCTGAAGGTAGCTATGAACACCAAAACGCCCCGCCCGGTGTGTTCGTGATGGCTGGTGGCGATACCAAACAGGGAAAAACCATCACCACCGCCGGTGTCAAGGACATCACTCCCACCATCTTAAACCTGTTCGGATTACCGGTGGGTCGTGACATGGATGGTCGCGTCCTCACCGAAGCGTTCGACCTAAAAAACGTTCCGGTCAACTTCATCGAAACCTACGATTATAAAAACCGCCAACCCGGACGGGCGGTTTCCGTGGAGTCCAACCAGGCTTATCAAGAGCGCCTGCGTGCCCTCGGATACTTCAAATAACCTAATCGAGAACCAATACGCCAACATCTTATAATAGACCTAATGGACAACAATTCAACCGGAATCATGGGGAAATTAGACCACCTGACACGAAGTCCCGGGAAGCGGATTCTAATCTGGCTGTTCGTGGCATCACTGGTCGTTAGGATTATATTCTGCGTAATTTCGCCCAACCCATATCAAGGCTTAATCAAGGATGAAATCATCTCCGATGCGGTGGTTTCAGCTATTACCCCGGACAACCCACCGCCTTCCGGAATCCCCTGTTGCCCTTCCTGATTGCCGGAGTGTACCAAATCACCGGGCCAAGCCCGATCACAGTACAAATTTTCATGATGTTACTTGGATCCCTAATCCCCCCCATATTATTTGTGTTGGCAAGACAATACGTGGAACCTCTGGCAGCACTGTTAGCAGCATCGATCGCTGTCGTATATCCTTCTCTGGTGATCTTTTCCGCCTCCTTCATGTCTGAAACCGTATTCAACCTTCTTTTACTGCTGACTTTGCTTTGCTGGACCCGCTTTTCCAACCTTGTCCGGGGCGGATGGAACCTGATCATCTGGGGGGGTATATTCATGGGATTGACTTTGCTAACCCGAACCAATGTCGTCCCGGTGTTTGTCCTTTGGCTTCTGTTCCTCCTGATAGACGGTGGCAAAGAACGATGGCGGCACCTTCTGAGATACAGCGTATTTCTGCTTATGGCAATATTGGTAATATTACCCTGGTGTCTCCGCAATTATAACCTCTTCGGGGAATGGTCATGGATTGCCACCAATAGTGGCATGCATATCTGGCAGCGATACAATCTCCTGCCACCCGACGGCACTATGGACAGCCGTAAAGATATCCAGGAAAAATTTCATCGGATCTACACCATCACTAAAAAACGCATCGATAGCGGTGAAGATCCTGTCGATGTGCTCCGCCCATACTTAGCACAAACCGTTCGTGGCTACTTGTTACGATTGGGACCTGAAGAAGAACGGTATATACGCAGTTTTGACGGACTAAACGAGTTCCAAGTCGATCGACGGCTCATTGCGGAATCCCTAACTTCAATGGTGCGATTCCCAACCAGAACTGCAGTCCGAATAATCGAAAATACTATCAAATACTGGGATCCGCACCATGATCCTGACCTGATTCACCGTTACCGTTCCTACAATCTTGCCTATGGAATTATGGCTCCCTTCATGGTGTGGTGAATCATACTGTCATTCCCGCAGCGACGACGCTTCATGCTGCTCTATGTAACTATCATCGCCACATGGATGATCTCTGCATTATTTATACATTTGGAAAGGTATCGCCTCCCAGTGGAAACCATTGGACTGATTTTCGCTTCCGCCGCCGCCGTCGCATTATTCCGCCGTCCCGGGAAACCTTGGGTCCCCTGGGCAGTTATTGGAGGGGTAGTACTGGTAAATGTACTCCTTATGACCTTCGGAGGTCCAATTCTACATAACATTAGAGAAACCATTCATGGTATCGGATAATTCAGGAAAAGAACAGGAAAGCTCCCTCGTGAACACTAATCCGGATATTTCGGTGGTTATCCCTGCATATAATGAATCCCATCGATTACCGAAAACCATACGTGCTGTCCAGGAACATCTTGTTTCGCAAAATCTGTCCTATGAAATCCTGGTGGTGGACGACGGCAGTGAGGACAACACTACCCAGACAGTCCAAAACCTGCAAAATCAAATCACCGGTCTGTCCGTAATTACCAATGAACGAAATTCCGGGAAAGGATTCTCGGTGCGCCGTGGCATGTTAGCCGCAGAAGGACATTTAGTATTGATGATGGATGCCGACCTATCAGCCCCAATGGACGAATTAGACAAGCTGATACCCTTAGTGAGAGATGGTCATTGCGACATTGCCATCGGTTCCCGTGCCCTGAAAACCAGCCAAATCGAAAAACACCAACCCATCTACCGGGAACCCTTAGGCTACATCTACAACGACATCATCCAAATCCTGCTGTTCAAAGGCATCGAAGACACCCAATGTGGATTCAAGCTGTTCCGCCGCCAGGTGGTCGAGGATGTCTTTAACCGAGCCACCCGGGTGAACGGCTTCGCCTTCGATGTGGAAGTACTATTCGTTGCCCGAAAACTGGGATACCGCATTGCCGAAATCCCCATCCGCTGGTGCAATGACCCTGAAACCAGAGTGAAAATAATCAAGCACGGATTCCAAATGCTTAAGGACCTGTTCCGCATTCGCATTAATGCCTGGAAAGGATACTACAACTCCTGACCCGGCGAATGAAAATATTACTAACCAATCCCCCAACCCATGACCGGTGCTTCCAAATCAAAAAAGCCGGCTGGAAAATGTATTTCGTCCCCCAAGCCCAAATCATCCACTACGGAGGGCAAACCGTATCCCAAATGTGGGGCAGCAAAGTCATCATTGAATACTACAAAGGCAAACACATATTCTTAAAGAAAAATTATGGTGCTGGAACCCTGTTCCTCCACCGGCTGCTGCTCGGGTCGTTGCTCACGATCCGCTTGGTCATAAGCTGGCTGAAAAACCTTATCAAGCCCATGGACAATGGGCAATGGCAGTAGAAAAAATCCTTCCTGACCGCAGGAATAAAATTACAAATTCGTCCGGACGTCACCCATGCCGCGCCGACAGACTGATCCCCAGAACATATTGATAGTAAAAACCCACGCCATCGGTGATGTGCTGATGACCACCCCGGCGCTCCGTGCCCTTCACCACCAATTCCCCCAGGCGCGCTTCGGGTACTTCACCGGTCGCTGGTCGCACCAAGCCATAAAAGACAGCCCCTACCTGCGCGACCTTATCACCGTCGATGACCACGACCTGTTCCAACGCCGAATTGTCAAACTGGCAAAACTGCTGTGGCGGCTGCGTTCCGAACAATACGATCGAGCCTATATCTTCCAACCGGCACCGGAAGTACACCGCCTAATCCAAATGGCAGGCATCCCGGATCGCATCGGATTCCACCACCTGGGATCCCAGCACACGTTGACCCACGGTATCCCCTGGGACCCCGACGACCGTCGCTATGGTCCCGATCGATACTTAGACTTGGTGCGAAAAACCGGCGGTGAACCCCAGGGGTTACATCTGGAGATGACCATCCCACCTGAAACCGCCGATGAAGTCCAGCGCATCATTCACGACTCCCCCAAACCCTGGATTGCGCTGTGCCCCGGCGGTGGCATGAACCCCCGTCAATCCGTACCCGAAAAACAATGGCACGCGGATCGATGGGCGGAACTTGCCGCTCGAATTACCCCCGACATGGGCACTCCCATCCTGCTCGGCGGTTCCGCCGACTTCTACATCGCCCGTGACATCACCATCAACAACAACAGCGTGCTGTCAGAAGGCGTTGGGCAATTATCACTGGCGGGCTCGGCGGAGGTTATCCGCCAATCAGCCCTATGCATCACCCACGATACCGCTACCATGCACTTGGCGGTCGCCGCCAATACCCCTACCATCGCCATCTTCGGACCCACCGACCCGGACACTTTGCTTCCCAACGACCTCCGGTTCCGACCGGTGTTCCATCACATGCAATGTCGTCCCTGTTATTCCCACGGTATCTTCCCCGGGTGTACTGACCCCCAATGCATCGATGGATTGGATGTCGACACCGTCTGGGACGCCGTCCTCGAACACTGGAACACCTATACATTAGAGTAGGTTTAACTTTGGAGTGCGCAAGCAAGCTTGCGCTTTAATGGACTGAAGCTTGCTTCAGTCATGTTGGTTGGGTTCAAAACTTTGGAGTGCGGTAGCTTGCTGCCGCAAGCGCCCTTAAGGGCGCACTCAATGACGTGTTGTCAAGTGCCCCCACCTATGTGCTGCAGGGTGTCCTCACCCTGCAGGTATTCTTGTAATAGCACCCGAATTTATTCGGGTGTAATCGATTGACATAAATAGTACCTAACCGCTTCAGCGGTTTACCCTTCTATGTGCAACATGATACCCTCACTTACAGTGAATAATCCAATCCGGCATCTGACGGAATCACACCTCTAAAGAATTGATGTGCTGCAGGGTGTCAGCGAACCTCGGTTCAACGAATCTCGATTCCTCACCCTGCAGGCTGAACTAGATTTTAGGTAGTATACCTTCACACTCTTAGTTGGATAACCCTTGATTTTCTATTAGATTTTCACTATATTATTAGCTTAGCCTGTATTTGGGATAACAGTGGTTGAGGTACCATGAGGGTCTTATTACTAAATCCCCCGTTTTTTCGGCACTATTCAAAACCCCAACGGTCGCCTGCCGTCACCAAAAGCGGTACCTTCTATTATCCCATCTGGCTGGCGTATGCCGCCGGTGTGCTGCTTCAGGAACAACACGAAGTACTCCTGCTGGATGCCCCAGCCCAGGACCTCGATCTGGAAACTACCCTGGATCGGGTACGCTCTTTTCAACCCCAGGTCATCGCCGTTGACACATCCACTCCCAGCATTCACAACAACTTAGATGTAGTAAATGCACATCGGAAATCCTGTCCCGATGCCTTCCTGGTCATGGTGGGCACCCACATATCCGCCCTGCCGGATCAGACCTTAACGGCGTCTGATGCGCTTGATGCCGTCACACGCCGGGAATATGATTACACCTTGCGGGATTTGGTGAGCGCCCTGTCAGAAGGGAGTTCCCTGGATCAAATCCCAGGGCTGACCTATCGACAAAACGGCGAAATCCGCTCCAACCCCGACTGGGAACTAATTGAAAACCTGGATGAACTACCCCATGTGGTGGACATCTACGCCCGGTATTTGAAAAGCGATTGGTATTTCAACCCCAACCCCAAAGCCGTATTCTTCGAGGACGACACCTTCGTAGTGGACAAAAACCGCACCCGGGAACTGTGCCAAGCCATCATCGATAGCAGCTTCAACCTAACCGGGAGATATACCGGGACATGATCACAACACGTACAGCTATACTCCTACTGCTGCCACTACTTATCGGTTGCCTGTCGGCGTCTGCACAATCCAGTACTTCGGAAGGCTATCACATCCGCTACAATGACGCCATCGAAGTGTCGGTGTTCGGAAATCCAGACCTTGGTAAACAAGCCGTAGTCCCCCCCGACGTTCCCGCTACATGATTTCCGGATGGGCGGAATGGAGCCAATTCCTTAACATCGTCCTGGGTGCCACCACTCTTAAACCTATTATTATATCGAGATAGACTGTAAAATGAAACGGCGACATGTATTGAAAGCCTTGGGAACTGCCGGTGTGATGGGACCGCTGTGGCTGCAGTCCGGCTGTTCCGAAAAACCCGCCCGCCAACGCCCTCCGAAAGAAGCGAAGATAATATTACTCGGATTCGACGGCGTGGAACCTCGGCTGTTCGAGCAGTGGATGTCGGAAGGTGCCCTGCCTAACTTGCAGTCCTTGTCCAACATCGGTTCCTACACTCACTTGGGCAGCACCAACCCTCCCCAGTCTCCCGTTGCATGGTCGTCATTCGCCACCGGCATGAATCCCGGCGGTCACGGCATCTTCGACTTCATCAAACGTGACCCCTTGACTCACATGCCGGATTTCGCCCTAAACACGATCGAATTCCCCAAAGCAAGGCTTGGATTGTTACCCGGCGGTCAATTACAGGCACAAAACCTCCGCCGAGGTGAAACCTTCTGGCTTACCGCAGCCCGACAGGGTGTCCGAGTCAACGCCCTGCACATCCCCTACACCTTTCCACCGGTAACCTTACCGGGTGGACGGTGTCTCACCGGCTTGGGAACCCCTGACCTCCGCGGTACCAACAGCACCTTCTTCTACTACGGGTCCGACCGTTCCGAGCCCGAAGAAACCGCCGTATCCGGTGGACGGCTGTTCCCGCTCAGTATCGATAACCACCACGCCGAAAGCGTCATCCCCGGACCACCCCTGGGGTCCGATGACCACCGTTATCTGGAAATACCGGTTCGATTCGAACGCATCGACCGCGGGGTTCGCATCACCGTATCCGACCAGCAATGGGATGTTCCGGATGGCGCCTGGAGCCCCTGGACGAAATTCAAATTCTCAGCCGCCGGCTTATGGTCGATCATCGGCGCTGGGCGGTTCCTGGTGTTGGAATCCCATCCCGATATCCGAGTGTACCTGACACCCATCGGCACCCATCCAGCCCATCAATTCGTCCCTGCCAGCAGCCCTGAACATTTCGCTGGGGACATCTTAAGGCAGCTTGGCGACTATTCCACCGTGGGCTGGATACACGACACCTCAGCCGTAGATGTCGGAATCCTGCCCGACGATCAGTTCCTGAAGCAAATCCTGGAAACTATGGATTTCAGGGAGCGCCTCCTGTTGTCCCAAATGGACGTCCAAGACTGGGACCTGTTAATGTCGGTATTTACCGCCACCGACCGTGGCGCACACATGTTCTACCGCTACCTGGATTCCCAACATGCCCGCCACAACCCAGCGGACGTGGAACGGTTGGGGCAGCCATTAAAGACCATATATCAACGTATGGACGCCGTCGTCGGTCATGTCATAAAGCGTATCGGCAGCGACACCCGATTGATCGTGATGTACGACCACGGATTCCACAATTTCCGGCGTGGGTTCCACCTGAACACCTGGCTGGTGAAACAAGGACTCATGACATTCAAGGGAGTGCCGTCAGGCACCTTACCCGATCCGATCCCGGAAGACAGCTTCTACCCCAATGTCGATTGGCGGAAAACCAAAATGTATGCCCTGGGCACCGGTGCGTTGTATCTGAACCTCAAAGGTCGCGAACGCATGGGTACCGTATCCGCCCAGGAATCCCAAACATTATCTGCTCAAATTCGTGACCAACTTAAAGATGTCACCGATCCCGAAAATGGCACACGTGTCTTCCGCGAAATATACTTCGGCACCGACGTATTCAGCGGTGTCGCCAAAGCCAATGCCCCCGACCTGCAGTTGGGATACGCCGACGGCTACCGCAGCTCGGTCAAAACCCTGTTAGGAGGGTTCGGTGCCGACCTGTTGGAAGACAATCAAGACGCTTGGTCCGGCGACCATTCCGCATCCGATGTCGCCGACACTAACGGAATCTTGCTCACTAACTGGAAACTACCCGGCGGGTCACCCGCCATCATTGACATGGCGCCCACCATCCTCGATATATTCGGCATCGCACCCACACAAGAGATGGTCGGCACCAACTTCGTATCGTAGGGGCCGACTTGTCGTGCCCCGGTCAGCTTGATGACCGGGAGATGACTTTGGAGTGCGCAAGCTTGCTTGCGCTTTAATGGACTGAAGCTTGCTTCAGTCATGAGGATCGACTGAGCTTGGTGTCCCGTGTATGCCATCTGGCGGATTAATGTGCTGCAGGGTGTCAACGAATCACGATTCCCCACCCTGCAGAAAAAAACATCATGACGAACAAAAACAAAATAATATTACTGGGACTGGACGGCGCCGCGTTCCCCTTGCTTGATCCCTGGATGGAGGAAGGGATAATGCCCAACCTCCGCACCCTGCGTGATACCGCAGCCTGGGGAGAACTGGCGTCCACCGTACCCGCCACTACCCCGCCGGCGTGGGCGAGCTGTTGCTCTGGGGTGGAACCCGGCCGCCACAGCATCCTGGACTTCCGTGAATCACCTAAACGCGACCGGAACCGTCCTCTGATATCGTCCCGGTCGGTGCGGATGCCCCGCCTATGGCACCTGCTGAACCGTCACGGTCGCACTACCGTCATGCTCAACGTCCCCTTGACCTACCCACCCGAACCGGTGAACGGCGCCATGATTTCCGGGCTGATGACCCCCGACGGTGACGAGAACTACACC
>CBDVBD010000005.1:0-45098 GCA_965372135.1 uncultured bacterium | reverse complement strand
TGTCCCCGATCTTCAGCAGCAGCTTCCGTCCTAACACACCGCCCGGATGTACCGTCGCGAAATCCTCCGGAGTAAAACCTTTGTAGTTCAACAACGCCACCGCTATCGCATCTCCCATCGCCAACGTAGCCGTCGAACTGGCGGTGGGCGCTAAGTTACCGGGAGACGCTTCCTCCGCCACCGACACATCCAATACCACATCACACCGCTTAGCCAACGGGGATGGGATTGTGCCCAGCAAGCCGATAATCGGCAGGTTCAACAGCTTGAAAAACGGCAGCAGCATGTTGATTTCATCGGTATTGCCCGATTTGGACAGGACGATCACTGCATCCTGCTTGCTCACCATCCCCAAATCGCCGTGTACCCCTTCCGCCGGGTGTAAGAAATTGGCTGGTGTGCCGGTGGATGACAAAGTAGCGGCGATTTTCCTGCCGATCAATCCCGATTTCCCCATGCCGGTCACGATGACCCGACCCAGGCAGTTCGCTAATATTTCTATTGCTTGCTGGAACGGTTCCCCCAATCGGTCTTTAAGCGCCCCCACCGCGCGAGATTCGATTTCCAGCACCTTGCGAGCATCGTCCAGTGTCCGGCTTAGTCTCTTTCCCAAGTCGTCAGATCCAATAACAACGTCTCCCATTTTCCCTGTGCTTTAATAATTAACTCGATCACCTCACGAACAGCTCCATTGCCTCCCTGATGTCGGCTGACGAAATCCACCATCCCCAAGACTTCCGGTTGAGCATCCGCCGGCGCCGCGGAAAATCCTACACGCTCAAGCAGCGGCACATCCAACAAATCATCGCCCACATACCCGATCTGGGAGTCGGAAAACCCGTATTTGGCTTTAATCTCCTCGTACACCGGAATCTTTCGCACTTCCCCCTGATGTACCTCATCCAGCTTTAATTCCTTAGCCCGGTGTTCCACCACCTGGCTGATTTTCCCCGTGATAATCCCCACCTTGAATCCCAAACGCCTAAGCGCATGAATCCCGAACCCGTCTTTGACATTAAACGCCTTCGACTGCACCCCGCGATCATCCCAAATAATCATGCCATCAGTTAGCACCCCGTCCACATCCATCAGTAACATCTTGAGCGGGGTGATTTTCGCTGTTAATTCAGGGGTTATCATGCTATCGTCTGCCATGGGAATCCGGAATTCTATAAGGAAATCAGCTATAGGTACGAAATTTGCACGTAGAAAAGATACGTAGAAAAATATTGATTGTCAAGCGGAAACCGGATTTTTCAATTCACCCAACCCACCGCATCCTATATTTAACGTACTACTAACCGAGTTCCTTCCTCGGAATTCACTTGACTCTTTCCTTTCCGGTAGTTATATTTTAATGCACTCCCATTTCAAGGAATATAACCTGTCCTGACTTGCAAACGATAAGCCGTTTCAAATCCTGAAACCACAACAAGCACGGGAATCCCATGATCCGACTACAGAATCTTGTTAAGACCATTTCCGCATTAGCGGTGAGTGTAGTATTGACCTATTCTGGCGCTTTCGCCGATATCGGACCACTCCGGGGACCAGTCAAGCCAATACCCAGCCCGGCGGTGTCCAATCCCAATGTGCAGAACCGGGTACACCGGGCTGGTAATATCTGGATCAACATGACCAACTGGGGATTTTTCGGCAACTACGCCATCTGGGGAAACGAAGACAAGATGGAAGACCCGGAATATCCCGGAACCTGGGCGCCCCAATGCGAATTCCCCGGCGGATCCCGGGTGCAGTACCTCTATCAGGGATCGCTGTGGATCGGCGCTTTGGTACAGGAAGAAGGCTATGAATACCCCCGAACTTCCACCGGCACCGATGGATGGGCGCGTCCTCGGGTCAATGAATTCTTCCCGGCGGAAGGGGAAGCCGGCGAGATCATTGAACGCAGCACCCGACCCAATTTTTGGAACCGGCTCGGTGTCCTGGTTAGCGACACCAACGCCATCTCCGAACAGGATTTCATCGTCACACACACCGACACGCTTCGTGAACGATTTTGGGTGAATAACGACCCGATCGACGGTCCCCATTTCCCCTTGGGAATCAAAATCAAACGCCAGTCCTACGCCTGGTCCCAAAATTTCGCCCGCGACTTTATACTTATTGACTACCAGGTCGAAAATATCGCTTCCAATTACCTGAAAAACGTATATGTTGGATTGTATATCGATGCCGATGTCGGTTCGGAAACCGAGCAGCCCCACTGGCACGAAGACGACATCTGCGGATTTCAACGGTATTACTATTTCGAACGTGCCAACGGCGAGTTGGATTCGGTGATTATCAACATGGCGTGGATTGCCGACAACGACGGTCGTCCTTACGAAGTGTCATCCGGATCCGAATTCACTTCCCCCGATGTTACCGGTGTTCGGGTGGTTCGGGCTCCTAATCCCCGTCTGAAAACCTCCTTCAATTGGTGGATTTCCCACGGGAATCCCGACCTGGACTTCGGACCCGGTTGGCAGTCCTATGCCGACAGTTCCGGTTATATCTGGACGGTCACCTACGGCACTCCCATGGGTGATGTCCGCAAATATCAGGTGATGTCCAACCGCGAATTCGATTACGACCAGGTGTACGTCGATAATCCCGAATACATCGACAGCCATCCCCAACAATTCTTTGATGACGACGGTAATGTCATCGAAGAACAATCCTGGTTAACCCCCAATGCCAATGACCCGCAAAACCTCGCCAACGGCTTCGACACACGTTATCTGTTATCCTGGGGACCCTTGGGGGTTTTCGACCACATCGACGAATCCGGGCGTCGGATATATCGCTTGAATCCCGGGGAAAAATTCAACATGACGGTGGCGTACGTTGCCGCCGAAAATTTCCACGATTTCAACAATCCCCAAATATCCAACGAGGAAATCGATCCCGGTAAATTCAATTTCGCCGACCTGCGCTATAATGCCGCCTGGGCAGCGCGGGTCTATGACAATCCGATGGTGGATACCGACGGTGATGGTTGGTATGGGGAAGACGTGGGATACGACCAGATATATTACCAATTGCCGCCTGGTTCGGACAGCGTTTACGTGGTGTATTTTCAAGGCACAACGTGGGAGATGCCCATGGGTTGGTACACCGGTCCCGATGCAGACGGGTCTGAACAGGATGGTCGGTTACAGGACCCCGAAGACGCCATCATCCCCGACAGCATGTATTTGATCGGTGCGGAGATCCCCCAAATGGTCAGGGATTACGGACGGTGGGATATGGGCTGGATGGCGGGCAATGGGGTATTGGATCAAGGTGATGGCATCCCCGATTTCACTGGACCCCCGCCCCCGCCAATCCCGGCACTGCAGCACCCTTACCTCAATACCGAAAATGTGGGCGGCTTGGGCTATGAAGTCCGGGAAGGGGAAGTGGTGATTCGCTGGTCTAAATGCCCCAGCGAAGATCCCACCTACCAAGACCCCTTTTCCCGAGTGCAGGATTTCGAAGGATATCGAATCTATGTCGCCAATGCTAACCTGGAGGAATACTACTCCCTGGTGGCGGATTATGACCGGGTTGACTACGCCTATATGAGCCCCCTCGATTCCCTGGTATCGTTCCCCGATCCCCGTCCTCCCGGATCCGGTCCCGGATACGCTGATCCCGACACCGTGATTGAAGACGTTACCTATCAGCGCCGACCCTACGGCAACAACACCGGATTTGCTGAAATCATTGTGGACGAGTCCACCTATGAAGTAGTGTTCCCAAACGTGTCACCGCTGTTCCCGCGATGGTACAGCATCGTGGCGTACGACTTCGGCGATCCCCGCACCGGCACCGAGCCGCTATCTACCGCTCAATCCGCAAATGCCGTCTATATCGCACCGTCGGGAAGCCCCGATCTACCGGTGCGGGTAGTGCCCAACCCCTACCGTGCCTACATGGACTACACCCGTTCCTATGCCAACGGATTGCGCTGGGAGAATCAGGATGATGGTACCGTGGATTTCTTTCCCCAGACTGACCGGCGATTGGAATTTATCAACCTGCCCCGCCAGTGTCTGATTCGTGTCTTTACTATTGCCGGCGATCTGGTGCAAATCATCCCGCACAACATCGACGGGGACCGCAACATCGGTTGGGTCAGCGAATACTCCGAAAGCTGGGACCTAAACAACCGCAATCTGCAGCAAATTGTGGCGGGCATCTATCTTTTCAGCGTGGAGGACCGCACCTCCGGAAACGAAGGCGACATCAAAGTCGGTAAATTTGTAGTAATCAGGTAATTATATCCTCGCGTAGGGGCTGATTTATCGCGCCCTTTGTACATCAAGTTCCTGCGATCCTGACAATCAACAATTGTATATGGACTGCAAATGTCAGTAAGAGCTGTAATTAGGGTATCATTAATAATATTGCTATTGGTGCAAATCGGAAGCGTCCAATCTCAAGAACTAGACCAAATCTGGCGTAAGTGTGGAGAACGAGGTGCAGCGTTCGGCAACTCAATTGCGAATCTTGGTGATATAAATCATGATGGGATTGAAGATTTTGCAGCTACGAAATATCTACCCCATAATCATGTGGAAGTTTTCCTGGGCGGTAATCCGCCTTCTGATACTCCAAGTTTGATATTTAGCATTCCCCCATCTGATAGTTTTTACATCTGGAGTATTGGTAATGTCGGAGATATAAATGGAGATGGATGGGATGATTTTGCGATTCTGTGCTCATATGGAAGTTGCGATGAATACAAGGTTAATAAATTACATGTTTACTACAGTGGTGTAAAATTTGACACCATTCCGGATTTCACACTGACAGGGTATGCCGATGGTAGATTTGGATTTAATCTCAAAGGGGTTGGTGATGTCAATAACGATGGGTATGATGATATAGCTGTATTTATTTTTAGGAGTATAGGATCGAAGCACAAGGTCAAACTGTTTTTCGGTGGTGATCCAATGGATAAAAATCCGGATTGGGAATTTGAAAGCACCGGAGACGATTTTAGTTTAGGCTATAATATTGTCGGGAATATGGATTTTAATAACGATGAAATCGAAGATCTTGCTTTATATGGAAACTACCGGCAAGAAGATGATACATTCCATTCCGCATATTTAGTATTTTGGGGTGGAGAGCACTTAGATTCTGCACCGGATTTGGTTGTTGAAGCAGGAATTCAAGTCACGGGTTCCTCAACACTTGCAGGTGATTTCAATGGTGACTCATTTACAGACCTGGTAATGTTTGCGGGCAGAAACTGTGAACCAATGATTTATTTTGGTATTAATGATTTAGACACTCAATCTGATCTGAGTTTAGAAAGAGGGACAACAAGTGCTTCTGAATGGACAATGGAGGTGAAAGCAGTCGGCGATATTAACAATGATGGTTGTGATGACATAATTGCTGGATTTCACGGGCTGTTTGATTATATGGGGCAAATCTTGGTATATTTGGGCAGTCAAAATATGGATGGTGTGCCGGATCTACAATGGAAAAGCTTTATGTCGTCAGAGCGTCTGAGAGGTAAACATCATACGTTTTGTGCTGATGTTACTGGCGATGGTGTAGATGATATTGTATTTAGTGATGGGCAAAAACGTGGTTGTATTGGTATTTGGGCTGGGGATGCTAATATTAAAGTGAAAAACTAACATCAATTGATAGATCGTGATCTCAAAAAACCAATCGCTACACTTTTTGAATAATTTAGGAATTCTCATGATACGATTGTGCTGTTTAACCCTAATTTTTATGTTTATGGTGAGTTGCATCCGCCCAGCCGGCGGACCCGCCCAACCCGGCGAAGCAGCACCAACCCACCCTGAACCGATCCAGGAACCATCCGGAGTACCTCAAAGCGAAGACTTCGACCCACTTAGCCTGAACGACGACGAGATCGAATTCGCCGCCTTCCGTGTCAGTGCGGATACAGTGATTGAGGATTCTGCAAAGGGAATTGAAGCTCCCCGGCAGGTCAGCGGATACCGGGTGCAGATTTTTGCCGCAGCGGATGAGCTGGCGGCGCGGGTGATGGAAAACAAAGCGCGCTTCCAGTTTGACGTTCCGGTGTACTTGAGCTACGACCCGCCGAATTACAAGATCCGAGTGGGGAATTTTACCGCTAAAAATGATGCGGATGACATGAGGAAAGCTGCCCGGAGGAAGGGATACCGGGATGCCTGGGTGGTGCCTGACCTGGTGTGGATTGGGCTTCCGGTAGTACCTGACAGTACAGAAATCAGCCCGGACTCACTGATATTTCCGGAAATGTTGGAAGAGCAGCCCCAGGAGGAAACTCCTTAAATAACAACTGCCCCTACTTCAACCACTGCAGCCATTCCTGCTCCGCCGACGACAGCGGGAGTCCGTAGATTTTCTCGAAGTTATCCGGCAGGTTATTACGCTGGGCAAGGATATACAATCCCTTCATCGGCGCCACCCCCCACTTCTCCAGCAGGAATTCCAAAAACGATCCCGACACTGTCAACGCCACCGATTCCGGGTATTCATAGAAATCCGTTGCTACCTTAGCGATTGGAGGAATCGCGTTCCCTGCCGCTAACTTGCCGATTTCCACCCCGACTTCCTTGCGGTCATCCCCCAAACCGAACGCCCCTTCAAGCATCACCGCCAGCCCTTCATGCATAAACGACGACCGGGTATCCCCCCAGGATCGAAACAATACCGCATCGGTCACATAGGTGGTGGCGTAATGCCTGAGACTGTCCGTATAGCTGGATAATACCACCCCGAATTCCGGGTAGGCTTTGCCGATACTGCCTTGTCGATCCACCGGTCCCGGCAAACCGTACCATTGAATCAAACCCGGATCGCGGATCTTCAGCCGGGTCTTGATATGTTCCAGGAAAGTCTCCAAGCTGTCGGTAATCCGGTTAAAATCTTCGTACACCACTGACAGCGGTCGTCCGTACACCTGGAAATGCCACGAACTCTGCATCCACCAGTTAGTGGAATCCTGCAGCACCGCCTCCAGTTCCGGTGGAATCGGCAACACCCCGGGCTTCGATGGCTTTATCCCATACAATGGATGCAAAAATAAAAAAATTGAAATCAAACAAATCGGAATGTAGCGCATGGTAATTAGGAAATAGTGAATGATTCTGCTCATTGGTTACTCTATTGTACACTCTATCCTTACCGGAGTTCCCGGTGCCTTTGAAACATAGATTATCAATGAAGGAATCTGGTAAAAATGACGTGGAAAACTAAATATAGGAAATTTTGTGAAATTTTGCTACTTTTTTATTTGCTTTCTGCGAAATTATTTTGTATCTTATAATTACTTCGCATGGAAACTAAATATACGATAATTGACTGTTATTTCAAATGTTCGATATAAACCTACTGCCTTGGTTGTTCTGGAATGAACTTCAGTTGTTTTGAAATGTCAAAATCTTATTCCCGAACCCAAAAAGTGTTGATATTGTGAGATTTTTCCCGTACATTACACTGCTCGAACCTAAATGCTATGGTGACATGATTTTATATGTGGTGGGTTGTACTTACTTGCTGGGCGGCTACGGTTGCTATATTCATGATTTCCTGTTACATAGGTGACCGGATTGCGGCGCGGAACGGTGCCATCGTCTTTGTATTTGACCGGTTCCTATTGGGGGTATTTGTCACAGTGATAACCGCGACCGGAATCATTGTCATCATGTTGATTTTCTGGGTTATAGCAGCACTTTCTTGACACAAAACTCCGCGTGTCATTGATTATCCTTGTGGATGTCAAAACTGGTAGTTTTTAAAGAACAAATATTTAGGATGTTATCATGAATTTCCGTGGGATATTGTTTGTCGTGTTAGGATGTGGAATTAGCTTATTCTTGATGGCAGCCGGAGCCTATCGGGTGGCGAATGATACTGGGACGGATAGTCAGGTTGCGGCTTCTTCGGGGATTCAAGTTGTCATTAGCGTCCAGGGTGATGATATTGTGCTGCGCTGGGATTCGGTGGATTCCCATTCCCTGCTTCTGGTTAGCTACCACATCTACCGTAGCACAACACCGGAATTCAGGTTGGATACCGCCCATCTTATTGCCACCGTGACGGCTAATTCCTATCGAGATATTGATGTAATTCAGCATTATGATCGTTGCTTCTACCGCATTGAGGCAATAGAACCAATCCTGACGGAACCATTATTTAATCCCCCATACACCGGACCGGTGATTGAAGATTTCGAGTCAGGTACGGTGGTGCTGTTTTCCTACCAAGACGAAGACCAAGAACCCGAAGCCTGGGAAGTCCAATCTTCCGTCACCTATGACAGCTCCTGGTTCGCCCTGGCGTTGTACGGGAACACCTGGAAGGAGTTGTTCTTAGACTCAACCTATACTCTGACCCACCAAACCATCTGGCAGGCGGCTTTTTGGTCGGACCGGGAAGGGGAAATCCACGCCTTGGGTATTGGAGATACCTCCAGGGTGCTGTTCTACGTGGTTCGAGGTGATCAAATCCTGACCCTTCCCATTTATAACACCACCTATCAGAATACTCTTAACGATTCTCAATGGCGACCATATTTATTACCCATCGGCAACGACTGGCATACTCAGTTCGGAGATTATCCCACCATTACCCGGCTGGTGTTCGTTAACGATAATGATTCACCAGGGAGCAATGGCAGGACCTACTTCGACGAAATCCTGGATGTAACCGACACCGTTCCCCGACCGCCCCAGGTGCATATCGTGGCGATGCAGAATCCTTCAACCTTGTCCGGACCCTGGATCATCGGTATTGGTCCTCAAGTCAACATAGGCTTCATCGGACGGGTATTCGATCCCGATGGCGATGTGGAGGAAATCCTGTGGGATTTCGGAGATGGCGCCACCTCATCCGAACTAATAGTCAACCATACTTTCCCCCGATACCCCAACATCACGGTATCCCTCACTGCCACTGACGCTTGGGGATTGACCGGCTCCGAATCGGTGTCACTGACCTTTCCCGAACCCAATGTCAGCGGTGATGTCAGCATGGCGTTCGTGGGGGATGTGATGATTGCCCGCCGCTATGAAAGCAGCGGCTTCATCGGAGCCTACGGTGCCAACCACATTTTTCACCGGGTACGCGACCTGCTGCATGCGGTGGACGTTGCCGTGTGCAACCTGGAATGCCCATTCACCCTCGCAGACACACCACATCCCACCAAGGAATACGTATTCAAGGGACGTCCGGAGTATGTACCGGCGTTGGACTACGCCGGGTTCGACATGGTCACTCTGGCGAACAATCACGTGTGGGATTACTTGGATGCCGGCATGTTGGAGACTATCGAAGTGCTCGATAGTGTTGGGATCCTGCGTACCGGCGCTGGCATTAATAATATATTGGCTCGCCAGCCGACATATATCACCAGAAACGGCGTCCGGATCGCCCTGTTGGGATTCTGTAATCGTAATGGAAGTGCTGGCAACGAACTGCCATACTTGGAAGCCGGATTATCCAAGGGCGGTTTTGCCATGCTGAGTTACGAAAACCTGGACGATATGATCCCATACGCCATGGAACATTCCGATAGGGTGGTGGTCATCTACCACAGCGGTGAGGAATATATGACCGAGCCCCCCGAAGACGATTACGACCGGAATGGTAACTTGCGACCCGCCCATGAACGCATTTTCTCCTATCCCACAAGCCCCACTGACCAGGAACAGGAAATCCGGGAACACGCACTTGATCTCGGTGCCGACATGGTCATCAACAGCCATCCCCACGTGCTGCAGGGCTTTCAGGTTTATAATGGCAAGCTGATAGCTCATTCCTTGGGAAATTTCGCCTTTGACCAATACTATTGGCAGACTTTCCCTTCCGCCATGGTGGAAACGAACTTCGATCATCACAATCCCATTACCGATATCGATATTCGACCCATCTATATCGACGATTACGTTCCCAAACCTGCCACCGGGCAATTGGGAACCAGGATCCTGGAACGCCTGATGGATTATTCCCGAGCGCTGAATACCACGCTGGTATTATCCTTGGATGACAGCCTGGTGCGCAAGGTCGTAATTGACACTACCCAAATCCAGGATACCACCACTCAACATCAGGTCACCGTCACCATGCGCCAGGAAGCCCCCGGACTCTTTATTTCCGAACCGCTGTCGTTAATCGACAACGGTGCATCACCCTCAGTGATTCAATCTGTGACGCATCAAGGTAGCCCCCTGCCGTGTTCCTTATCCTTGGGGCGGGAAATGCTATGGGTGGGTAATTTCGAGGACGAGGGCTCCACCATCTGGAACCTGAATTCCAGTTCGGAATGGTTGGAAACGGAAAATCCCCATTCCGGTGTCTTTTGTCTGGGCTTGACCCGCGAATCTTCCACACCCTTCAACGTCATTACCGAGTTGGAAGATCGTATGCCCATCGACCACCAGAGCGATCACACAGTGTTGGGCTGGATCCGAACCGTGAATGCCGATCGTGCTGCCATCCTTGTCCAATTCTGGCAAGGGCGAACCGGGGGTGGCTGGGTGAGAAATGATACCTTGCCCACTCCGATTACCGGATCAGCCGACTGGACATTTCAGTATCGGCATGTTGATCCACCCTCCAGCAGTCGCTATATAAACATCCGCTGCAACCTGTTCCCGCCGGATACCAGCACTGCTTATGCCTATTTCGATGATATAGCGGTTGTACAATGGGAAGATTGGGAAGCACCCTTGCCATACCAAATCCCCTATCCCAACAACCTGCGGTATCTGCGGATAATGACCGAGGTGTCTGTGGATTCGGTTGTAGTGAGTTACAGCACCGTGCGCCAATGGTTGGAATAATTATCGCACATTCGTAATTTGAAATCATCATACATCCCTGAGGCTGACGCTCCAAAACACCCCATCATTTCGGGATCAACCGTTCCCTCAGGTTTAACCACTAAAAATTGTTGCGATTTAATGAATCCGCATCCCTGCGTGTCCTGGATTATTATAGTTATTGGTGTCATAGTGTGTGCTATAGCTTTTGGGCAGCCAGACCAATCGCTTCCACCCATTACTACACCTTGGGATTTCTATGCTTATGAGCATGACTCTGTTACGCTTTGGCGGGTACATCCGGATACATTTCGGGTGGCGGAAGTCATGAATTGGAAAAGGAAAACCCTGTGGAAATCTAAAGGGTACGGGGATGTGACATATGCATTTCAGGATTCCTCGGGCAATGAAATCAGCCAAGGCTTCTACTATGTCCGAATTCAGGAATCCGATGCGGTACACTGGGCTTCTATGAAGGTGTACTGGAGAGAACGCTCTATAATATTGGAAGACAATGGACGAAAAGCAGCTCTGTTGGTGTCTGGACCCGGCACCGGTACAGGATTTTCCGCCACCGTGTCGAACAGAGATACCACCGCCTGGCAATTGACGGAACTAACCTGGTGGTCCCAATCCGGACAGGAAACATCGATTCCCCTGGAGCTAACCAGCACCGACTCCTCGGAATCGGACGACATCGTGCTGCTGCCATACGGCGTCAATGCCTATCAGGTGCGCTTGATTGCTCCTGAACCGGCCCAATTGGATTCCCTGGGATTTCGGATTGTCACTCAAGCAGTCATCGTCGATGACAGTACGGTTACCACGGACCCGTAATGTCGGAAATTTCCTATTCCATTGTCCAGGCGCGACCGAAACATGCCCGGCAAATCGCAGCCTTGTACCGGAAAACCTGGGCGGAGGTCGCCCATCTGTTAGGGGAGAAATTAACCCGGCACCGCCAGGCATCGATCCGCACCGTTGCACAATTGATACACGATGACTCCTATTTCGTGGCGGTGCACGACAAGCAGGTGATTGGTGTGACCGGTGCGGAACCCCGCCAAGGAACGGTACACATGGTGCACATGGTGGTGGACAGCCAATACCGCAAATACGGCATTGGAGCGGCTTTAGTGAATAAAGTGGAGGAATTCGCAGAGGAAATAAATGCCGTCAAAGTCTGGTTCGACACCCATCCCGGTTTGGATGATGCCATCCGGCTGTAGGAAAGTTTGGGTTACCGGAAGTGCGGCTATTTCAAAAAACACTACTGGGGAATCGACATCGTCCTATACGAAAAACTCCTGTAAAAATCCCCTCGGCTTGTCCGCCAGCTTGCGGAATGCGGGATCCAGTTCTTGTAGGTCAGGATCCCTGCGATCCTGACAAATAACAGATTGTAGATCGGGTCTCTTAGGAACTCTACCGCCATTGCGAGGAATCCGGCATTTGCTGGATGACGAAGCGATCTCGCGTAGGGGCCGATTTATCGTGCCCTCTTAATTGGAAAATTGCGTTAGATAACCCAAAAAACCAAAAGGATCATCCCATGTTTTCGCAGTTCCAAAAATGGTATGAAAACCGTCATACATATGCTAAAGATTGGAAACAACGCACCGGTGGAAAGGTATTCGGCTGCTTCTGCAGCTATGTACCTGAAGAACTACTCGTGGCAGCGGGCATCTTGCCCGTGCGCGTGCTGGGCAGCCACGAACCCCAGGACGTCACCGAACCCCATATTTTCGGTATGTACTGCCCCTTCTGCCGTGACGTGTTGGCGCAGGGGTTGAAAGGGCGCTACGATTACTTAGACGGCATCACCCTGTCCCAATCCTGCATCCACCTGCGCCAGGCATACACCAGTTGGGGAATGCACATTCCGGTGCCGTTCCAGTTTTACCTATACATGCCCAACAAAGTCCAGACCGTGCACGCTAAACCATATTTAACGGGGGAATTGGTAAAGTATAAAAAAGCCATTGAGGAATTCATCGGACGGGAAATCACCACTGAAGACATGGATCGCGGCATCGAAACCCTAAATCGTAACCGCCGCCTGATGCATCAAATCTACGAATACCGCAAAACCGATCCCCCCAAGGTCACCGGCTTGGAAGCCATGTACATGACTACCTCGTCCATGTGGGTGGATAAGGATGAGCACTCCGACGAAATCGAGAGGGTATTGGCTGAACTTCCCGATCGCCAGTTGGATCGCGACCAAGGTTCCCGGTTGATGATCGTAGGCAGTGAGAACGACGACACCGACTTCATCGGTATGGTGGAATCGGTGGGCTCCACTATCGTGATCGATGACCACTGCACCGGCACTCGCTATTTCTGGAACCAGACTATCCCCGAGGATGATCGGTTAGCCGCCATCGCAGCACGGTATGTGGATCGTCCCGCCTGTCCCACCAAGGACTGGGAGGAGCGCACCCGCTTCCCTCATATCCTGCAGTTGGCGCAGGATTACGATGTCCAGGGTGCCATCTTGATCCAGCAGAAATTCTGCGACCCGCACGAATGCGATATACCGATATTGAAGCAATACTTAAACGACAACGACATCCCGACTTTATTCCTGGAATTCGATGTTACGGTTCCCCTGGGTCCGTTTCGGGTTCGGGTGGAAGCCTTCCTGGAAATGATCGGCGAAGAAGACTTGTTCTAACTATCGTGCTGTCAGGTGTCCCCATCTGACAGAATATAAATACGCAAATTGAGGAGAGTGACAAGTATGGCAATAAAATTGTCAGCATCAATTTGGCAGGAGAGCGATAAGTTCGTTAGTCTGTGTCCCGAATTAGGCGTTTCCTCGTTTGGCGCAAGTCCTGATGAGGCTCTGCGAATGCTGCAAGAGGCGGTCGAGCTGTTTCTGGAGAATGCCAAGCAATTGGGTATCATCGACGAGCTTTCAGAGGCGTTGCACAGTCCGCTTCGTTTCCAAACGACCTTTGAGGTGGAAGTCGCTTGAGCCGCTTAAAAAGACTTAGTTGGCGCGATCTCGAACGCGCACTGAAAAAGGCGGGATTCAAACCCGCCCCAGCGAGGGGCAAAGGGAGCCATTTGGCTTATTATCGTTTTGTGGAAGGTGAAGAGAAACGTTTGGTTATCGTTCCGCGAAAGAAGGATATTCCAGCGGGCACCGTACATGCCATTATCAAACAGGCTGGACTATCTGTGCCGAGATTCATTGACCTATTAGGGAAATAAAGCTCGACGTTACCGTACCTTTGGGACCTTTCCGCATCCGCGTCGAAGCCTTCCTGGAAATGATCGGCGAAGAAGACCTGTTCTAACGTTGGAGTGGTGCCACACGCCCTTGTGTAACGGAATAAATAATTTGTAGATCGTAAAGATAAAAGTATATAAGGAATAAATCCAAACATTCACAGAATGTTGAAACCATGAAAATAATAAGGTATGGAGGTGACAAGTGAAAGGCTATTGGTGGGAGTGTGATAACTGTAAAGGGACTTTTGATTTCAATGAATCCTGCGGTTCTGCAGGAATAGCGCACTACATTTGGGATATCTTGGTTGATAGCGGATGGGACCAAGCAAATCTGTTACTCGATTGCCCGAGTTGTAACTCACGTTCTTTACGTATTACCTACGAGTTCCCAAGGGCTAACAAAGTATCTCTTAGAGTTATCCACATAGTGGGATTGGCGAGTAAGGATGATCCTTATCTACCCATGATGTGGGAGACTCACGTTGAACATTATGGTGGCGAGAAGTGCTTCGATTTCAAGTATGTCAATAATCGAAAACCATTTGGGCTGAATAGACCCGCAGTATTTACTCGTAGCGAACTCATTCAGTTATTTAAACTCTATTGCGAGAAAACGGGAACGAAGCAATTTCCTTGATGTGATCTTAGGTGCTGGCTGACGAGAAAGTCTACCGGCACGTAATCACGACGATATCTAACTACCGATATGACGTGGTGTCACACGCCCTCGTGTGACACCACCTGAACTGGCAGACGAGGGCGTCTGCCAGCACGGAAGAAAGTTGGAGTTAGCGTGCCGTCACACGCCCTCGTGTGATGGAATAATAATGATAATAATCGACTGACTCGGATACCCGGAGGCAACATGGCTAAATATCCAACAGAACCTTTAAAATGTTGGCAAAAAGCAAAAGAACTACGAGAAAAATATTACCAGGACTACGCTACCGCCCACGATCACGGCGGACTGCGCTGGACCGGAGGCGCCTGGGCAATCGACGCCATCCCCGCCGGTTTGGGCGACGATGTCTATCCCATCACCGGCGAACCCTACGCCGCCGGCATCGCTTTCAACAAGGAGTATTCCCTGAAATGCCTCGAGGCAACCGAATCCCGCGGTTGGGCGCGCGACCTGTGTTCCTACATGCGCAACTATTGGGGTTCCATGTACTTGGACAAATACAACTTTGGCGGCAGCTACCCCAAACCCGACTTCGCCTACCAGGATCACATCTGTTGCAGCCACGGAAAATGGTACCAGCACGTCGCCGAATATAAAAATATCCCCTACTTCTGTATTGACGTCAGCGTGGGACCGTATCAGGATGTGGACGAAAACCGCCTGATGTTCGTGGTGAACCAGATGCACGAAGCCATTGAATTCCTGGAAAAAGTTTCTGGACGCACCTACGACGACGAGAAACTAATCGAAGCGGTCAATAACGAATGTCGCAGCACCTCCACTTGGGCGGAAATCTGCTGTTTGAATCGAACCACCCCGGCGCCGTTGGACGAGAAATCCATGTATTCCCTGTACGTGTTCGGCACCTTGCAGAAAAGCAAAAAAGAGTTCGCCGACTTCTACGAAGAGCTACGCGATGAAATGCAGGATAGGGTGGACCGTGGAATCGCCGCCGTCGCTAACGAACGGTGCCGCGTCATGTCCGACACCCAGCCCCCCTGGGGATTCCTAAGCGTATTTCGCTATCTGGAGGAATTCGGGTGCGTATCGATCGGGTCGTTGTACACATTCGGCTTGATCGGCATCTGGGAAGACAAACCCGACGGCACCTGGGGACCGCGAACCACTCCGGAACAGCAAGGAATCACCATCGACAACCGCGATCAGGCGCTGCGAATCCTGGCGGATTGGAACCTGTCCAAACCGGAATGGCAGCATTTCTACGACCCCGACTTGAAAACCAAAATGATGATGCGGATTGTCAAGGAGTGGAAATTGGATGGTGTGATGCTGCACATGAATCGCGGATGTGAAGGGTTGTCATGCGGCATCATGGAGAACCGGCTGGGCATCGCCGAGTCCGGAACCCCGGTGATGACCTTCGAAGGCAACATGGGTGACGAGCGCGAATTCGACGAGAAAGCCACCCGAAACCGCATCGATTCGTTCATGGAAACCCTGGATTTACAGAAAATATCTGCGTAGGTCGGGTTCCGAAGAAACCCGACAAAATCACCACCCATTCTGTCATTCTGAACGAAGTGAAGAATCTCATTATAACCCTGCAAGGGTAACATAAATTCGACGCAAGGAGGAACGATCACATGATCACAGCGGGAATTGATATGGGGGCGAAACAAATCAAAGTCCTGGTACTGAAGGACGGTGAAATCATCGCCAGAATCCAGGAATTAGCTGGCTTCGAACCCAAGGAAGCTGCGGAAAAAGCATTCGAATCCGCACTGTCCGAAGCTGGATTGTCCAACGGCGACATCGAGGCGGTATTTGCCACCGGCGCCGGGCGAAAAATGGCGCCCATCGCAAAGGATTCCGTCACCGAAGTCAGCGCTGCCGCAAAAGGTGCAGTGTTTCTATATCCCGGCGTCCGAACGGTTATCGACATCGGCGCCGAGGAAGGTCGTGCCGTCAAATGCGATGAGCGGGGCAGGGTGCAGGACTTCGCAGTCAACGAGAAATGCGCCGCCGGCGCCGGATCCTTCACCGAATCCATGTCCCGGGCCTTGGAAGTGGACTTAGAGGAATTCGGAAGGCTGTCGCTCACGTCAACCAAAACAATCCCAATGAATGCGCAATGCGCGGTATTTGCTGAAAGCGAAGTGGTGTCATTGACACACGCAAAAACCCCTAAAGCGGACATCTCCCGTGCCGTGCACGACGCCATCGCCAGCCGGATCATCTCCATGATACGGCGGGTGGGAATCAATCCTGAAATCGTATTGGTAGGCGGCGTATCCTACAACGTGGGCTTCGTCGATTCCTTGAAACGCGGACTGGAAAAGGAAGTTATCGTCCCCGAAAATGCCGAATTTATCGGAGCACTCGGAGCGGCGTTGACAGCCAAAACTAAATTGGAAAAATCAGCATAACAATCAGTTAATAATAGAATTGTGTGGTTACACCAATTCCTTAGGAGACAAAGATGAGTGAGGAAAAAAAGGAATTCTGGCGTTGGAAAGAATATAACTGGCATGACGAAAACAAGGACTGGAAAGGCGCCGAAACCATCACCGCAGGCTGTGACGTGGGATCGGTCAGCTCCCAAGCGGTGATCATGGTGGACGGCGAATTATACGCCTATTCCAACATGCGTACCGGCTCCGACAGCCCTGACAGTGCCCGGAAAGCCATGAATTGGGCGCTGGAGAACACTGGTATGACATTAGACGACATCCACTATATAGTCGGCACCGGTTACGGACGCGTGAATGTGCCCTTCGCCAACCGTGCCATCACCGAAATCGCCTGCCATGCCAGGGGCGGGAACTACATGTACGGACCCACCGTCCGAACCATCCTGGACATGGGTGGTCAGGACTGCAAAGCCATCCGCTGCGACGAGCGCGGCAAAGTCACCAACTTCCTGATGAACGACAAATGCGCCGCCGGCACCGGTCGCGGGATGGAAGTATTCGCCAACCTATTATCGGTACCCATCGAAGATGTGGGTGAACTATCCTTAGACGTGGAAGAAGAACCTCCACCGGTATCATCCACCTGCGTAGTATTTGCCAAATCGGAAGCATCGTCATTACTCCGGGACGGCTGGTCCAAGAAGAAAGTACTGGCGGCATACTGCAGCGCCATGGCACACCGCGTAGTGACCTTACTCGAACGCATTGGCGTGGAAAAAGATTTCGCCATCACCGGCGGGATCGCAAAAAATGTGGGTGTGCTCAACCGCCTGGAAAAAGAATTGGAGCTTACCTCATTGAAATCCAGATACGACACCCAGATTGCCGGCGCCCTGGGCGGTGCCCTATTCGCCAAAGCCCTGGTGGAAAAACAGCGTAAGAAAGGTGCCTGATGAAAGCCAACTACGGATATATGGACGGATCGGGCGAATTCTACATCACCATCGACACTGACCTCTGCCTCGACTGTGATCATCATGGATGTGTGGACGCCTGCCCGGTGGGGATGTTCGAAATCATCACTGACGACTACGACGACGAGGTGGCGGCGGTAAAAGAGGAGC
This sequence comes from uncultured bacterium, assembly GCA_965372135.1. Lineage (GTDB taxonomy): Bacteria > Electryoneota > RPQS01 > CBDVBD01 > CBDVBD01 > CBDVBD01. The sequence continues at coordinate 26,893 of CBDVBD010000005.1, read as the reverse complement.
ACCGCAAGAAGGTAAAATACGACTGCGGTCCCTGCAAACCAGTCGCTGATCGACCGCCGTTACCATGCGTGGAAGCCTGTACCCCCGGTGCCATCACCCATTCCTGGTAGCAGTCACTGTCAAAAATCGGACAATAAACAACAAATCGAAATCGATGCCTGAATCCAATCTGACCATAACAATCGATGGATCACCCATTTCCTGTCATGATGGAATGACCATCCTCGAAGCTGCGGATGGCGCCGAGATCTATATCCCCCGTCTGTGTCATCACCCGGACCTGCCTCCCGGTCGCGACACGATCTGGGTGGATGCGGTATGGCAAGGAAATAACAAAATCACCGGCGAAAAACCTAACGAAACTGCCGAAGACGACGCCCATTGCAACCTGTGCTTGGTTGAGGTGAACGGGCAGCCGGAACCGGTGAATGCTTGTATCACACCGGTGGAAGATGGCATGGCAATCCTTACTGCAACACCGGAGGTCATCCAGCGTCGTAAGCAAGCCCTGGCGAAAATCTTGGCTGATCACCCTCATGCCTGCTATATCTGCGCCCAACGGGAAGGCTGTAGCCGCACCGATTGCTCCACCAACGTACCGGTGGAAGAGATCTGCTGCATATTATTGGGACGCTGCGAACTGGGCAAAGTGTGTGACTATGTCGGCATCCCTGATTACACCCAGAAATACCTGCCCCAAAACCATCCTATCATCAAGGACGATCCATTATTCGACCGCGACTACAACCTCTGTATCGGATGCCTGCGTTGCGTCCGCGCTTGTAACGACCTGCGTAAAGTGGAGGTATTGAGTGCGGTGTGGAAGGACGGTCGAGCCTGGGTGGGTACCTTGAAAAAAGGAGCGTTACTGGAATCGGAATGCCGCTTCTGTGGTGCTTGCGTGGAGGTGTGCCCCACCGGTGCCTTGTTGGACAAAGAGGGCGTCCCACCGGTGCAGTACGATGATCCCCTTCCTTGCGTGGAAAGCTGCCCCACCGGCATAGATATCCCCAGCTACCTGCGCTTGATCGCCGGTGGTCGGGATAAGGAAGCCCTGGAACTGATTCGATCCCGGGTACCGTTCCCTGCCATCCTGGGATACGTATGCTTCCACCCCTGCGAAGACATGTGCCGCAGGGGTCACCTCGACGAACCGGTAGCCATATGCGCCTCAAAACGATTCGTCGCTGACCAATTCCCGGAATCGGACTTTGAATTGCACCAGGCTCAAGCAAACTCCGGCAAAAAAATCGCTATCATCGGGTCCGGTCCGGCTGGATTGACCGCTGCATATTACTTGAGTCTCCAGGGTCACCATATCCAAATATTCGATCGCATGGAGAAACCCGGCGGCATGATGCGCTACGCCATCCCCGACTACCGCCTGCCTCAGGAAATCTTGGATCGCGAAGTCACCATCTTGGAACACCTGGGCATCGAATTCCATATGAACCACAGTCTGGGCGTTGAAATCGGCATCCCTGAGCTGCAAGCGCAAAATTTCGACGCCATCATCCTGGCGGTAGGAGCATCGGTAAGCAAATCGTTGCAGGTGGACGGTGCGGAACTTGAAGGAATCTATCCCGGACTGGAATTCCTCAGGTCAGCCAAAACTAATCATCACCCCAAGCTATCAGGTAAAGTAGTAGTGATCGGCGGCGGAAATGTCGCCATCGATGCCGCCATGACCGCACTGCGCTTTGGTGCTGATGTGGTGCAAATGGCTTGTTTGGAATCCCGTGAAGAAATGCCCGCCCACGACTGGGAAATCGCTCAAGCCGAAGAGGAAGGTGTCACCATCCTCCCATCCTGGGGACCGGAACGTTTCCTGTCCAGCGACGGCAAGGTTACCGGTGTGGACCTGATTAAATGCACTCAGGTATTCGCTGAACACGGGCAGTTCAATCCCCAATTCGACACTAACATCACAAATCACTTGCCCGCAGACCATGTCATCGTAACCATTGGTCAGGACGTGGATACCGAGTTGTATGAATCAGCCCCAGCGTTGGAAAAAACAATGGGCGGATTACTAAAAATCGACACTGATTTCGCCACATCAACTGATGGTGTATTCGCAGTGGGCGATGTCACCCGCGGACCATCATCTGTGGTCGATGCCATCGCCGATGGCAGGAAATTGGCGGATGCGGTGGACAGATATCTGGGCGGCACCGGAATTCCTGATATTACCTTAGAATTCCCCGAAGTCGATAACCCTGAACTAACCACCTCATTCGATGCTATCAAGAGAAAAAGACAATCTGGACAAACCACGGATCCTGCTGCGAGAATATCCGGATTTGACCTTATCGAAAAAACTTACACTGAGGATATCGCCAGACAGGAAGCGGAACGATGCCTGCAGTGCCATCTGAGGCTGAAACTAACACCGAATGTCCTGCCGCCAGAACTGTGGCTGCCGTTGAATGCCGAAACGGTAGAATCCATACCGGAAACGGAAGGAGTGTTCCAACTGCTGGATTCGGAGAAAAAAATACTCCGCATTTCCGGAACTGATAACCTGAGGGATAGTCTGATGGACTGCCTGGATAACCCCAGCGACTTGGTGTATTTCCTGTGGGAAGAAGATCCTATGTACACCAAACGGGAAAGCGAATTAATTCAAAAGTACCTGCAGGAACACGGCGAAATGCCCGGTGGCGGCGGTGATGACGATCTTGATGACTTATTCTAATGATTATTAATTAACAAGGTGAATAGAATGAATCCTACACAGCACAACCCGCCGGAAATCAGACCCATCCGCGCCGAAGACTTGGATGTCATTATCGAGATCGATGCCAAACACGTCGGATATGCCAGACCGGAATACCTGAAAAAGAAACTGGATGACACATTGGACACTTCCCAGAGTATGGTGATTTCCATGGTAGCTGAAGTCGATGGCAAATTGGTCGGATTCATAATGGGCAAGGTATTTATCGGTGAATTCGGTATCCCGGAAACGTCCGCTACGATAGACACTATCGGCATCGATCCCCAATACGGTGGTCGCGGTATTGCACGGGAGCTGTTGGATGATTTCCTGGCACATCTGTCGGCTGCCGGTGCCGAAACCGTACAAACCCTTGTGAGTTGGGAAGACTGGAAGCTGCTGAAATTCTTTAGTTCCAACAAATTCAACCCCTCTAAAACCGTGAATTTAGAACGGAGAATTACCCTATAATAATGAGCAATCACCAACATTCCCTGGACGTCAAATTAGCCGCCGACGGCTGGGAACGCCGGTCAGTATTGAGCGAATCCCGGTTATCCGAAGCGGTGCAGGAGTACCAAGAACTTGGCTTCGAAGTGCGGTTGGAACCGGTCACTTCCGGCGATCCTGAATCCGGTTGCGATGCTTGTTTCACCCCCGAGGATGACGCCAGGATAATCTACACCCGAAAACAAAAATAATTGTAGGTTGGGTTCCAATCCCGCTTGGGCGGGAGCAGAAATCCGACATCGATTCAATTAACATTACCGAGGGTCAACTCATGAAAGCTGCTGTATTTCACGGTCCCAATCAACCGTTAGTGATAGAAGACGTCCCCACACCAACTCCCGGTGCCGGTGAAATCCGGGTAAAAGTTGCCGGATGCGGCGTCTGTCATACCGACCTCCATTACATTGACCACGGCGTACCCACCTTCAAAAAACCACCGCTGATCCTGGGTCATGAACCGTCAGGTATCGTGGATGCGGTGGGGGAAGGCGTCACCAACTTCAAGGAAGGCGACCGGGTGCTGCTGCCGGCGGTGCTAACCTGCGGCGTGTGCCCTAACTGCCGGGTGGGCAGAGAAAACATCTGCGACACCATGGTCATGTTTGGCAACAATATCGACGGCGCCTACGCCGAATATGTGATCGCGCCAGCGAAGGATAGCTTCCACCTGCCGGAAGAAATCCCCCTGGAAGAAGGCTCCATCATCGCCGACGCTATTTCAACTCCGTACCATGCGGTAGTGAATCGCGGTGAAGTCAAGGCTGGTTATAATGTGGTAGTCTATGGCTGCGGTGGGGTGGGGATCAATGCTGTACAGATGGCTGCTGCAGTGGGTGCGTCCGTGATCGCTATCGACATCATCCCGGAAAAGCTGGAATGGGCGAAAAAACTGGGCGCCACGGCAACCATCAACCCTAACGAAGTGGAACGGGTGGACAAGGAAGTACGTAAACTGACCGGCGGCGGTGCCGATGTCGCCTTCGAGGTGATCGGAAATCCCGCCACCATGCAAGCCGCATTCTCCACCCTGCGCAAAGGGGGGCGGTTAGTGGTAGTTGGCTACACCAATAAGCCGGTGGAACTATCGGCAGCCAAAATCATGTACTTCGAAATGGAAGTGGTGGGGTCATTGGGCTGCCGTCCCGTGGATTACCCACGCATCATCGAAATGGCGCGATTGGGCAAGATAAAAGTTGAGCAACTGGTTACCGGGCGATATCCGTTGGACAAAATCAACGATGCCTTCGACGTCATGCGCCAAGGTGTCCCCGATGCCCTCCGGTCTATCGTAACTCCATAACATCTAACACGATCGGAAAACCTGACACACAAGAACGGAATCGTGATGGCAAAAGTGAACACAGAAGAAAAAACAGCCAAAGCCAAGCAAAAAGTACTTGATATCGTTATCAACGACGATTGGTGTAAAGGATGCGAGCTATGCATCGACGTATGCCCACGCCCTGAAGTATTCGCATTATCCGACCAGGTCAACTCCAAAGGTTATCGCCGTATCATGATTAACGACTTATCTCTATGCACAGGATGTATGTTATGTGAATTAATGTGTCCCGACCTTGCCATCATCGTGAAGAAAGGATAAATAATTGACTGACGCCGTCAGCAAGACCTGTAAACCGACTTTGCCACCCGGTAGTCATTTCCTGATGGGAGATGAAGCCTCCGCCGAAGGTGCCATCGCTGCCGGATGCAGATTCTTTGCCGGATACCCCATTACACCCGCCAGCGAAGTGATGCAGCATGCGGTCAAGCGATTCCGTGACGTGGACGGGGTGTTCGTGCAGATGGAAGATGAAATCGGCTCCATCAGCGCCATGATCGGAGCAGCCTGGGCGGGCGCCAAATCCATGACCTCCACTTCCGGTCCCGGGCTCAGTTTGATGATGGAAGGCATCGGCTATGCAACACTCACCGAAACCCCGATTGTAATCGTCGACATCCAACGTGCTGGACCAGCCACCGGACAAGCCACCCGGCCGGGTTCCGGCGATATCCAGCAGGTGAAATGGGGATCCCACGGCGATTACCAGATTGTAGCATTGTCGCCCTGGTCGGTGCAGGAAATGTACGACCTGACCCTGGAAGCCTTCAACTGGGCGGAACGCCTCCGAATCCCGGTGTTCTTATTGGCGGATGAGGGTGTGGGGCACCTTCGGGAACAGGTAGTAGTGCCCGAAACCCACGAAATCTGGGATCGCTACAAAGAGCCGGGGAAGCCGCCATTCGGGCACGAACTCCCCGACGGAGTCCCACCAATGCCGGCGTTCGGCGAAGGAGAAAACCTGCTGGTAACCGGCTCCACTCACGACGAACGCGGGTATCGAAAAACCCAGGATTCCAAAGTACATCACACACTGGTACACCGGATCAATCAAAAAGTATTAGCCTATGCCGACGACATCGCCCGTGTGGAACATTATTGGATGGACGATGCCGAACTCGCTGTGTTGACATATGGCTTTACCGCGCGTGCCGCTTACCAGGCGGTAAAGACTTTCCGTGATCAGGGACAACGCATCGGGTTGATCCGCCCTATCACCATTTGGCCCTTCCCGGAAAAAGCCATTAAGGAATTAACCGCCAACTTAACCCAAATCCTGATCCCCGAGATGAACTTGGGGCAGATTGCCCGAGAAATCGAGCGGATAGTGGATATCCCGGTTATCCGGCTTTCCCAAGTGAACGGCGAAGTGATAAAACCAAAACCGATCCTTGACCGGCTGGGAGAACTTGTCTCGTAACCCTGAATTATTGATAAATAACGTCTTATAGAAGAAATAAACATGATCGAAACCCTGCGACAGTACTACCGGGAAGAAGTCTTTCCCACCCCGTTTTGCCCCGGCTGCGGGCACGGTATCCTGATGGGTGCCATCGTGCGTGCCATCCATGACAGCGGCATATCCTGGGACTCCATGCTATTCGTGTCCGGTATCGGCTGCGGTGCCTGGATCCCATCCCCGCACTACAAAGCCGACACCCTGCACACCCTGCATGGCAGACCGGTTGCCTTTGCCACCGGCGCCAAGTTGTACAATCCCAAACTGAACGTCATGGTAATATCCGGCGACGGCGACCTGGCAGCCATCGGTGGCAACCACCTGATCCATGCCGCCCGTCGTGGAGTGGATATGACCGTCATCTGCGCCAACAACCAAATCTATGGCATGACCGGCGGGCAGGTAGCGCCCACATCGCATCTGGGCGAAACCTCTGCCACCACACCCTGGGGAAATCCCGAACCGCCCTTCGACTTGAGCAAATTGGTGGCTGCCGCCGGCGCCAACTACGTCGCTCGGTACAGCGTCACTCAAATCCACCCGCTGATAAAATCCTTACAAACGGCTATGATGACGAACGGCTTTTCCTTCGTGGAGGTATTGTCCCCATGCCCCACGCAATACGGGAAATACCGCGGCATCAAACAAACTACGGAACTCTACCACGACTTGAAATCCCGGCTGGTGAATCAAAAGGCATCGGAAGCCATGAACTCGGAAGAGTTGGAAGGGAAATTCGTAACCGGAGTATTCGTATCCTCATGATTACACAAGTATTAACATCAGGTTTCGGGGGACAGGGGGTGGTGCTGGCGGGAGTAGTATTGGGTCAAGCAGCGGTTCTGGATGGACTATATGCGGCACAAGCTGCCAGCTATGGCGCCGAAGCCCGCGGTTCCGCTTGTAAATGCGGGATCATCCTGTCCGACCAGCCCATCGCCTATCCCCATGTTACCGACGTCGATTGGCTGCTGGCGTTATCTCAGGACGGGTACGACAAATTCCTGTCCGAGGTCGCCGATTCCGGGCGGATTATATTCGATCAGGATCTGGTGACTCCCGATCCCAATGATCCCCATCCACTTACCCCGATTCCAGCCACCCGAACCGCCATGGAACACTTCAACCACCGGCTGTCCGCCAACATGATCTTCCTGGGTGCAGCGGTCGGGATCGGGAACTTCGTATCCCGCCGGTCCCTGGAAAATGCCATGCAAAAAAGCGTCCCAAAACAACATCACGATATGAATCTGAAAGCCATTAATCTCGGATTCCAATTAGCCAATAACCAACAATAGGTAGGTCAGGATCCCTGTGATCCTGACAATTTAGCATATGGACTTTTCCTTTTCCGAAGAACACGACATGCTCCGCGACTTAGCGCGGCGCTTTGCCGACCGTGAATTACGACCCCATGCCGCCGAAGTTGACCGCAACAGCGAAGTACCGCGAAGTGTGATTGATAAAGCCGCCGAACTGGGATTCCTGGGCGTAGTGCTGCCCGAAGAGTACGGCGGCGGCGGATTCGGTGAAATCGGCTCCTGCATTGTGATGGAGGAAATCTCCCGCGCCTGCATGTCCACCGGTATCGTCATCGGCGGTCATACCAGCATCGGCGCCATGGCGATCCTCAAGGGCGGTAGTGAGGAACAGAAACAGAGATGGCTGCCCCCCATGGCGGAGGGTAAAATCCTGGGCGCATTCGCTCTAACCGAGCCCGGTGCCGGTTCCGACGCCTCAGCTATCGCCACTAAAGCCATCCGGGACGGCGATCATTACGTGTTGAACGGTCAGAAAAGCTTTATCACCAACGGCGGAGTTGCCGACCTGTACAGCGTATTCGCCAAAACCAACCCCGACACCGGAGTCCGGGGAATTACCGCCTTCTTGGTCGAAGCCGACGCCCCCGGTGTCCGAGCCGGAAAACCCGAACAGAAAATGGGTATTCGCGGCTCACACACCACCGACCTATTCTTTGAAGACGTCAGGGTGCCGGTCGAAAATCGGCTGGGCGAAGAAGGGCACGGATTCCGAGTAGCTATGAACACCCTTGATGTGGGACGGATCACTGTTTCCGCCCAATGTCTGGGACCGATGAAAGAAGCCCTGAGCCTGTCCATCGCCCATTCCAAGGAACGGGTACAATTCGGAGCCCCCATCGCCAAACTGCAAGCGATCCAATGGATGCTGGCGGACATGGCAGCCGATATCTACGCGGTGGAATCCATGACCTACCGTGCCGCCTGGATGTGCGATCAGGGCATGCCCCTCACCCGTCAATCCGCTATCACCAAGCTATTTGCATCGGAAGCGTTGGGTCGATGCGTCGATAAAGCGGTGCAAATCCACGGCGGCATGGGCTATATGAGCGAATATCCGGTGGAACGCATGTACCGTGATGCCCGCATCACCCGCATCTTCGAAGGCACCAACGAAATCCAACGCTTAGTTATCGCCAACGATGTATTAAAAAGAGGAATCAACCAGTAGGTCGGGTTCTGAATCCCGACTCGTCGGGATGAAAAACTCGACAGATAACTATTCCATGCCCATATCCGAAAAAATATACTCACAAGAAGCGAAAAAAATCGTCATTGAGGGCACAACCCTCAAAGCGGGACAACTGACGGTCACCCAAATCCCGCCGGTGGCGATCTCTTGGACTTCGACAAAGATATTTCCCACCGGAAGCTGGAGCCAGGTACGCCCCCGTTTCCAACGCCAATTAGCCCCTTGCCGCGATGGCTGCCCGGTCAACGAAGACATTGAAGACGTCCTACATCACGTGCAGCACGAAGACCTGGAGGGCGCATGGCACATCATACTTCGGGAAAATCCCATCCCGGCAATCTGCGGGCGAATCTGCTTCCACCCATGCGAAACCGCTTGTAACCGCAGCTATTACGACCAGCAGGTGGGCATCCACCACGTGGAACGGGAAGTGGGCGATTACGGCATCAAGAAACGTCTGGAAATCCCGGTAGAACGTGAGATGCAGTCAATCTTTCGGGTAGCGGTCGTTGGGTCCGGACCAGCGGGGTTAGCCACCAGCTACCACCTGCGGCTGTTAGGGTATCAAGTCTCCCTGTTCGAATCCCAACCGTTGCTGGGCGGACTCCTACGCTGGGGTATTCCCGATTTCCGCCTTCCGCCCTCCATCTTGGATGCTGAAATCCAACGGATATTATCCCTCGGCATCAAAACGTACACCGGGGTTTCCGTCGGGTCGGATCGCATGTTGAATGACCTGCTATCCGAATTCAATGCGGTATTTCTGGCACCCGGCGCCACCCAAAGTTATCGACTGGAAATACCCGGTGAGGACACCGATGGCGTCTGGTCCGGCTTGAAATTCTTGAATCGGATAAACCAGGGAGACCATCCCGACCTTGGCAATAATGTAGCAGTCATTGGAGGCGGCAATACCGCCATCGATTCCGCCAGAGCCGCCCGCAGACTGGGCGCCGACGTCACCATAATATACCGCCGCAGCCGGGAAGAAATGCCTGCTTTCGAGGATGAAATCGAAGAAGCCATTAGCGAAGGCATTGCGATTGAATACCTGGCAGCCCCGGTCGAAATCTTGCACACTGACGGCAGAGTATCCGGCATCCGCTGTGTCAGGATGAAACTGGGTGAACCAGATCGAAGCGGCAGACGCCGCCCCATACCCATTAAAGGCTCGGAGGACGAATATCCGGCGACGGCTGTCCTGAATGCCATTGGCGAGGGTATCGATGCATCCCGGGTTGACAAAAACATGTCATCGCTGATTTCCGGCGATAAACTTGGACGTACCGAAATCCCCAACTTGTTCCTGGGCGGTGATTTCGAGGGTGGTGACCGCACAGTGGCGCATGCTCTGGGTTCCGGGAAACGTGCAGCCATGTTAATCGACCGGTTCCTCAGCGGCGAACATTCGCCCAAACTACCCGAGGAGTGGATGGTGGGAGAAAATGGCGGCTGGTCGGCAGCTACCGCCTACCTAAATGACGAATCACCGGTAGCGGCGCCTTACCTGAAATGGGCGGAACTTAACCCGGCATACTTTGATCCCATCACCCGGCGTCGCGAACGGATGCAAATCACTGAAAGACCGGACAACTTCAACGAAGTCCGGCGTGGCATCGGTCCTACTAATGCGGTCAGGGAAGCGGAGCGCTGCTTCCATTGTGGGCACTGCAATCACTGCGGAAACTGCTTCGTGTTCTGCCCCGATACCGCCATCACTGTCGAGGGGCATCGCAAGTTGGTATATGACTATGACCACTGCAAGGGCTGCGGCGTCTGTGTCGAGGAATGCCCCCGGCACGTCATTGTCTTAGACCCGATCCGTTAGAAATAAAAAACAGTAATCTCGAAAAGCTAATATGCAAAAAGTAATCACCGCCAACCAAGCCGTCTCCTACGGGGTAAAACTATCCCGTGCCCAGGTGATCGCCGCCTATCCCATCACCCCCCAGACGGTGATCGTGGAGATGTTGTCCGAGATGTGCGCTTCCGGCGATTTGGCGGCTGATTTCATCCATTGCGAGTCCGAACACTCCGCCATGGCGGGCTGCATCGGTGCCGCTATGACCGGCGCCCGAGCCTTTACCGCAACCTCCAGTCAGGGCTTGGCTCTGATGCATGAAATGTTGCACTGGGCGGCGGGGGGGCGGCTGCCCATCGTCATGGTAAATGTCAACCGGTCCCTGGCGCCGCCTTGGACCATCTACACCGACCAATCCGATTCCCTGGCGCAGCGCGACACCGGATGGATGCAATTCTACTGCGAGAGCAGCCAGGAAGTTCTGGATACTATTCCCATCGCATTTAAAATTTCCGAACAGGTGCTGTTGCCGGTTATGTTGGTGTTGGACGCCTTCGTGCTGTCCCACACTGCCGAAATCGTGGATATTCCCGACCAGGAGCTGGTGGATCGGTTCCTGCCGCCGCGGGAAGCCGCCTTCAAGCTGGACCCGGAAGAGCCCCATGCCTTCGGCGGAATGATGGCGGCGGATTGCTTCATGGAATCCCGCTATAAAATCCAGGACGCCATGGATCAGGCGCTAAAAATCGCCGAAAAAGAAACCCAGGCGTTCCAATCCATATTCGGTCGCACCCACCCACTGGTGGAACCATATCGCTTAGATGGTGCCGAGGCGGTCTTGATTGTGTCCGGCACCGCTAGCTCCACTGCACGTATCGTAGTCGATCAATTGAGAGAAGAAGGACTGCCGGTGGGATCGATCAAAGTGCGCCTATTCCGGCCCTTCCCAGCCGCAATGATACAAGAAGCCGTGGGCGATATTCCCTTAATCGCAGTGTTGGATCGCGCCTGTTCCTATGGCTACGGCGGGATCTGGGCGCAGGAAATACGGTCAGCATTCTACCCAATGGATGGATGGCAGGGAAAGAAAATATACGGCTTCATCACCGGACTTGGAGGCAGGGAAGTCCTGCCGGAAACCTTGATCAAAATATATCGGTACGTCCTAAAACAGCCCAAACCCACCCTGAAACCGGTCTGGGTGGACGTAAGCACCGAAGAGTCCCTATAGGTGTTCCCATGGCAATGAAAACAAACACACGGCGCATCTTAGGCGAGAAAGACAACATAATGTCATCAGGGCACTTGGCATGCCCCGGGTGCGGTGGTGCTCTGTCCCTGCGTCAAGCGCTAAACGCTCTGGGTCGGGACTGCGCATTCGTGATCCCCGCCTGCTGCATGGCGGTCATCGACGGACCATTCCCATTTTCGGCGTTGGGAGTACCCTTATATCACGTCGCCTTCGAAACCGCCGCCTCCACCGCCGCCGGTATCCGATCCGGATTCCACCGCCAGGGTAACGACCACACCACCGTCGTCGCCTGGGCGGGTGACGGCGCCACCTTCGACATCGGATTGGGAGCGGTATCGGCATCCGCCGCCAGAAATGACGATTACCTGTACGTGTGCTACGACAACGAAGCCTATATGAACACCGGCGTCCAACAGTCGTCTGCCACCCCGCCGGGAGCCTGGACCACCACCACTCCAGCGAAACGTCCTAAGGTCGGACCCAAAAAGGACATCATGGCGATCATCGCTGCCCATAAAATCCCCTATCAAGCTACCGTCAACATCGCCTATCCCGACGACTTCTTACGAAAATTCCGGAAAGCCAAAGCCACCCGTGGATTCCGATTCCTGCATCTCTATTGTTCCTGTCCGCCCGGGCACCGATCCGATGACCGCATGAGCATCAAAATATCCCGCTTGGCGACCCAATCGAGGGTGTTCCCACTGTACGAGCAGCGGAACGGAGGAAAAATCACCCTCACCGAAAATCCAACCAAAGTACCGATCAATGAATACTTGGAACTCCAGGGACGCTTCCGGCACTTCTCCGAAGAGGATTATAAAAAAGCTCAGCGTGATGTTGATCGTGCCTGGAAACAACTGCTTGATAAAATGAAATAAACAATAAGATAATATTCAATGACTGCCGACCGCTACGACCGATTCCGCAGACTGAAAGACTTGTCCCCAGGAGCCTGGGAACGGTTATCCCACGCCCGAATCGCCATCGCGGGAATGGGGGTCATCGGCTGCTATGCCGCAGATTTGCTGGTGCGGTTGGGAGTAAAAAAACTACGCATCATCGACCGCGACGTCCTGCAACTCAGCGATCTCGGACACCAGATCCTGTACGATGAACTACAGGTAAAACAAGAACTGCCCAAAGTCGAAGCTGCTGCCCAAAGGTTGCGAAACATCAATCCCGACGTTGAAATTGAGCCGGTATTCGCCGACCTCAATCCCCGTACCGTCTTAAAACACTTTGACGGTCAAGATCTGGTATTGGACGGATTGGACAACCTGGCGGCTCGATATCTGGTAAACGACGCCGCACTGGAAATGAACATCCCCTGGTTGTACTGCAGCTCTGCAGGCAGATCCGGGATGGTGATGGGTGTGCCGCCCGGTGGTGAACCCTGCCTGCGCTGCTTAGTGCAGGAATACCCAGCACCCGGATCCACACCCACCTGTGATGCAATTGGCATCTGGTCCCCGGCTGCACATTGGGCGTCAGGGCAAGCGGTATGGCTGGCAATCCAGGGCTTACACCGCCAATGGCAGGACTGGGGAACCTTATTCTCATTGGAGCAGTTCCCATCCGAAATGAAAGCCATTAACGTTAAGCAAAATCCGTCTTGCCCGGCATGTGTAGAAAACAAACGTGACTTCCTGCGGGGTGACAAGTACCCCCAGGCTTTCCAATTATGCGGTCGTAACGAGGTATCCATAGTTCCGGGAACCGAAAAAACCCCTGACATCAAACAGATCAAACAGCAGTGGTCAGGTCCCGGGATCATCGAAACAACCCCGTATTTCGCCCGATGGCGGGACGACACTCACGACATCCTATGGTTCGACGACGGTCGGGTCCTGATCCGTGGAGTGGAGTCAGTAGATGAAGCCCGCCGGTTATGGGGACGCCTGTTCGCGCAATGGACTTAACACAATGATATACATACATTTCTCATACGCCTTCCTGCCCTATGTTGGCACCCGCGATCTGGAAATCGAAGAAGAAATCGCAACCTTGGGTGACTTATACCAGCTCCTTGGAACACGGTTCCCCGAATGGGCGGAAGAAGTCGGCTTGGAAGACGATACTCCCGATTATAACCTGCTTACCGCCGTCAACGGGCAACTGTCATCGTCATTGTCCGGGGTCGATACCCCTCTAACGGACGGCGACCGCGTGGAATTCCATCTGCTGTTGACTGGAGGATAATGACCAAATACTTGATTATAGGCAATGGTCCCGCTGGCTTGACAGCCGCTCGGGAAATCCAATCTTCGGATCCAGAAGGAATTATCCAAATCATCACCGAGGAACTGTACCGGGCGTATTCCAAACCAGCCATCAGCCATTACTTAGCTGGTGGAATCACCATGGAGCAGCTCTTGGAAGCCGGTTCCCGCCTGGCACCTGACGGCGACAACTTAAAATACATGCTGGATCAGACAGTGGAACATGTCGATGTGGCAGGGAACTCGGTATGGTTGGCATCAGGCGACCATTTACCTTACGACCGATTACTAATAGCCACCGGAGCCCGTCAGAAAATCCCCCCAGTGGTTGGCTTGGACCCCGCCCGTGTCCACCCTTTAATCGCCATCAGCGATGCAGAAACTCTCAACCGGCAAATCGAACCAAACCAACAAGCCTTAGTGATCGGTGCCGGATTAATCGGTCTGGAAGCCGCCGAAGCCTTACACAAACGCGGCATGTCGGTTACGGTGGTCGAAGTGTTGCCTTGGGTGATGCCGTCGGTGTTGGATAACGGCGCCGGGAAGGTACTGGCAGACCATCTGATCGCTGAGGGGATCGTTATCCGTACCGATACCACCGTAACGGATATCCTCACCCACCCCGACGGGGACGGCGAAGCCACACTCAGCGACGGCAGCACCGTCCAATTCGCAGTCGCTGTACTCGCAGCTGGGGTGGAACCGAATTTGTTCCTGAAGGAAATAGCGGGATTGAAAGTGGAACAGGGTATCGTAGTGGATAACAACGGCAGAACCAGCTTAGACAACGTATTTGCGGCGGGAGATGTGGCGGAAGCGCCCGACCCCCTGCAGGATAGATTATCGCTAAACCTGAACTGGATATCCGCCAGAGAGCAAGGGCGGATCGCTGGCAGGACCATGGTGGGAGCTGCCGATGACTACCAGGGATCGGTAGCGCTGAACTCCTTGAATTTCCTGGGCTGCGCCGTGAATACCTTGGGCATCACCAACGTCCCAATGACGGAAATTTCCAATACCGCATCCGTAAACGGCGATAAATTAACCGAACTAATCGACCCCACCAACCGACCGGGCGTGTACCGCAAAGTGATCTTACGCGGTGGTAAATTAGTAGGTGCGATCCTAATTGGGGACATCACATTTTCCGGTGCTTATCATCACCTGATTCGGGAACAACTTGACGTCGGCGATCTGGGTTCCGAAATCCTTACCGGCGGATACCGCTTCGTCCAACGCTTGAAAGACCTGCGCCGGGAGGACATGGAAGGCGATTATACCTGGCGGGATCATGTCTGGGAGGAAACCCCGTACAAAAAGAAAATGAACACCCATACCTGGCAGCGTCGCACCGGACAACTAAACTCGGAACAATCGCAAAAATAATCTTGACTTGAGGACAACCGTGCCGGACGCACTACGATCGAATACCTATTTCCTTGATCTTGATACCGGACAAACCCATGTGGTTGATACTCCCCCGGAAGCGGCTCGAGCTTTCCTGGGCGGTCGCGGCTTGAACATGGCGTATCTCTACTTGTTGCGAAACCCCGAACTGGAACCCTTAGACCCCCGAAATCCCTTGATTTTCGGAACCGGATTACTGACCGGTACCGGCGTGCCCAATTCCAGCCGCTGGAATGTATCCGCCCGATCCCCGGAATCCATTGCCCTGGGTGATGCTTCCTGCGGTGGATTCTTTGGTTCCGCCCTGCGGTCTGCCGGTGTCGATCGGCTGATTATTACTGGTCAAGCCGACAAATTATCATACCTCTACATCGAAAATGGCAAAATAGAAATACGCGATGCCACACCATACCAGGGCATGAACACCCGTGAACTGCAGCTTGCCTTGGAACGTGACTTGGGGCACGGCATCCAGGTTGCCTGCATCGGGGAAGCCGGGGAACACCTGGTGCGTATGGCGTGTGTCATGAATGGGATTAAAAACTCCGCCAGCCGCGGCGGTATGGGCTGTATGATGGGCTCCAAAAACCTGAAAGCCATCGTCGCCCGCCCCGGAGGCGGCATTCCCATCGCTTATCCCGATGAATTCCCCGATACCGTCGCCGAAATCCGCAAATATCTCCAAGCGTCCAAGGTTATCAAGGTCTTGGGAAGAGTCGGAACCCCCCTGCTGTACGAAGTCTCCAACCTGCTGGGTGCCATTCGTACCAACAATTCCCAACTGAACGCCTTCGAGGATACCCTGGATGCCGAAGTCGTCCACCAGTACGTGGACAAAATGGTATCCTGCCAGAATTGTATCGTGCACTGCCGCCACCGCAACACGGAAAACGGCGAAGGTCCTGAATATACCACCATCGTACTGCTGGGAGCTAATCTCGGTATTGGCGATACTCAGCGGGTTATCCAAATCAACAACCTCTGCAACGACTTGGGATTGGACGTATCCTCCACCGGAACTATCATCGCCTGGGGAATCGAGTTGTTCGAGAAAGGCTATCTAACCCAGGAGGACACTGGCGGACGGGAATGGAAATTCGGCGATCCCGACCTGGTGGAAGACCTGATGATCGCCATTTCCAAACGTGACGGAATTGGCGATCTCTTAGCGGATTCGACCCAGGCTGTTTCGAAATTCCCCCCAGAAGCCGCTCACTTCCTGATCGCCATCAAGGGGCTGCCCCAATCCGATCCCCATGATGTCCGGTATCTGAAAGGCTTCGCCTTGGGCATCGCCACTGCATCCCGAGGTGCCGATCACCTGCGCAGTCGCCCTACCTTGGAAATATTCCAACTACCGGAAGGCTTGCGCAAAAAAATCTACGGCACCGTCACCAGCAACAATCCGGCGGCATACGACACCAAAGAAATCCCGGTAGCGGTACACGAAACTATCTATGCCGTAGTGGACAGCCTGGGCATCTGCAAATTCGTATGCCACGGCTTTAATAGCCCTAAATTGTTAGGTTATGAACAGTTCCGTGACTTGATCAGACTGGTTGTCGGGTGGGAAATGACTGAGGACGAACTGCGCGGAGTGGGGAGTAGGATCGTGAACCTGGAACGATTGATAAACATTCGCGAAGGCTTATCCCGTAAAGACGACACCTTGCCCGGTCGTTATTTCGATGATCCCATGCCCTTGAAACTGGCGAAGGGGCACCATATCGACCGCGATCAGTTCGATAAAATGCTGACCCGGTACTACCGGTATCGCGGTTGGGATGACCAGGGAAATCCCCCCGAGGAAGCCAAACAGGAACTAAACAAATCCCTGAAATCCTTGGTGGAGAGCCTTCCCATACCACACCAGGAGATCGTCCCATAATCCATTAAGCAGTGATGAAACCCAACATTATATCCGTCAGCCGGCGAACCGACATCCCGGCACATTACGGAAAGGAGTTCTTAACACAACTTAACACCGATCGTGCCACAGTCAAAAATCCATTCGGAGGTCAAACCTACCAGGTGGAATTGCGGCCGGAAGCCGTCGCTTGTTTCGTATTTTGGTCGAAGGATTTCCGACCCTTCTTCCCGTTACTGGATACGTTGGACCATCGCGGCGACGCCCAATATTTTCTGTACACAATAACTGGCTTAGCCCGTGGAATCACCAAACCACTTGAACCCAATGTCCCGGATCCGTCGGAAGCCGTTGCCACGTTACAGGAATTATCCCGGCGTACATCGCCAAAACAAATCGCCTGGCGCTTCGACCCAATAATCTTTTCCGAACGCACGCCGGTATCCTACTGGCTGGACACCTTCGATAAGTTGACGGAAAAACTACACAGCCACGTACACCGCTGCATCTTCAGCTTCTGCGATTACTACCGTAAAGTCAAACGCCGGTTGAAAAAAACTGAAATATCCGATTGGCAGCTCCGCGAAGGAACCAGCGACGAAAAACAGGAGATTATAAAGGGATTATCAACAATCGCAGCTAAATACCATCTTCCGTTGAAAACCTGCTGCGAAAATGACTGGGCTATCGGCAATATCAAACGTGGCAGTTGCGTGGATGCTCCCTACTTAGCGACCATCTTCCCCGACCGCGATATCCCTCAACACCGCCACCCCACTCGCAAGGAATGCGGGTGTTGGGAAAGCCGCGATATCGGCACCTACGCCACCTGTCAAACCGGCTGCCCCTACTGCTATGCCTCGTAACACTGAATGCTGTCAGGTGCCATCTGTCTGTCCGAGAATTCAACTTAGGTGCCGTCACACGCCCTCGTGTGACGGAATAACAACCACTTAACTGGCAGACGAGGGCGTCTGCCAGCACGATTTAGCTATTGTCGGACAGAATGCCATCACCTGATAGAGTAGACGATAAGAAATTCTGAGAAACTGCACCATGATCACTGTAAAAACCCAAAATCGAAAAATCTTAGCCAAAGCCGACTTGTGCGTGGGCTGCGAACTATGCGTGGCAGCCTGCTCCATCACCCACTTCGGGCAAAACAACCCTTCCCTGTCCGGCATTCAAATCCGCCGTGACCTGTTCCAGCGTTACGAGATCCAATTCATATGCCGCCACTGCGACGACCCCCGGTGCGTGGATGCCTGCATCATGGGCAACCTGCGCAAAGACCCGGAAACCGGCGTCGTTACCCACTGCCTGGAGGACTGTGTCGGTTGCTGGAGCTGCTTGATGAGCTGCCCGTTCGATGCCGTCACCCAAACCACTATCGACGGTCGCCCGGTGATCGTTCGTTGTGACCTCTGTCCCGATCGCGAACCCCCCGCCTGTGTCATCGTCTGCCCCACCGAAGCCCTGGTGACCATCGAGCCCAATACCGAATAGCACATCCGCTCGGTTCCACCGCGTGAAAAAAAGTGCAATATCCCTTGAACTTTCCCCTCGGTTTTCGTATATTATATTCAGAAATCTGATGTCATACTAAATCCGGCACACACCGGAAAGAAGCGCTTGGACACATAAATGGAAACCACCCCTGATCGTACACCGGAACCAGATAAGAAACCACCAATAATAGTAACTATGACCCCGAAATCATTCTCTGCACCCAACCCGGCGCGCTCCGTGCTGGACTTAATAAACCCCTACGAACCCGGTAAACCCATCGACGAAGTCCAGCGGGAATACGGCTTGACCGACGTAATCAAGTTGGCATCCAACGAAAACCCGTTGGGTCCGTCACCGAAAGCCATGCAAGCTGCGGTAGAGATGATGTCCGATGTCAATCGCTATCCCATGGCTGGCGGATATCACCTGAAAGGTGCCCTGTGCGAGTGTTTCAATCTTGACCGGGATTGGTTCATCCTGGGCAACGGATCCACCGAAATCGTGGAACAAATCTGCGAAGCCTTCCTGGACCCCGGCGACGAAGCCATCACCGGCAGGGAAATGTTCTTCAAATACCCCATCGCCATCCGCTTCATGAACGGCGTACCGATACTGGTAAACCTGGTGGACTATAAACTCCGCCTGGATGACGTCCTCCAGCGCATCACCTCCCGTACCAAAATCATCTTTATCGCCAATCCCAATAATCCCACCGGCACCCTGATCAGCCGCGGGGAACTGGACGATTTCATAGATAGGGTACCGCTGGGCGTCGTGGTGGTACTCGACGAAGCCTATCACGAATTCTTACCCCCCAAAGACGATCCGGAGAGCATCCGCTATGTCCGCGAACGGCGTAACGTCATCATCCTGCGCACCTTTTCCAAAATCTACGGATTGGCGGGACTACGTGTAGGGTATGGGATCGCGCCCCCGCACTTGATAGCATCGTTGAACAAAGTCCGCGAAGCTTTCAACACCAGCAGCGTAGCGCAGCACGCCGCCTTAGCCGCTCTGGACGACCGGGAATTCGTAGAGCGAACTCTTCAAAACAACGAAATTGGGAAAGTGTTTGTGGAGGAAGGCTTGACCAATTTGGGAATCCCCCCGATACCGGCCCACACCAATTTCTTCCTGGTGGAGCTGCCCATGAACGGGCGAGAAGTCTTCACCCGCATGTTGCATCAGGGCGTCATCGTCCGCCCCTTAACCGGCTATGGATTAGAAAACCACATCCGCGTCACCGTCGGCTTACCTGAAGAGAATAGGGAATTTTTAAAGGCAATTGAGGAAGTTTTAAAATAAGAATTGTGTTATAAATTATAATATCTGACAATACACCAATTCATAAAATGACAGGATTCCGCTATTACTACGTTCCACAGAAATAGTCTGTGGACGTTTTTCTACTACACCACGAATTCCACCTCATAACCGAAGCGATACAATCTATCTTTAGCTTCGTCCTTTCCCGATTTCAACCTATCAGCATATTATATCAATTCTATCTTGGGAGAAAAGCGATCGTTGACGCCTGTCTCATATACCGGTTACCAAAAGATTTTATTTCCTCATCTTGGCGGATTGCGAACACTTCGCTTCCACCACCGGCAAGGTTTACGGCATCAATACATTGATATTCGCTAACCAAATGCTCTGCCAGATGTAATAAACTGACCGGGCTCAATGTCACTCCCGCGATGATATTACCATCTCTTTGTATGCCTACAAATGACCTTGTCGCGGGTTTAGTTTTATCAGGTTCGTCACTGTGAATGCTTACCTGTCCGTCTTTCACAAAACATGGACCTACTTGCATTGCGCCGGTAACTCCCTCGTAATCGAATGTATCCCTGGAAACAATTTGAAGGTTGTTGTCCTTTACTGCCAGAATATATTTTAAATCCACCTCTGCATTTAGTGGATTTATTATGTTTCCATCGACGATTAACAGACCGGCTGGAATTGGGGGACTGTAATTTTGTGCAAATCCGCCACCGATCACAACATCGGCGCCTTCATGTTGCATGACTCCAAGTCCCGATTGACCTGCCTTCGCTTCTGGTGTAATACCGATCACCTTAGGGTATAACACGCTTGGATTGATCACCGCAATGATCAGTTCACTATTCATAGGTGGTTCGACGTAGACTTGTATAAATTCTGCGCCGATCTGTCCGTAAAGAACACCGGCAAATACTGCCAGGCTTAACACCGTCCAGCAGATCAATTTCACACACCTTGATTTCGGGTGTATCATGTTGATTTTCCATACACAAGAATTACACATATGATATGTACCTCATCAGTTAAATCGTTAGGTTGAGAATCGTCCAATGAGAATGCTATGTAATGTATGTTTGGTAACGCTTCGAATGAATCCCAACTTAGTTTATCTGTTATTGGAATGAATCTATCGGGTAATTCGTCTCTTGGTGCTTCATACAGGGCTTGTTTATCAACCGCGACAAAAATCCTTCTCTGAATATCAGATTCCGAAAGTAGGTTATGAATTACCTTCGCATAAACTTTTACTTCCTGACCGGGCTCCGCATAAAAGGTCAACTTCCCGGTTTGCGAGTTTGCATCATCTCCCCGAAGCTCAATATTACCCTCATAGGAGATACAGATTTGATCCGCGCCTGCAATCGAGGTACTTTGTGGGGGTGGAAATGCAGCATTATGGAGAGTCCTGATAACTTGACCTTTGCTTAAAACTCCACCCATAGTCAGTATCAACGCGAAGGCGGCGATGAAACCCAATAGAAATTTCCGATATTTGACAGTGACTTTCTTAAGTTCCTCTTTTACTGCGTCACGTGCCAGCTGCTCAATTTCAGTATCTTTCATACCGATTGACCTCCTTGGGTAATTTTAGAGAAATTGCAGAATAACGATGGTCAATAAACATAGTCATTCAGTATCATTTCTCATTGGGTTTAAAGGTCATAGAATTGAGTGATTAGTTCATAAAAACAGGTTGCTTACCGGTTAAGGTTTAAAGCTCGCTACCCGGTGAGTTCTTAATGAACATTGATAAACACAGACCCGTAGAGTTCTTTATCTTATTGTTGCAGAGTTTGTTTCGTTTAATGGAATGCGAGTTTGCAGGGGTGCGAAGCAGGTAATTTCGTTTCAGAAATTGCGATGAATGCGTCCAATACTCCCATAATCTAAATATAAACACAATATGTTCCGATGTCAAGAGAAATCCTTGGTTTTTTATAAAATGCTATATGATTAAACGGTCTGTTTCTGTAAAACCGAGATTTCTGCATCAACATATATTAAATTAACCATTGGCATGCCATGATATCGACGTTTGCCGGTTGACGTAACAATCTACCATTCTGTGCTGTCAGGTGTCAACGAATTTCTATTCAACGGATCACTATTCCTCATCTTGCAGTATTTCTTGTGCCATCATGTGACCCTACTTGACTATCTGGCATCTAACGGATCAACCCGTCCTGCACTTGCCGGACTTGTCCGCCCACTGGCGGATCATCCCCGCTCCCCCCACTGTCATCCCCAACCCCTTTTCTGTCATCCCCGCGCAGGCGGGGATCCAGTTCCATACGGATTGAAAGCTCGTCATTGCGAGGAATCCCGATTGGTCGGGATGACGTGGCAATCTCTCCCTCCCAGTCTCCGGGGGGAATTAATCCGCCTCAGGCGGAAAAAGGGGGGCAAAGCCCCAACGGGTCATTACAGAGTAGCCTGGGGCAACGCCTCAGGTATCCAACTGCCCTTCAGTGGGCGGGGTTTAGGTGGCATGGAAATAAAAAACCACAAATATATATTCTTAACAAGAATATAAATTTGTATATAAAAAGCGAACTAAATAAATAAAAAAAGCCGACCAAAATTCTGGCCGGCTTTCTTCGTCATTTATATTAAACCCGTAACGGGAAATTTCTTACTATTATATGAGGTAATTTCTGCCCAGTCCTTCCTAATAAACTTCCACACTAAAAATCGCAGGCACTATAACATGGCATCTGGTAACGGTTTTATCCTAATCCGTTACTAATAAAATCGCTATGGCATAACCTTTGCAATCGCTATAACACGAGTTATATTACTCGATGTATCATCGCAGGCAAAAATCATCGTCAATTCGAAACCAAATTCATCGTAACATTAAAATAAACAGAGGATCCCATGAGTAGCAGTACGTTAAGACAAAGGAGTTTTTTCATGGACACATTCGATCGTGAACGCATCCGTGAACTGCGGTTAAATCTTAACATGACCCAGGAAAATTTTGCCCACGAAATCGGAGTCACTTTTGCCACCGTCAACCGCTGGGAAAACGGGCGCACTCAGCCTAACAAAGTGGCACAAAAAGTATTGAAACAATTAGAACGTAAGCTTCGCCGGATGCAGCGCGTCTAAGCCGCGCTGAACCGGAAGCCGTTTGGAATTTCTTTGGCAAAATTACTACCCTACGCCCGCTTGATGTCGAACGTCTTACACAGCCTGTCTAATTCGGCGTCAAATTCCTCTTCCAATTCTTTCTTCTCAGCGTAGC
The DNA here is from genome assembly GCA_965372135.1 of uncultured bacterium. Classification (GTDB taxonomy): domain Bacteria; phylum Electryoneota; class RPQS01; order CBDVBD01; family CBDVBD01; genus CBDVBD01. The sequence goes on along the minus strand of CBDVBD010000005.1, from coordinate 3,760 downwards.
CGCGAAGTTGCTGGGATAACAATTCGATCCCGGTGGTTATAAAATTCATCGCCTTGGGATCAGCACCGCGTTCCGCCAATATCTGAGCGGACTTTCCCAGCATCGTCATCGCCAATGAATAGGTCAAAAAGACTCGGGAATTTTCCATGGTTTCATCGAACGTTGGCATCAGTAATATCCTCCAGATCTATAATGAAAAACTAAAAAATCGATAGTAATCGTCGTTAGCATTGCAACTATACTAAATATACCAATTTTTGTTCGAAATTGCAAGCGAAATTATGAATACAAGAAAAAATCTGAGAACACGCAACCGCCAGTCGGAGAAATCCTCCGAAATAACCGATTCCAACCACCTACTGAACCTGCTTTCGCCCAATCTGGATAAGGATTCTCGCGCTATGCAACCTCATGCGGAACTAACGAAAAAACTGGTGTGGTGGTTTCGAAATATTCAGCGAATATTTAAAAAACGATAGACCCTCATCCCCCAACATAACCCTCCCAACGAAATGAGAGATCCGGACCTTGTCGCCCACAGCAAGGTCTAACGGTCTCTCTTTTCGTATCTGCCCTATTCCAATGATGTGAATGCTTAGATGTGATTATCCTCCGATCTTTGGTGAATCTAACTTTCCGTAAGAAAAATTTTCGATTACGAAATTTCACTTGACTTTCCATAGAAAAATGGTTAAAATAGGGTAACAAGCATCTTACCCCACCTCTTCTTGTACTTAGCTGCCTAATAATACCGACTCAGCCCTATTGATTTGAACCTGACGTCTGGAGGACAATCATGCTCCGAATGGTAATTATTACTCCGGTAGTGGTACTTTTATTTTACAGCAGTTCCATAGTCACAGCTCAACTGTTGGGAACCTACGACGTCGGTGGTGGAAACAACCACTACTCTAATCCTGTCGAAGCGGCAAATGCTTTGCAGACTTGGGGGATGAGTGGACCCGTCACGTTTAATGTGTATTCAGGAACTTATGATGGTCAAGTAGACATCCCTTGGACTATATCGGGACTTAGCGCCGCAAATCACTTGGTCTTTCGCGCCGCTCTGGGTGAATCACCGGTGATCACCAATACGATTGGTGTCTGGGATACCACTGGTAATGGTTTTTATCTCAGTGGTGCAGACTATGTGACTATCCAGGGCTTTGAAATTACCAATTACCGTTATAACGGAATCTACAGCAGAAACTCCGGATCGGATTCCTCAACCGACAATCAATTCATCGGTAACTATATACAAGATACTTCTCCATACGGCTCCCGTAAAGGGATCAAACTATACACAGCTGCAGATTGTATAGTAATTCGCAATGAAATAGATGGAAACAGGAATGGCATCTCCATAGTTCACAGCGACCGAAATCTAATTGCAAACAACATGGTTTACGGAGCTTATTACACCGGAATTTATACATCATCCGGCAATAATAATCGCCACTATTACAATTCGGTTTACTTAGATGGTGAGCATGCTGGCTTTCGAAATAACAATTCGCCTGGCTCTATATTTATAAATAACATTTCCTACCAAGTGGGAATTTGGGGATGGGCATTTTATTGCAGTTCAAGTTCGCAACTGGTTTCTGATTACAACGACTGGTATGCTCCAAATGGCGATGTCGTCCGCTGTGGTTACCATGAGATGGAAACCCTTGCTGAATGGCAAACCTGGTACGGTTTTGATCTTAACAGCATCAGTGCAGATCCGCAATTTATAAGCCTGACCGGGCGTGCAAATCTCCACCTCGACACCACGAACGCCTCGCCGGTACATTCCGCTGGTTCTCCAGTCTTCAATATATCTGGCGACTTTGATGGCGATAGGAGAAATTCAATCCGACCAGACATTGGTGCAGATGAGATTGAGGATTCTCAATACTGCATGCATCTTTCTCCTGAAAATCAGCAAACGATCAATCCACCGAATACCACAATCGACCATATGTTCTATCTTGACAATTGCGGAAAACAGGATTATGTATATAATCTCACAGTAATAGTGACCGGTCAACCATTTCCACATACCATCATGGATCATTTTGGAATAGATCAAATAGACTCGATCTCTATGACATCCTTTACATTGGATTCTTTCCTGGTGAGAGTCGAAATACCTGGGGGAGCTAATCCTGTTACGGCAAGCAACGGTACGATTGTTGTGCAATCGCGTTATGGTATGGGATATCTGACCTCGGATACTTCTAATATCATTACTTACACCACCTTCTCCGGTGGATTTGATATTGGCGGAGGTAACAACGACTTCCCCAATCCGGTCTCAGCGGCAAATGCTTTGCAGGCTCAGGGTATGACCGGTCCAGTGACATTCAATTTATATTCTGGAACTTACTATGGTCAGATTACAATTCGGGGCACAATTTCCGGTTTAGGTGTCGAGAATCCGCTAACAATAAAGAATGCGCCAGGTGAATCACCAGTAATTGCAAATCCAGATAGCACCTATTACACTAACAACAATTGTTTCTATATATTGGGCGCGGATTATGTAACCATTAAGGGACTCGAGATAACTGATTGCTACTACGCTGGGATTCTTAGTACATATGATTCAGTCTATTCCGATTCTTCTCACCACATAAAAATTATTGGCAATTATTTCCCTATCGGGGGCTCAGCCGAAATGAGGGACGCAATCCATCTTTCTTACGTTTCTGATTGTAAGGTTATTATCAATGAATCTTGGTACGAAATTTATATTGGTGGAGGACAGCGCAACCTGATTGCCAATAATATGGTGTATGATGATTGGTATGGAATCTGGATTACGTCCGGTAATGATAACAGAGTCATATATAATTCTGTGGTTAACAACAATTCTAACGGAGTTTGTTGCCGCATAATGTCTGCTCGAAATTTAGTAATAATGAACAATATTTTCTATCACACAGCTGCAGGGAACTATGGGGGCTGTTTTATGCTCCAAGGCAGTCCGTCATATTATAATATTACGTCTGATTACAATGACTTGTATTCACCTTATGGAAACATAGGATACTATAGCGGTATTTATTTCACACTTCAAAGCTGGCAAAGTGCCACTGGTCTTGATGCGCACAGTATTTCTGCTGATCCACATTTTATCAATCTATCAAACGATCTTCATATCGATGCATCTCATCAGCCCTCTCCAGTTGACAGCGCAGGAACCCCCATTACTGAAATTACCACCGACTTCGATGGTGATCCTCGCGATCCCGTCACCCCCGACATCGGTGCAGATGAATTTTCCATTTTGTTTCCGGTTGATGATCTTTACATCTCATTGACTGACGGCGGCACCAACATAACTCTAATCTGGTCTCCAACGCAAAACACCCAGCAATACCACATTTACAAATCCACCACCAACCCCCAAAGCGGATTCGTGCTGCTCGGTTCCACTACTAATTCATCCTTCACCGATTCAACCGCTATGATGACCAACAACACCAGCTTCTACTACGTAACTTCTGACAATCAACTCCTGGATACCAGTGCTACTCAACGCGTACCCAGATTCCATATGCATAACTCCCAAGTCAACAGTGAGTGAACATAACGAGTAAGTAATTATAACACACAAAAGCCCGCCCAATTTCTTGGACGGGCTTCTTGTGTGGAATACTTCAACCTAAATGTAAACCGAAAGTTATGATATTACAATCGAAACCGATCTATCATTGATTCATGGCGCCACTTCGAATGTCACCTGATAAAACCGCCTATCTAAACGACTAAA
>CBDVBD010000004.1:0-48533 GCA_965372135.1 uncultured bacterium | reverse complement strand
AGATCGCCACATCCGGCAGTTGCCGGATTCGCGATGACGGATATGGACTGCAAGATGGGGAATCGAAATTCGTTGAATCGAGATTCGTTGACACCCGGCAGCACAGTAAATCCCAGGAGTTCTGAGGTGCGATTTCTTAAAAGGAAACACAGGGAAAAACATTTTTCTCATTTTTTGCTTGACTTTTGCCCATTTGTGCAGTATATTGTAAATGGTCGGTGTAGGGCGTAGTGTGTGTCGGTAAATACAGGAGCTGTTATGGCGGTGGATTTGTCAAAGAAACAACGGCGGGTGTTGGAATATATTCGCAAGACGGTGCAGGGATCCAGCCGTCCCCCCACCATTCGGGAAATTGGTGCGGAGTTCGGGATTTCATCCACCAACGGGGTGCGATACATATTGAATGTGTTGGATAAGAAGGGGTATTTGTCCCGGCAGCCGTTGTTGTCCCGGGGGATCGAACTGACCGAAAAGGGGTTGGGTGTCGGGAAATCGGCAAAGAAACCGGTGGAGGAGACTTTGTTCCAGGTGCCGCTGGTGGGACGGGTTGCGGCTGGGGAGCCGCTGTTGGCGGAACAGAACCTGGAAGGGGTGTTCGGAGTGGACCCGAATTTCGTGCGCGGGGAAGGGACGTTTGCGCTGCACGTGAACGGGGACAGCATGATCGATGCGGGGATATTCAACGGTGACATCGTGTTCGCCAAGCCGCAGGGGGATTACAACAAAGGTGACGTGGTGGTGGCGGTGATCGGTGACGAAGCGACCGTGAAATACTACCATCCCGAGAAAAAGGCGGTGCGGTTAGAACCTGCCAACGAACACTTCGGTCCCATCATCGTGGAACGCTCCACACCGGGGTTTTACATCGCAGGGAAAATCGTGGGGTTGGTGAGGAAGATGTAAGAAAATAAGCAGTCCCATGGATTGCGTTGAAACGGGACGGGGTGGGTCTATTGAGACGGGGGTATTTTTTAGAGACATGAATTGCACAAATGTGCAGTATTTTTTGGGTGCGGTAGTCTCGTTACCGCTTTGTTTGGCGGGAAGCTTGTTTCCCGCGGCTAAAGCGCGGCAAGCCTGGGTATTCCAAAGCGCATCCTGCAATGAAAGGGCGATAGATTACGGAGCGAGATAAAATGAGATACGAAGACATCGGAGATCCGATTGAAGTGATTACCCTGTTTCGCGAGGGCAAGATGCAGCCGCTGCGGTTCCGGTGGAAAGGTAAGGTATATCCGGTGCGTCGGGTCAACGGGGGGTGGCTGTCCGACGAAGGCAGTACCCGATTCCATCATTTCTCGGTGATGTCGGATAGTCCCGACATCTACGAACTTGCGTACAATTCCGATACCCAGCACTGGGACCTGTCCCGGGTGTGCTTAGTGGGGTAGGGAAGGAACCATGAAAACCGGAATGGTGCGTGACCTGGAAAAGAGCCTGAAGAAGGAAATCGCCGCTGAGCCGAAGAGCGAAAAGCCGGTGCAGAAGAAAGGCGTGGAAAAGTACATCTTGCACGTCGACATGGATGCGTTTTTTGCGGCGGTGGAAATCCGGGATAACCCATCGTTGAAAGGAAAGCCCATCATCGTGGGGGCGTCTCCCACCGGACGGGGGGTGGTGACCACCTGTTCCTATGAAGCGCGGGCATTCGGAATCCATTCCGGTATGCCGGGACGAGAAGCCGCCAGGTTGTGTCCTCATGGAATATTTCTAAGACCCTACGGAGATAAATATGTCCATGCGTCTATTGAACTTATGAAAATTCTGAGGATATTCAGCAATCACGTGGAACCCTATTCCATCGATGAAGCATTTGTGGATATTACGGATAGTCTTAGGATGTTTGGAGGACCGAGGCAACTGGCAGTGACCATGAAACGGAAAATCAGAGAAACCCTGAACCTTACCGGGTCAGTTGGAATCGGTCCCAACCGGTTGGTGGCAAAGATGGCATCCCGGATGCAGAAACCCGACGGGCTGACAATTATCCCGAAGGAAAAGGTACAAGAGGTATTCGACCCACTGCCGGTGGGGGATTTGATTGGGGTGGGACCTTCAACGGAAGCTTCTCTGAAGCGGTTTGGAATTCATACGCTTGAGCAGTTGCGGAAAACATCTCCCCGGATGTTGAAACGCTATTTCGGAGTGGGGGGTGAGGCGCTGATAAATATGGCAAAGGGCAAGGGTGAGTGTAAGGTTGAGCCCCTGGAACATAAGACACTGGAGAAATCCATGGGGCACGAACACACCTTCGGGGAAGATACCGATGACAAGGAAAAAATCCATGCTCAGTTAATGTACCTGTCGGAAAAAGTGGCTCGGAGATTGCGTGCGGCAGAATTTGGGGGGAAACGGGTGACATTGAAGCTTAGAACTACCGGATTTATAACAACCACCCATCAAATGACAATAGCAATTCCCACCAATGACGAGAACAAAATCCATGAAATAACGGTAAAATTGCTCCATGAGGTGTGGGATAACGTGAGTCCGGTGAGGTTGTTGGGGGTATCAGTTTCGAGGTTAATGAAGGTTCCTGAAAGCGGGAGTCAGACTGAGTTGTTCAATCAGCGATCTCAGTACTATCGGAAGAAGTTATCCGGGGTGCTTGATGGGCTAAAAGACCGATTCGGTGATAAATCAATAGGTTCGGCATCGGGATTTTTCCTGAGATAAATATTTAAATATTTGCAATATTTATGTTGACAAATGGCTTTTCATTCATTATATTAGTATGTGGTGTATAGTTATACTATTCCATTCTTCGTGTTGAGAGGTTTGTCGTGCTATTGCCAGGTCATTGGGAAGTTGTCATTATTGTGTTGGCGATCCTGCTGTTATTTGGTGGGAAGAAGATCCCCGAACTCATGAAGGGTTTGGGAAGCGGGATTCGTGAATTCAAGAAAGGCACCCAAGGGTTGGAGGAAAAGGAAGAATCTCCTAAAGAGATCGAAGACAAAGATCCTAAATGATTGTTCAGTTATGTTATTCCCTGAAGCCATATTTTCTCGATTATTATAAAGCAAATTTCATGTATTATTCATTAACATAAGCTCATTTTTTTTAATCATTTAAGTCGATATAATTATTATAATAATTATCCGGGTTTTAATATTACTGACACAAAGACATCTTTACAATTCGTCCTGTAATTACTGATACATTCTTAGATTAACCATACGGAGTGTGCTATGGCCGAAGACAAGTTCTATTCATCCAAAGACGTTTGCAGGATTTGTCAGATTTCCAAGTCCACCTTGTTCAAATGGGAGCGTGAAGGTCTCATTACCAAGGTTCGTCGAGACTGGAGAGGGTGGCGAATCTACGATCAGAGCAACATCGACGAGATCCGCAGAACCATTGAAGAGCAGAAACTCGACCAAGACGAGGGTCGTAGTCACACAATTTTGGTGGTTGACGATGATCCTATTATTCTCAAGGTCATGGGTGAACTACTCAAGACCGCCGGTTACGATGTCGTCACAACCCCTTCCGGGGCGGATGCCATCAAGATTCATGAGGAGACCCTGCCGGCATTGACATTCCTTGATGTCAAGCTGAAGGGTGAAGATGGCTTGGAAGTTTTTGGAAAAGTCCGGGAAGTTGACCCCAAGGCAAAGATCATCTTCCTTACCGGTTATCCGAAACTGGAAGATACCGTCAGAGTGATTAAGGAAGGCGCTTACAACTATCTTGCCAAGCCGATAAAAACTGAAGAGCTATTGGGAATGGTAAGGGAAGTGGTGGGCGAGCCCCAAGAGTAGCCTGGTAGTTCCGGATTTCGCTAAATCAAATCCTGTAGCAGGTTGTGTTCTACTTCTTGGAGGAATTTTTTCTCCAATTAGGAACTTTTGTGTTATAAGGATAGTATTTTAATAAGAGCCGATGTCCATGGAGAGCATCGGCTCGGTTTGTTTTCCAGGACAAAAAAAGCTTGATTCTGGCGAATCTATTTGTTAACTTAAATGGTTAGTTTCATTAAGAGAATTTCCACTCGGAGGCTGTCTTGACAGGTACAATTGATATTCTGTTTTTTTGGATTGCTTTTTGGTTTTATCTTGCTGGTTTTTTGGCATTTGTAATTTACGTGCCAATGCGTTCTAATATCATTGGTTATCTTGGGGGAGCTGTGATGGTGCTGGGATTTATTCCCCACACCATTGGATTTTTCGTGCGTTGGAAATTAGCGGATCACGTGCCTCTTTCCAACATGTACGAATACATGTCATTGATGAGCTGGATGGCGGTGCTGAGTCTTGGTATCATGATATTCCGATATAAGAAACCCATCATCGGCGCATTTATTTCGCCTATTGTGTTCATGTTGATGGTGACGGCATCGATGCTGCCGAAGGAAGTAAGCCAGCAATTGGTGCCGGCGTTGCAGAGTTACTGGTTGACTATCCATGTCACACTTGCGGCGCTTGGTTCCGGTGCTTTCGCGGTAGCTGCTGCGGTATCGTTTATCTATTTATTGAAATCCGGGGAAGGAGAATTAAGCTCGCCCAGTATTTCCCGGTCAAATATATGGGTGCCTGGGTTAGTGTCGATGGTGATTCTGCCCTGGGTATTCTACCTGCTGGGATCGATTATAGGTTTTATTCCCACGACCTCGGAATTGTTGATCTCATTCGGGCAGAATCCGATCCGCGGAACCGGAAGTTTCTTCATTTCGTTTGGCATGTTTTTGCCTTTGGGATTTATCATTTGGTCATTTTGGAACCTAAAAGTTGTGAAGAAACCCGGGGTAGGATCGCCTGGAGCAACACTGTTTGCTACCGCATTTGGTGGTTTCCTTCTGGGATCGTTGATTGTCGGATTACTGATCAGCGCAGGCAGTATTTTGGTTTCGCCAGCCAGTCCGTTTAAGCTGTTCGAATTCTTGGGAATGGTGTATTTTGTATCGATCCCCATGTTTTTCATTCTATTGGGGTTAATCACTAAAGCCGGCATTCTGGAACGGATTCCGTTGAATGTCGACATCCTCGACGACATCAATTACAAGGCGGTAACTTTAGGATATCCTTTATACACGGTAGGTGCATTATTTGCGGGCGCCATCTGGGCGGAACAGGCGTGGGGACAGTTCTGGGGTTGGGATCCCAAGGAAGTGGGATCATTGGTTATCTGGCTGTTCTATTCGGGATTTTTACACGCCCGGTAACAACGTAACTGGCGGGGAAACCGCGCAGCAATTCTTTCTTTGTGTGGCTTTGGGATGATATTGCTTAGTTTTTTCGGGAATTATTTCTTCGGAGGACAGCATACCTATGTATAATCGCCACCATTTACCACAGGGTCGGGTTAGTCAGATATCCGGCAGGAATAGCTGGAAGTTGCTGCGGTTACTTCCAGTTATATGCTTGATATTAGGCTTTTGGCAGCCCTCTGAGGTGTTAGGGTTTGGTAAGAATAAGGTGCAGTATCAGTACTTCGATTGGAAAGTAGTGCAATCCGAACATTGCGATGTTTATTTTTACGAAGGCGGCGAGGAAATCGCTCAATTCGCGGCTGAAACTGCGGAAAAAGCGTATAAGTCCATCGCTAAGGATTTCCTTTACGATTTGCCGCCCGGTGACCGCATTACTATCGTAACCTACAAATCTCACAATGACTTCGAACAGACGAATGTGTCCATGGGGCAACCGGAAGAATCGGTGGGCGGGTTTACCGAATTTTTCAAGAACCGTGTGGTGGTACCCTATGAAGGCAGTTACGAAGATTTCCGGCATGTGGTTCATCATGAGCTGACACATGCTATGCTTTTGAAAATGTTGTTCGGGTCAGGGATACAGTCAATTGTGGCGGGTATTACCCGGGCACAGCTGCCGCTGTGGTTTATCGAAGGGATAGCCGAGTATGAATCCCGGTATGGTTGGGATGTGGAATCGGATATGTTTATCCGGGATGCCACCATCAGTGGTTATTTGCCTCCCATAGAAAATCTCGGTGGTTTTTTGAATTATAAAGGCGGACAATCGGTAATTTACTATATCGCCAAGCGCTACGGCAGGCAGAAAATCGGTGAAATCATGCATAAGCTGCGCACCACGCGCAACACTAGTAGGGCGTTTAAATTGGCGATCGGGATTGATCTTGAGGAGCTATCCAAGCGATGGCATAAGTCCCTTCGAAAGGAACATTGGCCCGCATTGGCGGACATGCAGGCGCCGGAGGATTTTGCGGAACGGCTCACCAATCATGTGGAGGACCGGAATTTCCTGAACAACAGCCCGGCAATTTCGCCACGTGGTGACAAGATTGCTTTTTTGACGGACAGATCGGACTACTTCGACATCTATCTGATATCTGCTTTGGATGGGAAAATCATTCGTAAGTTGGTGGCTGGACAACGCAGAGCCAAGTTCGAGGAAATGCATTGGATGCGTCCGGGGATTTCATGGGCACCCACCGGTGATCGTATCACTTTTGCGGCCAAAGGCGGCGGGAAAGATGCTATATACATCATCGACACCGAGAATGGAAAGATTTTGGAGGAATACACATTTGATTTGGATGGCATGTTTTCCCCCACGTGGTCACCCTTAGGCGACCAGATTGTTTTTGTCGGCACCAAGTCCGGACATTCCGATATCTACATGATTCAGCTTTCTACCGGACGTTTGGAACAGTTAACCAACGATCCATTCAGCGATTTAGATCCTTGTTGGTCGTCGGATGGTACCGTTATTGTGTTCACCTCAGATCGTGGTGGTGAGTTGTCTCTCGATCGTACCGATGTAAAAATGTTCGAACACGATTATCGTCAACTGGATTTGTACCGTTTGGATATTGGTTTGAGGGCTCTGACGCGTCTGACTGATACTCCATACCAGGAGCGAACTCCAGTTTACGCTCCCGACCACGCCGGTCTGACTTATGTATCGGATCAAAATGGCGCTTACAATTTATTTAATATGGATTTAAACACAAGTGAATCGCAACCATTGACCAATGTGTTGACTGGGTGCTTTCAGCCTTCATGGTCCCGTGCCGGACGAAGATTAGTTTTTACTGCGTTCTATGAATGGGGCTACGATCTATACCTGTTTAAAAATCCATTGGAGGCACCTTCGATTGACCTTCCCCAAACTGCTTTTATCCAGGCGGATTCCCTTCCCCCGATCATCGATATTGCATCTGAGACACCGGACTCTGCCGATGATGACGGGCAGCCTTATGCGCATTTTGTGTTTGGTGAGACACCGTCGATTGAGGAAGCTGAAGCAGAGGATACGGTTTCCTATCGTGATGCCGCTGGAAAATACCGGGTTAAGCGGTATAAGTTAAGATTTTCACCTGATATCGTGTACGCCAACGCCGCCTATAGTACCTTTTTTGGCTTGCAGGGGGTCGGTCAGGTTCTATTTTCCGATGTGCTGGGTAACCACTTGGTTTTCCTGACTATGGACCTGTATTACGATTTCGAAAATTCCAATTTCTCCATGTTTTATTATTACCTGCCTCGCAGAATAGATTACGGTGTCGGGTTTTATCATAACGTGTACTTTTTCAACGCCGGGGATATTCGGGATCGTAATTACGGTGCATCGGCGTTTCTGTCCTATCCGTTGTCGAAGTACAACCGGTTCGATTTATCATTGGACATGATATTCATCGACCGCAGCAATTGGGATTATTTTTCTTCGGATTATGAATTTTGGAAACGCCGCAGGATATTTTTGCCGGGCATCAGTTATGTCCATGATACTGTAATTTGGGGAATTACCGGTCCGATGAATGGATCCCGTTATCAATTGACCTTCCGATACAGTCCGGATTTGGAGGGGGATCACAACGACACGGATCGGTGGGGATTGGGTTTTCATACTGTAGTGGGCGACTACCGGCATTATTGGCGTATTGGCAAGGATTATTCATTTGCCACCCGGTTCACAGCAGGATTTTCTGAAGGGGAAACGCCGCAGCGGTTTTTCATCGGTGGCGTGCGATACTGGATCAATCGGAAATTTGCCCGAGATATCCCATCCGACAGCATCGAGGAAATCTACTTTTCCTCGTTAGTGCTGCCATTTCGCGGTGGTGATTACTATGAACGCAAGGGGACACGCTTTGCCTTGACCAACCTGGAATTCCGGTTTCCGCTGATCCGCTATGTGCAATTTGGCTGGCCTCTACCGGCATTTTTTCACAGTATCCGAGGAGCGTTGTTTACCGATATCGGTTCCGCATGGAGCCAGGATAATTTCCGGGGTGTGTATCATGATGATAATGGGCTGCTGCGGTTAAACGACATCATGATGGGGTACGGTGTGGGAACCCGTGTAAATCTTGGGTTCTTCCTGTTTCAATGGGATGTGGCATGGAGCACCGATTTAGTACGTAGTTCCAGTCCACGGTATTATTTTTCCTTGGGAGCGGAATTTTAGAGGAACAAAGGTGGTTCGTTTAATTGCCTCAATTGGTCGTGTTGGGCTGAATTTTCTGGTGGAAACAGGTGCTGTTGGCACTTTGTTCGGGCAGATATTGCTGCAAACCAAGAATTTATTTCGTGACCGCTATTTGCTGCTGGATCAGGCATTGGAGGTGGGGTATCGTTCTTTACCTTTGGTGCTGTTGGTAGGAGCTTTTACGGGAGCGGTATCAGCCTGGCAGGGCAATTACCAGTTTGAAGGGTATGTTCCGATACGGTTTCTTGGGGTGGCGACGTATAAGGCTGTTGTAATCGAACTCGGTCCGGTATTGACTGGGTTGATCATCGCCGGACGCGTCGGTGCCTCTATCGCTGCCGAATTGGGCACCATGAAGGTTACGGAACAAATCGATGCTCTGGAATCCTTAGCTATCAATCCGGTACGATATTTGGCAACCCCGCGGTTTTTCGCCAATATTATTATGATGCCTGTATTAGTGATCTTAGCGGATTTTATCGCCATGATTGGCGGGTTCATTGTTGCAAACGGTTTCCTCGGTATATCCACCGCCACATTTTTTAACGAAATTCCGCGTCACTTCTGGTTATACGACATAGCCGCCGGATTGTTGAAATCAGTGGTATTCGGCGGAATCACCGCCCTGATGGGATGCTATATCGGGTTTCGTGCCGAGGGTGGTGCTGAAGGCGTGGGTAACGCCACTATCCGATCTTTTGTGTGGTCGTGTATGTTGATATTGACTGCGGATTTTATCCTGGCGATGTTGTTATTTTAATTATTCACAGACAGTTGTTCATAAGTAATTAACTATGATTTCCATACGAGGGCTTAAGAAATCGTTCGTCGGAAAGCCAGTGCTCCAGGGCTTGGATCTGGATATCCACGATGGCGAGTCACTGGTGATTATCGGTCGTAGCGGGTGCGGCAAGAGTGTGCTGCTTAAGCACATCATGGGTTTGATGACGCCCGATGAAGGCACGATTACCATCGACGGCGAAGACTTGAACACCATCAGCCGTAAGCGTCTGTATGAAGTGCGTCAGAAATTCGGGATCTTGTTCCAAGGATCGGCGTTGTTTGATTCGATGACGGTGGAGGAAAATATTGCGTTGGCGCTTCGTGAACACCGGATGAAGTCCGAATCGGAAATCCAGCAGATTGTACACGATACCTTGACCATGGTAGGAATGCCCGGGATTGAATCGTTAAAGCCGGCGGAACTGAGCGGGGGCATGAAAAAGCGGGTGGGTTTGGCGCGTGCTATCGCATTGGGCCCTAAATATATATTGTATGACGAACCTACTACCGGACTGGATCCGATAATGGCGGATATTATTAACGAAATGGTGATCCGCCTGAACGAGAAATTGTCTGTCACCACGGTGGTGGTCACCCATGACATGGTATCCACCTATAAAGTTGCCAACCGGATTGTGATGTTACACCGCGGGGTGATAATATTTTCCGGGACTCCTGAGGAGACGCGGAACACCGATAACCCGGTGGTGCGTCAATTTGTGGAAGGCAGTGCCGAAGGTCCGATCAAGCCGATCCTCACCGATCATATAAAGAAGGTTAAACAATAACCCAGGTTACTGATTTAAAGATGCCACCTAATTGGTGGCATCTTTTTTATACTGATGTTGGATGTGAAGGGTTGGTCAAACCAAGGGGTCAACTTTTACTGCCGTGAAGCAAGTTAATCGCTGTCCGGTGATTTGTCGACATCAATGATATGACCCAATTTTTCCTGTTTGGTTTTTAGGTACTTGAAGCTCTTTGGAGTGGCGGGAACTTCAATCGGTACACGTTCCACGATTTCCAGGTTGTATCCCTGGAGTCCTACCACTTTCTTTGGATTGTTGGTGATGAGGCGGATTTTGCGGATTCCCAAATCCCGGAGGATTTGAGCACCGATGCCGTAGTCCCGGAGGTCAGGTTTGAATCCCAATTCGAGGTTTGCTTCCACCGTATCCTTGCCGTTGTCCTGCAGGTGATACGCCAGCATCTTATTCGCCAGACCGATCCCGCGACCTTCCTGCCGCATATATAACAGTGCTCCGCGCCCTTCCTTTTCGAGCATCTGCATGGTATTGCCGAGTTGATCCCCGCAATCACACCGGCGGGAGCCGAAAATATCCCCTGTCAGACATTGGGAATGCACCCGCACCAAGACCGGTTCCAAGGTCGCCACATCGCCTTTTACCACGGCTAAGTGATTTTGGTCGTTCAACAGTTCCCGATAATGCACCAACTGGAAATCCCCGAATTTGGTGGGGAAATTAACCTCTACGGTTTTTTCCACCAGTTTCTCGTGCCGTCTTCGGTGGTCAATCAGGTCACTAATCGTCACCAGATGCAGATCGAATTGATTGGCGATTTCCCTGAGTTTCGGAACCCGCGCCATGGTGCCGTCTTCATCCATGATTTCGCACAGGACTCCCGCGGGATACAAACCCGCTAACTTCGCTAAATCCACCACTGCTTCCGTGTGCCCAGCCCGACGAAGCACACCGCCGTCGGCGGCTCTAAGCGGGAAAATATGCCCCGGTTTGGCGAAATCGCTTGGTTTGGTCTCGGGATCGATTACTTTCCGGATCGTCAATGCCCGATCGTTGGCGCTAATGCCGGTGCTGGTGCCCTGCTTGGCGTCGATGGTAACGGTAAAGGGTGTGTTGTGTAGAGCGGTGTTGTCTTTGACCATCAATGGCAGATCCAACTCCTCCGCCCGTTTCCCGGTAATGGGAATACAGATCATCCCCCGACCGTACTTCGCCATGAAGTTGATTTGTTCCGGGGTGATCTTTTCCGCCGCCATGATGAAATCGCCCTCGTTTTCGCGATCTTCATCATCAACCACGATAAGAATCTTCCCCTGACGAAAATCCTCAATTGCCTGAGGGATGGTATCAAACAGGTTGTTTTCGCGGGATTTTTGCTTCTTATCCATTTTAATAATAACCTTTTACCTTAACTATGTAAAATGGCTGATTTTAATGGAATCCTTGCTCACGCAGGGAATCCAAAGTTATTTTTGATTTCTCTTGGGATTCAAGGTATTGGATAACGTGTTTCCCAAGGATGTCGGTTTCAAGGTTTAGTTGATCACCGACGTTGCGATCTCGAAGGTTCGTTTTTTCCAACGTGTGGGGAACCAAGGATACAGCAACTCTGTTGCCTTCTATCCTGGCAACGGTTAAACTGACGCCATCCAAGGCGATCGATCCCCGTGGAACCACCTGATTTGTTAAATCTTTCGGTATTTCTATTGTTAAGAGTACGCTGGAACCGGCTGTACTACGGCTGATGATTTTCACTGTGGTGTCTACATGTCCAAGCACCCAGTGTCCGTGCAACGGGTCCCCGATTTTCAAGGGCAGTTCCAGGTTCACTTCTGTCCCGATTCTCCATTTCCCAGCGGTGGTTTTTTTCAATGTTTCCGGGGCTGCGGTGAAGCGGAACCCGTCCGATTTGATTGCTGTTACTGTGGTGCAAATACCGTTCACCGCCACCGAATCTCCGATTTCAAGCGCGGAGACTGTCTCAGGCGCTTGAATGGTAAATTCTTTGCCGCCTGAGCTGGAAGCCGTTTTTTGCACCGTTCCGATTGTTTTGATAAGTCCTGTGAACATCATTAACCTTTTTCAGATATTGCCGGTTCCAACTCCATCCACAAATCGTCGCCCAGTCGTCGCTGCCGGGTAATCCGATACCGGAATGCCGAATCCAGCGAGCCGATTCCCATATCATGCAGGGCTGGCAGCGCGTCACCACCAAGTAGAATCGGCGCCATGCAAATCACCAATCGATTAACCGTAACCTCGCGCAGGAGTCCGGTAAAAACCGTGCTTCCCCCTTCGACAAGTACCGACGTGATGCCATTTTTACCCAAGCACTGAAGGATAAGTTCCCAAGGAAACTTCCCGTTCCGGGTATCTACGGTGATGATTTTGGCGCCGGTGGATTCCAGTTCGGTTTTCCTTTGAGTGTCAGCTTCAGGCGATGTTACAATCCAGGGAGCATTGGAGTCAGCGATATCGAATAAAGCGGCGTCAGTCGGGATTCGCAGTTTAGGATCGATAATGATACGGTGCGGGTTGGGACCTCTTACGTGTCGTACCGTCAATTGCGGATTATCGATGACTACGGTATTTACCCCCATCAGCACCGCATCATGTGCGGCTCGTAATTTATGCACGGCTTTTCTGGATGCGTCGGAAGTAATCCAGCGCGAACGACCTGTTGAGTCAGCGATACGCCCGTCGAGGGATTGAGCGATCTTGACCGTGACCCAGGGAATGCCGGTGCGGATATGGTGTAGATAACCGAAATTCAACTCCCGGCAGGCGTTTTCCAGTACTCCCACTGTCACCTCGATACCGGTGGCTTTGAGTTTTTCGATACTCTTTCCGTTCACCTTAGGATTTGGATCCACGGTACCGATTACGACACGGGCAATTCCGCTTTCGAGAATCGGATCGATACAGGGCGGGGTTTTGCCGTGATGACAACACGGTTCCAAGTTTACATATAGTGTACTGCCGGATGTGTCGCGCTTTCTAAGACCAGTTAGTGCTAGTATTTCCGCATGGGTTCCCCCGAAATGATGATGGTAACCCTCGCCAATAATCCGACCATTTTTCACCAATACCGCTCCAACCATCGGATTGGGACTGGTGTTTCCCATGCCCTTTCGTGCCAGTCGCAGCACGCGTTTCATGTATTTGCCGTCGTCCGAAGTTATCATAAGAGGATTGGAATTATCGCTGACGAAGTACCTTGCTGATGATTATTAAATCGATCCGAACGTGATAATAGATACTTTCGTAAAATCCGATGAATGATATGAGAAATTACGCCAATAGCGTTGCCAACAACGCTTTGGCGGTATGTAACCGGTTTTGCGCCTCTTGGTACACCACCGAATTCGGCCCGTCGATCACCGTGTCGGTGACTTCGTTTCCTCGATCCGCCGGCAGGCAGTGCATATATTTCGCATCCGGTTTTGCCACCGACATCATCTTCTCATCACAGATCCAATCCTGGTATTTTTGCGCAATCTGCATCGCCTGGTCCGGGGCATCGAAACGATCCAATATCCCCCAGCTCTTTGGGTATACCACATCGGCATCGCGAAAAGCCTGCTCCATGGATGATACGATTTCGAATTTACCACTGGATTCTTGAGCATGATGATTAGCTTGATTCACGGTATCCGGCATCAAGCGGTATTCCTCAGGATGTGCTAAAATGACATCAAGTCCGAACCGGGTCAATAAGGTAATGAGTCCCTGCGGGACGGAAAGCGGTTTCAAGTAACTGGGTGCAAATGCCCAACTTACAGCAATCTTCAATCCCCGAAGGTCGTTACCATAGATTTCTCTGAGGGTCATCAAATCAGCCAAAGTCTGAGTGGGATGGTCCACATCACACTGCAGATTAATCAACGGCGCATCGGACCATTTCGCCACTTCACGCATGTACTGATTCCCTTCCCCGGGTACCAGATCGTGGCGGATGGCAATCCCATGCCCGTAAGACGATAGTATGATACCGGTATCCTTGGGGCTTTCACCATGGGTGATCTGCGACGATGTCACATCGATATAATGCGCGTGTCCACCCAATTGTGTCATGGCGGCTTCGAACGCATTCCTGGTGCGGGTTGACTTATCGAAAAACAGCAGGAACAGGGTCTTATCACACAATGTCTTGTGCGGGATTCCCCGTTTGAATGCCGATTTCAGCTCCAGGGATGCGTCCAGAAGATATTCGATCTCCTGAATTGAAAAATCCTCAGTGGTGATGAAGTCACGACCTTTGAGATTAATACTACGGTTCATTAATAGGCAATTTCCGGAAGTGAATCTATGGTTTTACAGAGGCAAGTCCCCGGTAAATTGACCCGGGGGCGTAGTTTACGCCCCCGGGCTTGGGGTCAAATAAATGGGATGGTTCAAGTTGCGATTTTGTAAGAGCAGATTAGTTGCCTGCCACCACATGATAGAAACCCTTCATATCACCATGATGGTAGAAGTCATGGAAGTTAGTGGTTGGCTCATATACCGTTCCCAGTGAATCCCAAGTAGCAGCATCAGGTTCCGTAGCACGGTAGATGGTGTAGTAGGTGGCTCCGAACACCGGATCCCAGTTTAGGAAAATGTTGTCTGCTAACTTTGCGATTACCAGGTTTTCCGGGATAGGAAGCGGTCCTTCCGGCAATCCAACAACCACGAAGTCGTCGATAAACCATCCTTCTCTACTGGTACTCTGATCACTTCCGAAACGGAATCTAATCCGGCAGGTGCTGCCGGAATGTCCGCTGAGATCAGCTTCTACTTCCGTCCAAGCAATGGTGCCCGCCCATACTTCGGTACCGCCATCGAATGGTCCGGTATAGGGGGTAGAACTTCCTGACAAGTGACATATCGTTCTGGTGTATGCATTGGTGGGATATAGCTGCTGCCAAGGACCTCCATCGAGGGAAATTTCCATCAAACCACCGTCATAGGCGCTGTCGGGATAGGATGAGAATATTTCGCTTTCAATTCGATGGGTAAAGTGCAACTCCGCATCACCAGATAACGTGAATTGCGGAGATTCCAAGTAGGCATCCAAGGAATCAGCGTAGTTTCCTGTGCCGGTATCCCCGCATTTCCAGGAAAACACCGGTGAATAGGAATCCTCCGTGGACAGATGCCACTGATCACCCCAACCGCCTCCTGCGGAATAATGTGTCCAACCGGGTGCACCTGATTCGAAGTTATCCATGTAAATCACATCCCACACATCGAAACTGAAGGTATCCGATTGGGCATAGTTTCCACTGTCATCCACAGCATTGATATAGTAACTTATTGTGGTTCCTGGTGCATGACCGGGAATATTAGCAGTCCAATCGGTGCCGGTGGTGGTTGTCATTACGACGGTGGTAAAAGGATTTCCGTTTCCGCTGTAATGCAAGTCGGCATGGTCTACAGTGGAAATATCCCAAATATTAGCTTCCACTGCGTACGGACCCACGGTATCGAATGTGTCCATCAACGGGGTATGGACAATTTCCGGACCGGTGGTATCCAGTGCGGCACCTTGATACCCAGCGTCAGTGGTAAATAAAATGGCACGTCCGTTAGATAACCCCGCTGCCGAAGATGGGTATGTGTTCCAGTAACTGTATTGGATTCCGTCCAACTGGCTGGGGCTTTCGATGCCCACGGTGGCATATGGTACATCATCAGATGCGCCGGGAGCATTGTGAACCACTTGGTATTGAATTAATATCTCCCCGTCACCGGTGGGAGTCGGGTAGTATGCCGGATCGTAGAGGATGACCTGCATAGTCTCTTGATAATTGCCAACACGGGTTCTTACATTATCCCATTCTACAATTGTCCGGTGATTCATTGTGTCATGGAAATAATAGACATGACCACTGCTGATTACCAAATCATCCCACAGTGGAGCAATCATCCCCCAGGGACCGTGTGCTCCGGGGATGGGGAAATTGCGGAAATTGTGCATTTCCGCTTGATCGTGCATGGCTAACCAGCCATTGGAACAAACCGTTATCCTGATGTGTGCTTCCCCGTAATAGTAGAAAGGGAAGGGCAGATCGATGGTTCTGCTGGTGTCTTGATCCTCGCTGTAATCGGGCAAAGGGATTACTGTGCCTTCATATGAACCAGGGGAACCGTTGATCTCAACCCAGTTGTATGCGGGATGTTTTGCGTAATCTGTATCTATATTCTCGAACGCCCAATATCCGTAATTATCGGGTCCCGTGGGGTCATCATTGGATGGTGTACCTACGATTTCCTCAAAGGTTACCGTGTCGGCAAAGCTCCCGCTCCCGGCGAGTATCAGGGTAAAGGTAACCGGTTGACCGGGAAAAATCATTGGATTCATTTCTACCATAAAACGATCGGAGTCGTTGTTACCGCTGCTGGCTGCTTGGATGTTTACAAAGGTTACTATTGAATCGGTGACCTCGGCAAGTTGGTGTGAGCTGCGCAATTTACCGGTAACACTGGTGGCATCGAATCCTCCATCGTTGTCCAATGTCACTGTTATCTGTCTGGTTTCACCAGGATTGAAAGCATTTCCACCACCTGATAATGTCCGACTGTTAAATTCCAAATCAGCAGCGCTGACAATAATTGGCACCAGAGAGGTGTAGGTAGGACGACCGGACGCCGTCACCTCGATAGAAAGGTCAAGCAAATGATCATCAGGACACTCACCAGCTACTTCGATGATGTAATCTGTGGTTGACCAGGTAGTACTTCCGGATGCGATGGAACCATAACCGGAGCTGTTCTGAGTGATTGTCAGATACTCATCGTTTTCACTCAGCAGTCCGGTGACACTGGTTGCGGTCGAGCTTCCCCAGTTCTTCAACTGCACCGATAGCTCGATGATCTCGCCGGGATTAGCAACTCCGTTATTATTCCCGGAACTGGATCCTGAGTTATTATCATCAATATCCCAATCCACTGGCGCCACAAAATCACCGCTAACGACGTTCAAATCAGATAGATACGGGTGATAATCGTGCTTGGTTACGGTGACCATCAGAGTTCCGGTGGTGGTCACAGTGATGGGTAAATCCAAGATCCCGGTATCACCGGTATATTCGGTTAGGAAGGTTTCCCCCTGCTTCCACAGGCAAACCAATGCGCCGGAAATAGAAACATTACCGGCGTCCTTGACTTCCACCGTCAAATAATTTTGCCCCACAATCACCTGGGAAGCCGTGGTTACGTTCAAGGTTTGAGGTGCATTGGTCCACGCTTCAAGGCTGGGATCACCCATCAAGTTGTTCCAATAAGAAAAGTTATTCTGCGAATAAGTATCGAACGGAAATGCCCGTACCAGTTGAATTTTACCTTCCACTAACGCGGCGCCATAATTGTACAACTGTTTGGCGAACAATCCGTAGAAAATTCCCGTGTTCATGATATTGTTAAACCGGGTGTGAGTACCGGAAGTGGCGGTACCGATACAAGCCACGGCACCGGCAGGATTAAGTGCTGAACCTTCACGCAGCCAGCATTCCGATACCGCATTGGAGTACGAGGATGTATAGGTTCCGGTCCCGCAGGTAATTGCCACTGCCAACGGAAGCATATACCCATTCGTCAAGGTACCCTGAAAATCTACGCAGTCCATTTCGCCGACCCACGAACCGCGGTAATTCATGAATAATGCGCCAGCGTTGATGTAAGACCGCATTGCTGTTACGGGGATAGAATAAGAGGCATATTCGCGAATTGTCGGGCTGGTAATCCCAGCAGCTTCCATCTGCTGCTTGATATATCGACTGGTAACCACAGTGGAATATGCATGGTTGGTTCCCGCTAACAAATAAGCGCGATCGTACCAGGCGGTCTGTGTCACATAGGGATCACTTTCGTACTTGACAATTTTATTAACAATATTATCCAGTTGACTGGTATTATCGAACGACAACCGTCCGATAGCCACATCCCCGATAATATCATTGCCAGCCAACTGCGTGTACCCGTGGTCATATCGACCGCTGTAGACCGGGACTACGTAACCCCCTTCGGCATCACCCGCCAACACTACATATTCCAGCGGTGGATCCCAGGTATTGTAGGCGGTTTGAATATAGCTTTTTATCTGGCTGTAGTTGGTGCCGGTTTGAGCAGTGGTGGCTAATGTTACCTTATAGCCTTTCCGAGTCTTCCATTCCACCAAAGCAGCGAGTCTGGATGTGACTTGTGAATTATTGGGACAGATGATCAACAGGCTACCCGGAGTCAATTCGCCGACATCCAGCAGTTCGTCAAAATTGACAATGTTGGATTGGTAGATTTTATAGAAACTCGGGGTCATCCGGGAAAATTGGTGGGTATTTTCGTTTTCGCCGGGAACATCGGTATTTCGCAAGTCGATTTCGATGGAAGTCGAAATAGTCAAGCCGCCACGGGAAGGGTTGGTGCGAATCGGAATCCAAGAAACCGCTACCACCCGAACGTCCCGCACAATCATCGGTTCGGATACCTGAACCAAATTTAACGGATACAGCTCATCCATAGCGTAGATCGCCTGGTCGAGCTGCACATCCGCTTGTGGATAATATTCGTTATCGATATCCTGTAAGGGATAAACCTGCGGTCCGGGTATCTGCCTGGTGTGATTGGAAATCACCTCCAATTCCACGGAACCGGTATTGGGGATAGCCACCCAATGCGTCACTACCGGTAGTTCAGGATGCTGTTCCGCGCCCAAAAACCCGGCGGTAGGCATAACGGGAACCTGGTAAGTAATCCCATCCGTCTCGATTTCTTGCACATAATAACCGGGGATATCCAATCGAAGCTGAGTATGATCCTCATCCGATTCGAGAACGGTAACCTCCGGCGCACTTCCTTCCAATGCCGGTGTCAAAGACACCCAATTTGCCTCGTTCGAGGCGAAAGTCATACTCGCTAAGCAAAATCCCACTATAAGCAGTCCCACTGTAACAAATCTCGTTGGGTTTATCATCGTTTCCTCCTAAGACAGTCGAAGAATTAACAACCTGTTTCATGCCTCAGTTAACTAATCCTTAACTTAAATAAGCATCTAATTGTGAGAATCTGTCAGTTAACTTTTAGCGTATCTGTAAATTTACGAAAATAATTTGAAAAAATCCAGGGTAAAACTGCAAAAAACAAACTTATTTTGCCCAGGTCATCGATGGGGATGCTTTCGTTGACTTTGTGAGCTTCCTCTTCGTTTCCCGGACCGATTCCCATGCTGGGAATTCCGTATTTCCCGCAAGTTGTTACACCATTGGTGCTGAATCTCCATCGCGAAATCTGGGGTTCGCTATCAAAAGTTATGCGATAACATTCCGATGTGGCTTGGATCAGGTAGTGGTCTTCGGGAATTACCCAGGTGGGAAAGGTGGCGTCCGTTTCCATCGCGGTACCGCGATGACTCGGGGTGGTGTACCGGCATGGTGATACCTGTGCATTTGCGGCTTTGACTGCCGGCAGGTCCTGAATCTGCTGTAACGCGATCTCCGGGGTTTCGTGCATGGTTAATCGCCGGTCGAGGTGGATACGGGCATGATCGGGCACCGCACACAACGACGGCGATTGGGATTTGATTTCAGTGACCGTCACGGTGCCTTTTCCCAAAAACGGGTCATCGGGAAGCCGGGTGTTCAATTCGTCGATTTCCTGCACTACCTTGGACATATTGGATATGGCATTCACCCCGCGTTCCGGTTCCGATCCATGACATGACACCCCGGTCGCCTCCACCTCGATTTCCATCCGACCCCGCTGTCCACGGTTAATCTTTTGTCCGGTGGGTTCGGTCAATACTACCGCGTCCGGACGGATGTTTTCCCGTTCCACTATATACTGCCAGCATAACCCGTCACAATCTTCTTCCTGTACGCTGCCTACCATCATTACGGTACAGGGTAGCTCTAATTTATGCTGTATCCACAACTTAGCCGCCAACAACATGGATGCCATTCCCCCTTTTTGATCGGCAGCTCCCCGTCCATACATCCGACCATCCTTGACTACACCTTGAAAAGGATCGGTGTGCCATTGGGACGCATCTCCGGTGTCCACGGTGTCTAAATGGGCGTCGAATGCCAGCAGCGGTGATCCGGAACCGATGGTGCCGATTATATTCCCAAAGCCATCTACCCTGATATCCGGTATCCCGATTTCGCGCATGATATTGCCGACTTCTTCGATAATGGCACTTTCTTTCCCGGATAGAGAAGGCACCTCAATCAACCTCTTAAGTACCAGCACCACCCAATCATTTTCCTGCTGGCAGGATTGTCTTAAGTTTTCTATCGATGGCGTTTTCATGTGATAATTTCCCAATTGTTATGGTACTTGTCCAGTTCGGCGATGGTGCGTTCATTCATAGGGTGATCCCGTTCCGGAACTTCGAAATGTTTGGGATTATCGCAAAGTTCCGTGGAAAAGTATCGCTGCCCGGTGTCGTTGATCATGGTAACGATGGTTTGCCATTCCGGGTGTTGTTTCGCCAGTTTGATGCAAGCCGCCACATTACTTCCGGAAGATATCCCGCAGAAGATACCTTCCCGACGTGACATCTTTTTTGCCATATCGATGGCTTCCGAAGTAGTAGTGGTAATCACACCGGTCAATAGACTCAGATTCAGGTTCAACGGAACGAAGCCGTCCCCGATGCCTTCGATACCGTGCGGTCCCCATTCCCGTTTAGAGAGCAGGGGACATTCCGCCGGCTCCACCGCATACAGCCTTATATCGGAATTCTGCTCCGTTAGAAATCGCCCTGCGCCGGAAATGGTACCTCCAGTACCCTGAGTCGCCACAAACGCATCCACCGATCCCCTGGTCTGCTCCCAGATTTCCGGTCCGGTGGTCTTGTGGTGGATGTCGATGTTGTCGGGGTTGTCGAACTGCGCCGGCACCCAGTATTTTCCCGGATCGGAATTTTTAATATCGTCCGTTTTCTGCAGCGCCAGGTCCACGTCACTCTCGCCGCCGGGTGTGTATGCCATTGTGGCGCCGTAGGCGATATCCAGTTGCTTACGCTCTTCACTCATCCCTTCCGGCATCACGATGATGCACGGGTACCCTTTCACCGCTGCCATGAAGGAGCAAGAGATACCGGCGTTTCCGGTCGAGCACTCCAGCACCGTCATGCCAGGTTTCAGATCCCTGCGCCGTTCCGCTTCATCGAACATGTGCCGGTAGATACGGTCTTTTAGGCTGCCGGATGGGCTGAAGTATTCCATCTTGCCCAATATTCGTGCAGCGATTCCGGCGTCTTGGGGAATCCGTTGTAACTGCACTAAGGGTGTACGACCGATGGTATCTAATATGCTTGCTGACACGCTGTTGGCTTGATTCCAGTTAATAGCCATGTTACCTCGTATTCGTCAGTTCAATCGCATTGCATTTCCGCTATGCGATCAAGGTCTTGAGGATTTGGTCCGATCTCGATCGGTGTACTGGTGATTGCGTTTGCCGCCGAATCGATATCCTTTAACCCGGAACCGGTCATGACCAGCACGATTTGTTCCGTGTATTGGATATCCCCCCGGTCAAGCAGGGTCTTCAATCCAGCTAAAGGTGCTGCCGAAGCCGGTTCCACAAACACCGGAACATTCTGCCCCAATTGCTCTACCGCCTTTAGGATAGTTTCATCCGGGACAGCGATAATTGCTCCTTGCGACTGTCGCGCCGCCCGAAGTGCTTTCATGGCATCCCGAGGATTTCCGACGGCGATGGAATCGGCAACGGTATGTGGTTCCATACGTTGGACAGTATTCTCGCCGCTGCTGAAAGCATCCGCCAAAGGGGATGCGCCTTGGGATTGGATTCCATAGATACGGGGAAGCTGCTCGATCCAGCCCAACTTGTGTGCATCAAGGAATCCCTTCCATATTCCTCCCATCACGCAACCGTCCCCCACAGGCACAATCACTACCTCGGGTGGATTATCACCCATAGCCTCAGCGATTTCCAATGCGACCGTTTTCTTGCCCTCACTGAGTACCGGGTTGGTGCCAGTGTTCCTGCTGTACCAACCGAATCGTTCCACCGCTTTAGCGCATTGGTCGAATGCCTGGTCATAATTGCCTTGTACCTTGTATATCCGGGCTGCGAATATCCCCAGCATGGTTTCGGCGGTTTTGGTAACGCGTTGTGGTACAAAGATGTGCGATCTGACACCATTCGCCGCTGCCCACAACGCTAACGATATTCCGGTGTTACCGGTTGAGGCTGTGGTAAGGTCGTTATAGCCCAGCCACTTGGCATGGCATACCGCTACCGAACTGGCACGGTCTTTCAGTGATCCGGAAGGATTGCGTGTGTCATCTTTTATGTAAAGCGATTCGCATCCCAAATGCTGCCCGAGTCTTTTTGCTTGGATCAGGGGTGTATTACCGACGATAATCGGCGGAAATTCTGACTCGATAGGTATTGGTAGTAGTCTCCGATACCGCCAGTGACCGATCGCTTTATCATCGACCCAGGCACCTATATCAGTACCCGCGCTGTCTTCGATTTCGGGATAGAGTACATCCAACGTGCCCTTGACGGGTCCGCAATCCGGACATGTAAAAATTTGATCCTGGGGATCAAATTTTTGCTGGCATGATATGCACTGGTAAAAATGTGGGGGATTCAATTGGGTCATTCCCTGAACTTTCTCCATAGCTCGGGAACTCGTTTTTGGGCTTTCATTGCGATGGTGGGAGCATCGATGTTTAACGATTCCCCATTTTCCCAGATCATCTTGCCGTCAACCCAAATATGGATCGGCTTGGCGTATTGCAGTCCAAATGTCAGATGTGCGGGAACGGTATTTTCATCCACAGGTGTTGGTGGGATATAATCCCACAACACCACATCGGCAGCCGCACCGGGACTAAGGATTCCTACCGTTCGATACAGCATGGCAGATGCAATGCGCGGGTTGGCTTCGGTCAGCAACGTCACCGCCCAGTTCCCGTGCTTCGGATCCTGTTCCCGGTGTTTGGCGGCAAGCTGCGCTAAGTTCATGGTGGTCAGCATCTGCGGGCTGTACCCATCGGTTCCCAATCCGATTGATACGTCATTGATTAACATGTTGTTGACCGGTGCAATCCCTACGGAATTGTTCAGGTTTGACCCGGGATTGTGGATTACGTGGGCGTGGTTGTGTCGGATCATGTTCCATTGGTCGCGGCGCAAGTGTACTCCATGGATGAGCAGAGACCGGTCATTTAGCAGCCCAAAGTGATTCAACCTGGTTACCGGACCGATAAAGCCGTGGGAATCCGCGGTTTCATTGTCGGAATTGTCCTCTGCCATGTGGATGTGAATTCCGATGTCCAATCCGGAGATTGCGTCTGCCACTTCCTGAAGCGTTTCTTGGGATAAGGTGAAATTGGCATGTAATCCGAAATGGGCGGTCAATTTCCCGTTATTTTCCGTGGATACGGCTTGTGCGAATTCCATGTTTTCTCTAATGGCTTGGTCTTTTACCTCGTTACCATCGCGATCCGAAACCTCATAGCACAGCGAGCCTTTCAATCCAACTTCGCGGTAGGCATCCGCAATAACATCCAGTGATCCTGAGACTGCATTGGGGCTGGAGTGGTGATCGAATACGGTGGTCACTCCGCAGGACAAACACGACAGCAATCCCAATAATGCGGACAATTGTACGGCATCCAAATCCAGGCACTTGTCCCATTTCCACCAGAGAGAGGATAGGATTTCCGGGAATGTGGTTGGCGGTGGTCCGATTGGCGATAAGCCCCTCGCCAGTGTGCTGTAGAGGTGATAGTGGAGGTTAATCAAGCCCGGCGTAACCATGCGTCCGCCGGCATCTACAATATTCACATGAGGATATTTGGGTAGGATGCTCTTCGAGGGTCCTAACTCGATAATCCCTTTTTTATCCCATGCTACCGCACCATTCGCGAGCACGGGTTCTTTGCCGAAGGGCATTATGGCGGCATTATGGATGACAGTAATACTCACTTTGATTCCGTTGTGGTTTCTATCTCGAGTGTTACACATTTCGGTACCGGGCACACCACTTGACATAATCCGCAACCGGTACAGCGTTCTCGGTCAACTTTCGGGATACGGTTGTTGTTCCAATCGATGGCTTGATGTCCGCCATCTTGGCAGGAAGTAATACATAGCCCGCAGCCGATACACAATTCCTCGGATATGTGACTCTTCAGGATTCTCAGCGGCAGTTTCGAATGTTCGACCAAGTGGGGAAGGGCACGCCCAATTAAGTCTGAGGGTAACTCCAACTGCCGATGGTTCAAGTAGTTACTCATTCCGGAAGTCAAGTCATCGATAATCCCAAATCCCTGCAGCATCACGGCGGTACAGAATTGCACCGAGGAGGCTCCCACCATCATCATTTCGACGGCATCGCGCCAATTGGAAGCTCCGCCGGTCGCCAATATCGGCTTATCGATAGCTTTGGCGATTTCGGCGATAATCTTCAGGCTGATTGGTTTGATTGCCGATCCGGTTAATCCGCTGTAGGTTGATAAGCCGTTCACATCCGGAATGGGATGGTCGGTTTCCAAGTCGATGCCCATCAATGCCGGGATCGAATTGGATGCGGTGATCCCGTCGGCGCCTTCCTGGCACACTGCGATAGCAATTTCCTGGATATCGGTCACCATTGGGGTGATTTTGATGAATACCGGCGTGTCTTTGGCGGCTTGTTTCACCACAGACGTAACCGCTCGGCTGGCTTCCACGCTTTGGGCAAGCATCCGTCCCGGCGCCTCCCCTAAGTTCCCCTGGGGGCAGGAAAAGCTGCATTCCAGCCAGTCCACACCGGCAGCGGTCAACGTCTTGACTGCTTTTTGCCAGGATGTTTTGTTCCACCCCATGATGCTGGCAGCGATCAACCGATCGGGGAATTCTGACTTCAATACCTCCACACGATGCGCTACTTCTTCCACCGGATACACGCTGATCAGGTCGGTATTCCCTAAGGAATAGATACTTCCGTTAGCGGAAGTTGTCCCCATTATATAGGGGGCGACGATCCGTACATCAGCTCCTGCGGAAGTGGTCTTCAATATGGCACCACCCCAACCTTGCTTTAATGCCCGCCGCAACGGATCCAACTCGTCGGTGCTGGGACCGGCTGCCAGGATAAAGGGGTTGGGTAGCGTTTTCCTGGCAACTTGGATGAAAAGATCATCGATAGGGAAGAGGTCATCAACGTTGGATTTGATATCCTGATTATTCGCCATACGCCAACCTGACCAATTTATCCGCCAACATTGGATAGGTGATGCCGATAGCGGCTGCCGCTTTTGGGACCAGGCTTGTGGATGTCATCCCCGGCAGAGCGTTGACCTCCAAGCAGTAGGGTTCTCCGGACTGGGGCAGCAGGAAATCCACGCGGGCAAAATGCCGGCAGCCCAATAATTCAAATGCATCTTTTGCCAGCGAGGCTAATAATTTGGCAGTATCGCCGGGCAGTTCCGCCGGACAGATGTAATCCGTTTGACCGTGAGTGTATTTATTCAGGTAATCGTAGAATCCTTCATGGGGCACGATTTCAATCACCGGTAGAGGATCGCCGTCCAATATCGATACTGTTAATTCCTTGCCTGCGATCCAGGGTTCCACCATTGCATCATCCCCAAGGTCAAAAATCACCTGCAGCGCATTTGCCACATCGCTTTCGTCGGAAATTCGTGTCAACCCGATGGTCGATCCGCCGTGAGCCGGTTTCATCACAGCCGGATATCCGATGTGCTGTTGCATCTCCTGAATGGCGTCATCCGGTGTTGGTGGTGATGATTTGGGGAATTCCAACCAATCCGGGGTGGGAATCCCTTTCCATTGGAACAGCCGCTTTGAGGTGGGCTTGTGCATCGCAACGGCAGAAGCCCGAGGTCCCGATCCCACGTAGTGGAAGCCGGTGATTTCCAATAAGGACTGCAACCGACCGTCTTCCCCCCAACCTCCATGCAGAATGGGGAACACCACGTCCGGGGAATAGGAATTGATTGCACCGATTAATTCCTGAGTTTGATCCGGAGTCAAATCGGATTCGAGCATTTCCGGCGGGTGATGCCCCACATCCCCGGACAAGAATATTTCATTCGGAAGATACACCTTGCCCGGTGCACCGGGGTCAACTCGTACCGGTCGATGTTCGGCTTCTGCCAATGCCTGAAACACCGAATCACCGGATGCCAACGACACATTCCGTTCCGGTGAGGTGCCTCCCGCCAGTACCACTACTTTCAATGGTGATTTTTTATCCATCAATTTGGCTGCCGAATTATAGTTTCCAGTCGACATCCAATACTTGCAATGCCACTAAGGTTTTATCGTCCTCGTAAGATGGGTCTTGGGAAAATTGCTGGATTTCTTCCATACTGGACGTCACCACTTCTTTTGCAGATAAGTGCATGTATTTACATAACAATTCCTGTAATCTGGGGACATCGAATTCGTTGCCCTCGGCGTCCCGAACATCCACAATCCCATCGGAATACATGAACAGCCAGTCCCCCGGTTCCAGCTTCACCGATCCTTCGGTGTATGTCGTTTCCGGATCAACACCCAACACCATCCCGCCTTCCTTTAGGGGCTGAAAATTGCCGTTGTGAACTGCCAATGGGTAGTCATGACCGGCATTCACATACGCCAGTTCTCGATGTTCGTTGTTCCATATCCCCAAGAAATAAGTGATGAATATCCCGGGGCTGATGTTTCGGTATATGGATTCGTTCAAGCGTCGAATGGTATCTTTTGGGGAAAGCTGCTCCCCGGCGATAATCCTAAGTGCCGACTGCAAGTTCGCCATCACCAACGCGGCTGCCATCCCTTTCCCCGACACATCACCGATGGTAAGCACCAACTGATCGCCATTCATCGGAAGCAGGTCAAAACAATCGCCGCCGACTTCCCTAGCGGGTTCCGACATGCCGTACACATCGATTCCCGGAAGTTCCGGAATATCTTGCGGCAATAGATTAAGCTGTATGGATCGCGCAATCGCCAGCTCTTGCTCCATTCGTTCTTTTTCCGCCATGCTGTCCATCATGCGCCTAAGGTCACGTGCCATCAGATTGAATGAGGTTGCGACTTCCCCCAATTCATCACTGGAAGTCAGGGGAATTTGGACGTCTAAATCGCCGTTTCGTAACCTCTGAGTTCCTCTCACCAGTTTCTGAGCACTGGCGCTTATTCCCCGCGCCACAAAAATTCCCGATCCCCAGATGATTAACAGAGTAATCATTAATATCAACGCTAACCCGAGAAACACGCCGAAGATTGCCCGATTCATTTGATTGGCTGTGGAGAAAATCGTCTGGTTTAGCGACGCTAACGATGTTCTCACCGCCATCATATAGGTGACGTCTCCCGCTTCCGGGTGGTCGATATCCATGGCGGTCAGATTACTAACTCCAAAATAAAATTTCTTTTGAAGCCATTGAGTTGATGGTGCGCCAACAGTGGATACAGTGCTGCGAATCTGTACTCTTACCGTGTCCGGTGCTGGTCTGGAAAAGAATAATCTACCGTCATAATTGCTGGGTCCCATTCGGATGCTAATTGCAGTATCCGTATGTGAATAGCTTGGTTGGAATAATTCAATATCCATGCCTATCACGTCTTTAATCCCATTCAATAATTCAAGGTCAATTGGATAGAGCGCAATAGCAATCTTAGAATCGAACTCGCGAATGGCAACCT
Organism: uncultured bacterium; assembly: GCA_965372135.1. Lineage (GTDB taxonomy): Bacteria > Electryoneota > RPQS01 > CBDVBD01 > CBDVBD01 > CBDVBD01. Next base: position 20,917 of record CBDVBD010000004.1, on the reverse strand, counting down.
GGTTCAAATCATCGTTTTTTATAATCAAAGCTGTCTTTTTGGCTACGATGGAATCAGGTAAAAATAACGTATCGCCCAACACCGGCAGCGATTTCCCCTCTATGTGCCGCAGGGAAACACCATTTTCCTTTTTCTCGATGATGTGGTAGATATCTACATACACATTTTTCAAAAACCCGGTTCCTATGGGCGCATCTGCTGGGGCTAATTGCGTTGGGTCATCAAGCGCATTAAGCCATTTGCCGAGTGCTTCACCTTGTTCCTCCACTGCGGATTTAACCAACGAAGCGCAATATCCGCCGGAAATTATCGCTACTCCAAGTACAACAAGAATCAGTATCATCAGTCCAGGAATGATGCTGGAAAATAATACTGTCAATGTCAATTTAGTGCGTACCTTGATGTTCTGCGAGTAGATTCCCAACACACCATGCAGGATAATTCTCAGCCCAAGCAGCAGTGCTACTATGGCGACGAAGCTTTTGGCGCATGTTAGTATATTTGTGATGATGGTTAAGTGGGTAATCACCCCAAATATGTCTTCAGCATAGGGAATCATTTGATTTATTCGCCAAGGAGAACCTGGGAACAGCGCGAGGAAGAGGATGAACGCCACGAACAACATCAAAGACAATTTCCACGGTGCCAGGCGCTTTAACGGTCGAAATCTGAGTAAGATGATGACTGCAAGAATGGAAAATAGGAGCCATATTACCAGTGCGGTATGGAAGAGTACCATCAAAAGAAACACACCACAGATAAAAATCGTTCGTAACCACCACAGACCGGACCGTCCCCGTGCTGCCGCCCAAAACACCGCCCAAATAATCAGTCCTAAGCAAAGCGCATACAGGAAGAGGAGTAAATGACGAAGGAAGTCGGGAGAGGTGGATAGCTCCTGCCCCGGGAAGACCATCTGTAAGAATATGAGACCGATGATTCCGATCAGAATCAGCCAATGTTCCCGTCGAATGAAGAAAGGTAATTGCATGAACCACGGTACAATCAGACACACCGATGCCAGCCCTGCCAGATCCACCCATCCCTGCATTGCCGAAGACATGCCAGGACCGACTCCGGAAAGTATCAATAATACCGCATAGACTAACGGCAGACTCCAAGCTGTTCCAAATCGGAACACACGCACTCCGTTTCAGTTAATCGGATTCCTTTTTCGAGATTTTTGCTGCGGATTTCAAGCGTTTCATGCAAGTATCCTTACCCAGAAAAACCGCTATCCGGTGCAATTCCGGACCGTGGGTTTGTCCGGTAAGCGCTACGCGTACCGGCATCCACAATTCACTACCTTTCCGCGACCACTGTTCTCCTGCCTGCTTTATACCCTCCTTGAACACATCATCTCCAAAACCAACCACGTTAGACCAGTTGTTGGCAGTTGATGTTAATAAATCACCAGTACCCTCTTGTTCCAAAATTTCCCGTGCTTCCCCTTCCGGTTTAGGTTCATCAATTATAGGGGCTACTAAATCCGGAATGTCCATTAATGTGTTTGCCTTGTCTTGAACGATTGCGATCAGGTCAATTCGTTTCTCTTTTGATAAGTCCTGCCAAACGGAATCGTCGGAATATTCATAGCTTCTTTGTGTTAGATCCTCGGCGGCAAGCTGCCGCAGATGCACCCTGTTAATATAAACCAATTTATCAGCATCGAACACCGCCCCCGCTTTGCTAACCCTATCGAGATCAAACTGTTCCACAAGTTCATCGAAGGTGAAGATTTCGCGGTCGTCTTCCGGATGCCACCCCAAGAGTGCCAAATAATTAATCACACCTTCGGGAATAAATCCATTACTACGAAATGATTCCACAAATGCCGACATGTCCCCAGCCCGCTTGCTTAATTTTTTACGTTCACTATCCAGAATCAAGGGCAGGTGAGCATAAAAAGGTGGATCCCACCCCAGCGCTTCGAATAGCAATAAGTGCTTCGGGGCGGACGTAATCCACTCCTCCCCCCGCAATACGTGCGTAATTTCCATCAGGTGATCGTCCACCACGTGCGCTAAATGATAGGTGGGGAATCCGTCGGATTTCAACAGCACCTGGTCGTCCAGCATGTCCGATTCAAATTGGATGTCTCCACGAATCAAATCGTGAAATCCCACGGTACAGTTATCCGGGATTTTTTGGCGCACCACATGTTCAATCCCAGAGTTCATCTTTGCGAGAACCTGCTCCGGACTCAAGTGCCAGCACCGTCCATCGTATTTCGGAAGTTTTCCCTGAGCCGCTTGTTCTTCACGGATGCGGTCTATTTCATCCCGGGTGCAGAAACATCGGTAGGCATGACCGGTGTCCAATAGCTGCTGCACATACTTTCGGTAGATCGCCAACCGTTCCGACTGCCGGTAAGGACCGAAATCACCGCCAACCCACGGGCTTTCGTCGAAATCCAGTCCCGCCCATTCCAAATCGGCAAGCATCTGGTCTTCCGCACCGGGAACGTAACGTTCCTGGTCGGTATCTTCAATGCGCAGTATGGCTTTGCCGCCGGTCTTACGTGCCAGTAGGACGTCGAATAAGGCGGTTCGCAGCCCGCCTAAGTGCAACGAGCCGGTGGGACTGGGTGCAAAGCGTGCTCGACAAGGTTTGGATAATTCTGGCGTCATATATTTTGAAACCTACGCTCGTGAGGTTATAAGTTTCATAATCAAAGCACGTCCCAAGAGTACTACCACAATAATAACAAATAGTACAATCAATGCTCTTTGATATTGTTGTAACACTTGTTGTACCGCCTGCCAATTTTCTCCCAGCCACTTCCCGGATAATACCAGCATCGCGTTCCAGGTTGCCACGCTGATCGATGCACATAGGAATGCGACACCCGGCTTGACTCTTGCCAATCCCGAAAACACGGCAATTGCGGAACGTACCCCCATCAGAAATCTGTTGAAGACAATGATGAAGGGTCCCCAGCGATCGAACATTCGATCGACGGTCTCAATCGATTTGTATGGGAGCCAGCGCCATTTCCTGGATTGGATCAGGTGTTGATCCAATGCCCTGCCTATCACGTGGAGAAGCATGAAACCAACAATCGAACCCAAATAGGCAAATACCAATAATGCGACCCAGTTTGCTCTTCCTATGCCGGATAAGTAGCCACAGAACAATAGGATAACATCACCAGGGAACGGCGGAAAGAGGTTTTCCCCTAAGGTAATCAGTATTATGAAAAAGTAGATCCATACGGGATCCATGTTAGTAATCAGTTCCAGGATCCCGTTCAAGTTGCTCCTCTTAATTTAATTGTAATTGCTGCATTCATCATTAAGATTATTTTTTATCGGGGTGGTCGATCAGCGCAACAGCCATGGCGGCAATACCTTCTTTTCGACCGGTGAATCCCATTCCTTCGGTGGTGGTGGCTTTCACGGAAATTTGCTCGATGTCGATTTCCAACGCCGATGCAATGTTCCTGCGACACTGGGTCACATAGGGCGCCATTTTCGGAGATTCCATGATCAAGGTGGAATCGATGTTGGCAATTTGATGACCCTTTTGTGTTAGCATTTTGCCTGTTCGAGCCAGTAAGACCAAGCTGGAAATGCCTTTGAAAATAGGGTCGGACTCCGGAAAGTGCTGCCCAATATCGCCCAGTCCGACGGCTCCTAACAATGCATCGATGATGGCATGCGTAAGCACATCGGCATCGCTGTGCCCGGATAATCCGTATGGGTATGGGATTTCCACACCACCCAAAACCAGTTTTCGATCCGGAGTTAATTGATGCGCATCAAATCCCATTCCAATTCGTGCCATTTAGATATCCTCCCATTAGACGCTCCCAATGAAATCACCCTTGCGACGGATTCTATTGAGCTTCGCCCATCTTACGCATCATGAAATCCAAAGCCCGCTGCCAATCCCCGGGTGTGGTGATTTTGAAATTGTCGGCATCCCCGTCAACCACCACCACCTGCCCATCGGTGCATCGCCGCACGATCTCCGCATCATCAGTGGCAGAGATTCCCTTATCCTCTGCCTTGCGATATGCGTTTTTCAGTCGATGATGGTCGAAAATCTGCGGTGTCTGAGCACCTCGCAGTTGATCTCTCGATATGGTACGCACAATTTGATTACTGGCGATTTCCTTGATGGTATCTGCCAAAGCGACACCTGGGATGGCGGCGCCTTGGATCGCTGCTGCCTTCAAGACACGGTTAAACAGTTCAGGTGTAACAAAAGGTCGAGCACCGTCGTGGATGGCAATCCACTGAATATCAGGTGACACGACCTTTAATCCATTTAGTACCGAATCACCCCGTTCCAATCCACCTGGAACGACGGCGGAGGTTTTTGTGAATTTAAGTTTACGTACCCAATCGTTTGCCAGATCGATATCATCCGGAGGGGCGACCAGGATCAGCTCTTGCACTGCCGGTATTTGTTCGAATACCCCCATGGTATGGGCAAATAGGGGTTTATCGCCCAGCAGTCGCATGGATTTAGCCACGTCGCCGCCCAGACGGGTTCCTTGACCTGCGGCAACAATAATCACCGCAGTGGGATTTATATTCGGTAAGTGCTGCTGGCGAGCTGCAAAGCCCCTTAAGTGGTCTGCCATCAGACGCTCAAAGGACCAACATGGAATCGCCGAAGGAAAAGAAACGATACTTATTGCGAATGGCATACCGATAAGCCTTCATCACTATATCGCGATCCGCAAAAGCGCATACTAACATCAGCAAGGTGGAGTTCGGTAGGTGAAAGTTGGTTAACAGGTGATTAACCACCTTGAATTGATAGGGTGGGTAAATAAACTTATCCGTCCAGCCATTGCATACTTTGATACCCCCATTGAAAGTTGCGGCAGTTTCCAATGTCCGGGTGGTGGTGGTACCCACGGCGAACACTCGACCGCCTCTGTCGATCACATTGTTCAATTGTTTGGTGGAGTCTTCAGACACATCGAAATATTCCGAATCCATCCGGTGGCGGGACAGGTCTTCCACGGTGACGGGACGAAATGTTCCCAATCCTACATGTAGCACAATCGGCACAATCAATACACCCTTGGCTTTCAACTTCTTTATCATTCTTTCAGTAAAGTGCAGTCCGGCAGTTGGTGCGGCAACAGCGCCAGTAACTTCCGCAAATACAGTCTGATAGCGTTCCCGGTCCTGTGGAGTCGGTTCCCGCTTGATGTAGGGTGGAAGGGGAGGCTGACCATAACGATCGATGATTTTTTCGAAATCACCTTCGTAATTAAACCGCACCACTCGCCCTCCCGATGTGGTGTTATCGATTACCTCGCAGGTGACATTGTCCGCCACGGTGATAGTATTTCCGGTACGAACCTTCCGCGCCGGTTTGACCATCACTTCCCACAGGGACTCGTTCAGTTGCCGAAGTAGGAACACCTCAATGTCAGCGTCCGTCTTTTCCTTGTATCCTTTCAGCTTGGCGGGAAACACCTTGGTGATGTTGATGACAAGCGCATCTTTGGCGTTAATATAGTCCGGGAAATCGCTGAACAACTTATCCTCATATTTGCCCTTTTCCCGGTCCAACACCAGCATCCGTGAACTATCTCTCGGTTCATTTGGTTCCTGCGCAATCAATCGTTCCGGCAGGTTATATTTGAAATCTGAAAGTTTCATCCCCTGTTCCTTCCTTGATGGAGCAAAGGTTATTCTTATCACACCATCGAGTATGTATACCCTTGATATTAAAAAAGTTTTGGTCGAGTACTTTCCTTTTCGACTTTACCCACCAGGTCAAATGCTCTGGGGGTTGCTTGCCTGCCCCGTGGGGTACGAGCCAGGTATCCTTCCTGGATCAAATACGGCTCATATATTTCTTCAATAGTGTCTTCAGCCTCACCTAAAGCTACTGACAGCGTACGAAGTCCTACCGGACCACCGCTGAACTTCTGAACCAGTGTACTAAGGAGCCGCTTGTCCATTTCGTCAAAGCCCTGGGCGTCAATCCGCAGCATTTCCAGTCCCTGCTCGGTGATGTCTCCGGTGATAATACCGTCACCCCGTACTTGCGCATAATCCCGAACCCGGCGCAGCAACCGGTTGGCTATCCTCGGCGTTCCCCGGGATCTTGCCGAGATGATTTGACTCCCCTCTGGTTTGATTTCCACCTGTAGTATCTTGGCGGATCGGATGATGATCATTTCCAACTGTTCCGGGGTGTAGAAATCGAGCCGGTGTACGATCCCGAATCGCGATCGAAGCGGCGAGGTCAACATTCCCGCTCGAGTGGTGGCGGCAATCATAGTGTAATGCGGCAGTCGAAGCTGTACCGTGCGCGCTTGAGGTCCCCGGTCGATGACGATATCCAGCTTGTAATCCTCCATAGCGGGGTACAAGTATTCCTCAACTACCTTTGACAGCCGATGTACTTCGTCGATGAAAAGGATATCGTGCTCTTTGAGGTTAGTCAGAAGCCCTGCCAAATCCCCCGGCTTTTCCAAGGCGGGACCAGTGGTTACCCGGATATCCACCCCCATCTGGTTCGCGATGACGTGCGCGAGCGATGTTTTCCCCAATCCCGGCGGACCGTAGAGCAGGCAATGATCCAGCGCCTCTTTCCGTTCCAATGCCGCCTGGATCGTGATTTGCAGGTTTTCCACCACATGATCCTGCCCTACGAATTCCTGAAAATTATTCGGTCGCAGACTGCGGTCGAATTCCTTTTCTTCAGGTATCGGTACAGGTGATGTGACGCGTGGCTGGGGATCTATCATCAGTTAAATGGTATTTATCAGTTGTTAAATTTTCTGTAAAGCCTGCCGGATTACATCTTCCAACGGTATATCAGTACGGTCGTCAAGACTGTTTCTGACCGCTTTTTCGGCGTGGTGTTTGGGATAACCCAGCGCAATCAGGGCATCCACCGCTTGCATGAATAAGGCACCGTCCGAAGGAAATCCCAACACCACTTCTGCGGGGATAATTGCTTCCAGCTTATCCTTTAATTCCACCATCAGACGCTGCGCAGTCTTGCGACCCACCCCCGGAACTGCGATCAATCGATCCAGATCTTGCATCACGATCGCCCGGTGAAGTTCGGAAGGCTGTACTGCTGACAAGATTCCCATGGCGGATTTGGGACCGATTCCGGTCACGCTGATAAGCTGCCGGAATATGGCTCGCTCCAGCTCGGTGAAGAATCCGTACAACTCCAGTTCGCTGTCCCGGAAATACAGGTGTGTCAACAAACGAGTCTGTTTGCCGGGTGCTTCCAATTCCGAGTACGACGAAACGGAAATATTCAATCGAAACGCCACACCGCCGCTCATTACTACCGCATAAGAGGGGTGAAGCTCTACCAATGTGCCTTCTAGGAATTCAATCATCGATCCCGGACTCGGTTTCTAATTTGGGGAAACGTGCGGCGTGACACAGCGCTACCGCCAGTGCATCGGAAGCATCGTGAGGGATGGACCCCTCGATGCTTAGGATAGTACCCACCATGAATTCCACCTGCTGTTTCGACGCTGCGCCGTTGCCAACCACCGATAGTTTTACATCTCGCGTGGCATATTCTGACACCGGTATCCGGCACTCGGCTCCGGTCAACAATGCAATGGCTCTGGCATGCCCGACCCACAAAGCGGATCTGGGGTTTTTGCCCACGAATACTTCTTCCACCGCCATCATATCCGGCTTGAATCGGCGGATGATTTCCTGCAATTCGTGGAAGAGTATCGACAGTCTTTCAGCGAGAGGTAGTTTCGAGCCGGCACGAATTACCCCGTATTCCACCAGATGATTGGTGCGTCCGTCCGAAGAAATTACCCCCCATCCCATTGCAGTGGTACCCGGATCTATACCCAAAATACAGGTTGGTTTCAATTGCTATTCCGCCTGCTCCATGAGTTCGTCATCCATGTCAAAATTGGCATAGACATTCTGCACATCGTCGTGGTCATCCAAATCACCAAGCAATCTTAAAAGTGTGGTAGCATCGTTGCCTTCCACCCATACGTTGCTTTGGGGAATCATGGTATTCTCGGCGGATAGGATTTGGTAGGTATCAGTTAGCGCTTCCTGAACCGTGACCAAATTTTCCGGAACGGTGTATATAATGAATTCCCCTTCTTCGGCTATGATGTCGTCCGCACCCGCTTCCAACGCCTCCATCATCAGCTCATCCTCATCCACATCGTCTTTACTAACGACGATCATCCCCTTGCGATCGAACATCCAATTGACGGAACCGGTTGCTCCCAACGACCCGTTACGCTTGGACAACATGTGTCGGATTTCGGCAACGGTGCGGTTACGGTTGTCCGTCATTACTTCAATCAGCAGCGCCACCCCGCCGGGTCCGTATCCTTCATAGCTAATTTGCTCGTACGTTACGCCGGGCAATTCTCCGGTACCGCGTTTGATAGCTTTCTCGATATTGGCAGATGGCATATTGGCTGCTCTTGCTGCAGCAATGGTTGACCGAAGGCGAGCGTTGGACGTTTCATCACTTCCACCTTGACGTGCCGAAACCTGCAATTCGCGAATCAAGCGAGAAAATACCTTCCCTCGCTGTGCATCCACCTTTTCTTTTTTCCGGCGGATGGTCGCCCATTTAGAATGACCGGACACTACACCTCCATCGAAATAGGCTGGAACGTCGAATTCAAATGCTTATCTGTAAACACTAAATATAATACATTATTGCCCGATTTCCAAACAAAAAATCCCGAACCACCGATTTACTACCCGCATCTTAAAATAAATCTATTCTTCTGTATCCCGAGCAGACACCCAGTCTTTAATATAATCAATTGGTTCGGATGTTGGAGTTCCAGGACCGAACAGTTTCCCGGCACCCAGAGATTTCAACTGATTCATTTCCTCTTGGGGAATAATTCCCCCGCCGGTCAAGAGCACATTATCCAACCCCTTTTCCTTCATCAATTCCAATATCTTGGGGAACACCGTCATATGCGCACCGGATAGTATGGATACCGCAATGACGTCCACATCTTCCTGCAGCGCCGCTTCCACGATCAATTCCGGGGTTTGCCGCAAGCCGGTGTATATCACCTCCATTCCGGCGTCCCGAAATGCCGATGCGATTACTTTGGCGCCCCGATCATGTCCGTCCAACCCAGGCTTCGCCACTAAAACTCTGATTGTCTTATCCATACATTACCCTTATGTATCAGTCTTTTTCATAATTTCGTTTTTTAGTTTCCTATTAGAAAATGCTTGGCTCTGTGTATTCGCCATACTCTTCCCTAAGCACCTGCACCATTTCCCCCAATGTGACATAAGCGTGAGCGCAATCGACAAAGAACGGCATGGTGTTGAGGTCTTTTTGCACCGCTTCCCTTAAGTTGTCCAATGTCTCCTGCACTCGCCTATCAACGCGTTTCCGGCGGACTTCCGCCAGATTATTTTTCTGATCTACTTCAATCCTGGGCTCGATTTTCAAGATCGGAATCTCCACTACCTCTTCCTCATCGACATAGTCATTGAGCCCAACGATGATGCGCTCCTTCTTTTCGATTTCCTTCTGATAAACGTAGGCTGCTTTAGCGATTTCCCGCTGCGGGAATCCCTTTTCAATCGCGGCAATCATCCCGCCCATGGATTCGATAGTCTGAAAATATTCCTCGGCGCCCTGTTCCATCCGGTTGGTGAAGTCCTCCACAAAATAACTGCCCGCTAACGGATCGATCACATTCGCCACACCGATCTCCTCTGCCAGAATTTGCTGGGTGCGCAGTGCCAGTTTCGCCGCCTTCTCCGAAGGCAACGCCAACGTTTCATCCATCGAATTGGTGTGCAAGGATTGCGTGCCGCCCAGTACTCCCGCCAATGCTTGGAAGGCGGTACGCGTCAGATTATTTTCCGGCTGTTGCGCGGTCAAACTGCAGCCGGCAGTCTGGGTATGGAACCGGCACATCCACGACTTAGGATCTTTCGCACCATACTTGTACCGCATTTTCTTCGCTACGATCCTCCGAGCGGCTCGGAACTTGGCAATCTCCTCGAAAAAATCCTGATGTGAATTGAAAAAGTGCGACAACCGGGGGGCAAAGTCATCCACATCCAACCCCCGTTCCTGAGCCGCTTCCACGTATGTGAAGCCATCCATCAAGGTGAACGCCAACTCCTGCACCGCGGTCGAACCAGCCTCCCGGATGTGGTATCCGGATATGGAGATTGTGTTCCACAACGGCATTTCATTGGTGCCGAATTCAATGGTATCCACCACCAGCTTCATCGAAGGCTGCGGGGGGAAAATGAATTCCTTCTGCGCAATATACTCTTTTAGGATATCGTTCTGGATCGTCCCCCGGAGCTGCTCCCGTTTAAATCCCTGTTTTTCCGCAGCAGCAATGTAGAACGCCCACAGGATCGCCGCCGGGGAATTGATAGTCATGGAGGTGGATACCTCACCGGTGGGAATGCCGTCGAATAATACTTCCATATCCCGCAGTGAACACACCGCAACCCCGCATTTCCCCACTTCCCCAAGCGAAAAAGGATCATCACTGTCCCGCCCCATCAACGTGGGCAAATCGAACGCTACGGAAAATCCGGTCTGACCCTTATTCCACAGGAAATGATACCGCTTGTTGGTATCCTCCGGAGTGGCGAATCCGGAAAACATCCGCATGGTCCACAGCCTACCACGATACATACTGGAATGTACACCGCGGGTATAGGGATATTTCCCGGGCATTCCCAGGTCTTTCATGTAGTCGAAACCGTCCAAAGTCGCCGGCGTCGCCAAGGGATCCACCGGCACCGATGATGTAGTTATGAACTTTGCCTTCCGCTCTTTGGCATTGTCTTGGTAGTTCTTTGCCCATTGTTCATATGCTTGTTTTATGTGCTTCGGATCGTTGCTCATGCACACTCCATATTTAGCTTTTTGTACCCGATATAGACTGATCGGTGATTGCGGATTATTCGGTACCTAAGCGAAAATCTTGGACTTTTACCTGCCCGTCATTGGAATTGAAAGTTGTAACTTTACCTAAACCGTTGTTTTGCACCCGCCACCAGTAAAATACGCTCCCATCTTGACTCACCGTAAAAACAGCGGCTAATGCTTGATCCGGATGCTGAAGATTCACCTGAATCCCTTGTGCTTCTACGGTAGGGATGAGAATCGGTGCAGCAACAAAATGACTTCCCATCCACACTCCGAAGATGAAAATCAGCACGATTCCAAGACTGAGCATCCATTTTTGTATTTTCGACATGATGCGTTCCTCACTGTAGGTGATTTTAGTATTGTAGTCGTTTGTTTTCGTTAGCGTAGTAAAATCCCTTTTGTGATGGAACTGCCTGATTTGGTATGCAACACGAAAAGATAAATACCGCTGGAAACAGCGTTTCCGTACTGGTCATACCCATCCCATGAGAGTTGATGTTTGCCCGCCTGGAAATTCCCTTCCGAAATCACAGTCACCACTTGTCCTGAAGTATTGAAGACTGCTAATCTGCCCGAAGTGGTGTGTGGAACGTTAAATGACAAGGTTGTTGCCGGGTTAAAGGGATTGGGATATACCGACTGCAATCCAAATTCTTGCGGAACTACGGTGGGTGATTCTGTGATTGATGAAGGCTCGATTTCGAAGCTTTGTTCGGTCGCCCATTCCGACCTTGAGTATCCCACATCCACCGTCTGCACGCTCCAGTAATATGTTCCCACGTTCAGGTCTTCCAGTGTTTTGGTCAGCACATGCCACATATTTCCGAAAGACGGATTGGTATAGTCCGGTCCCAGTTGCGCATAGACGATATCGGTGCGCATGGTAGAGGTACCTACGCGCAGATTATAGGTCAATAACAAGACCGGTGTTTCTGCATCGATTGCATCGTTCCAGGACAGTGTTACACTGGAATCGACCACCTCTGCCGCCAATCCGGTTGGCGGCAGAGGTGGGGTGTTTGGTGTCTGGATTAAGTTATCGTAAACAAACAAGGATGATTCGGCGCTGGCGGTGACCAAATCCAAGTCGTTATCCATATCCAAATCCACCATTACCATACCGACAGTACTCGTTAATAGAGCAGAAGTCCAAGTGGGCACCGGATTCAGCCCAGATGAAGAGTTTTCAAATATCATATCTGTGTCCTGATCATCCATTGTCCCGCAAGCCAGATCGATGTACCCATCGTTATTAATATCGCCCACCGCCATCTGCCAAGTATTGGTAACCACGGTGGAAGACCACGAGGGCGACGTCTCAAATTCCCCATTCCCTTGATTGAAATACACTCGATTCGGGGTATCCCAGCCCGCTTCCACCACGTCCAGCCATCCGTCGGCGTTGATATCCGCTAATGCAATGTCCTGGGTACCATCACTCAAGAATGACGACCAATGCGCCCAGGTTTCCAGTTCCCCGTTGTTAGTGCGATAAATATGATTCCGACCCTGGAACACACCGACACACAAATCCGGGTCGCCGTCATTGTCGATGTCACCCCAGGCGGAACAGAAATCCCGCTCAACCTCATTGGTCCAATCGGGTAACAGACTCATTGTGCCGATAGTATTAATGTGCAATGCGCTTGGGATATTCTGCGAGGCGGGATTATCATTGATACATACTAACTCCGGATACGGATCGAAAGTCACCCACGCCCAATCCACATCCATAGTGCTGCCGGAATGGGAACTTTGCCAGGAAGGATACAATTCCAGGCTGCCGTAATTGTTTACGTAAATTGCACCTCCAACCATATCGGCAATCGCCACATCCAAATCCCGATCCAAATCCATATCCGCCAACGCTACACTTATCGATGTTGTGACTGGAGATTGTGTCCAGGTGGGAAGTTGCTGCAACACTCCATTATCATTGAAATATATCCGGTCTCGCCCTTCGAGACCGGACACTGCCCGGCAGGCGGAATATATATCGGGAAACTCATCGCCGTTCAAATCTCCCGCTGCCAACCGCTGCCGTCCTTCGATATCAGTGGATTGCCATGACGGCGATATTTCCAAAAACACGTCATCCGGCTGCGCCCATACCAGGCTTCCCAGTACGAAAATCAATACGGCAGCTAACCGGACAACTCGGTGGAAAGTATCGTATTGCATAATTGACGCTGAATTACTTGTTGGGCTTGAGGTTTCTTTAATCATGGTTTTGATTATTGGTTTTTTTCCTGTTAGTGTTGGATTTTGCTTCCCGGATCACGCTCTTAATCAGGCGTTGAGAAATGCGATAGGGGGGAAGCTGCTGATTGAAACCCGCTTCGAACTGTTCCATGCGGTCAGCGGTCCAAAAAGCCTCTAGCACTGCATCCTCCACTACGCGGCGGTATTTCCCCATCAATTTCTGGCGCCGCTGCGCAGCCAATTCCCCCGATTGCTCTAAGTATTTGCGATGATCAGCGGTTCGGGCAATAATATCATCGATGCCGGTGCCGTCCACCGCGATCGCCTTCACAATGTCCGGATTCCATGACCGCTCATCGCTTTTCAGCTCCAATACGGCTTCGATTTCCATCATCGACCGATCCGCTCCCGGATGGTCGGCTTTGTTCAGCACGTAGAAGTCGGCAATCTCCATCAACCCGGCTTTCATTGCCTGAATCCCGTCCCCCGATTCCGGGACCAGCACCACCACCGTGGTGTCGGCGTACTGCACAATTTCCAGTTCCGATTGCCCCACCCCCACCGTCTCGAATATGATCAAGTCCTTCCCGAACGCATCCAGCACATCCGCAACGTCCCCCGCTGCCCGGGATAATCCCCCCATCGATCCCCGAGTGGCTAACGAACGAATAAATACGCCTTCATCCAGCCCGATCTCGCTCATCCGCACCCGATCACCCAACAGCGCCCCACCGGAAAACGGGCTGGTGGGATCCACCGCAATCACTCCCACCGTGAGATCGGATTTCCGATACCGGGATACCACTTCGTTGACGATAGTTGATTTCCCGGATCCCGGGGGACCGGTAATCCCCACACGATACGCCGTACCCACCTTTGGATATACGTAGTCCAAGATGTACGGCAGTTCCTGGTGCCGGTTCTCAACTAGAGAGATGACTCGAGCTAGCGCCCGCCGATCCCCCTGGTCAAACTTTAATAGCAGATCGTCGATCTTGGACATATTGTTTCCGGCAGTGCCGTTAGAAATGCCATCAAATCGGGAATGGGATCCTTATCCCCCATGAAAACCGCCCGGTGATATTCCCCGTCGTCGTGTCCGTATTCCCATACATTATCGACCTGGAATATCCCGTAAGTAGGAATTCCCAATGCCGCCGCTAAGTGCGATGGACCGGTGTCCCCGGAAATCATCACCCAACACCGGTTAAGGAACGCCCACAATTCCTGTACCGGTCCGTCAAATCGGATTGTCCTTATTCCCGGATACCCCTCAAATACCTTCTCCAAGTCGCTTTCCCCAGGTCCCAAGCCGATCACCGGTGTCCAGGGAGGACCCAAATTCTTGGCAATCCTTTCGGCGATGGTAATTGGCAGATCCTGCTGCCACCGCTTGCTGTACCTTCCTCCCGACCAAATCAACGCCACTTTGGCTTCCGAATCCAAATCCACCTTTTCCCACAACCGCCGCCATTCGTCACGGTACCTTTTGGGCAACGGCAGCGACATTGGATACACGCGTTCCCCACTACTCCAATACCCAACCAGTGATTTCAATACACCGGCATAATGCGACCGCTCTGCCGCCTCAAATAGTACATTGAGGAAGATATCCGCATCCCCCCGGCGAAATCCGATCCGAAAAGGAGCCTTCGATAGATATGCCAATGACGCATTGTTCAGCGACACCACATGGGGATGTCCGCATTCCAGTGCGAGATCCCAACCACCCCTACGCATATCCCGCACCAATTTAATCCAGCGCCATGGGTGTCGTGCTAACTGCTTATGAGGAAATAGTATCCGATCCGTTATCTCCGGAAGTTCCCGATATAATTCCGCAAATGTCTCCCCGATAATAACCGAAACTTCAGCAGCAGGAAAAGTTTGCTTCAGTGCCTTTAAGAAAGGAATCTGCAGTACCAGGTTTCCGAGTCGGCTGTCCTGCCGCACCACCAGGATTTTGCGGATATCGGCGGGATTCACATCCTGAGAATCGCGTTGCCTGCTTGGCAGCATCAATCGCAATCCCCCGCGTACCAGTCTTTTCCCTAATAGTTCAACCCGCTTCACGATGGCAGCGTTTCCACATTTTCCGCAGCATCGCGAAATTGTAGTTCATACAACCGCCGGTACAATCCGCCTTCAGTCAACAATTGCTGATGTGTGCCCTGTTGCACGACCTTTCCGTGATCCATCACCAAAATTCGGTTGGCATTCATCACGGTGGATAGACGATGGGCAATCACCACCGATGTCCTGCCCTTCATCAGATTTTCCAACGCCCGCTGCACTTGGATTTCTGATTCGGTATCCAACGATGACGTCGCCTCGTCCAACAACAGGATTTTCGGATCCGCCAATATCGACCGCGCGATGGCGATTCGTTGGCGTTGCCCCCCGGAAAGCTGCACACCTCGTTCTCCAATTGGAGTGTGATATTTTTCCGGCATGTCCTGGATAAAATCGTGGGCGTTCGCCTGTTTCGCAGCTTCCTGGATTTCATCGAAAGTGGCTTCCCACCGCCCATAACGGATATTGGATTCCACCGTCCCGCTGAACAAGATCACTTCCTGGGGAACCAACGCCATCTGCTGACGCAGCGAACTGCGATCCAGCCCCCGAATATTCTCGCCATCAATCGTAATCACTCCATCTTCTACATCGTAAAACCGCGGTATCAGGTGCATCAAGGTGGTTTTACCAGCCCCGGACGGACCCACCAGCGCCACCGTTTCCCCGGAAGAAATCGTTATTGTGATATCCTTAAGTACTGGATTATCAGCCTGATAAGCAAATGTCACATCCTGAAATTCGATGTCCCCCTTTGTGATGGTGATGATTTTGCCATCCGGTTCCCCAGCACCTTCAACCGGCTCGTCCAAGAATTCGAATATCCGAGTCGCCGATGCCAAAGCCCGTTGCAGCGTATTGGTGGCATCGCCCAGTGTTTTCATGGGCTTGTATGCGCTGGTGATTAAGCCCACCAGCACCGCCAATTCCCCGATTGTCATGGATCCCCCAACCAGCAGATATCCGCAAAACGCTATCACTATTACCGTTCCCAGCACGCTGATGATCTCGTTAATCGGCTTCATAATCGCCACCTGGCGCACCGATTTCATCGCATTGCTGTAAGTCTGACGAGTAACGTTCTCAAACCGATCCACTTCCACATCTTCCCGGGAAAAAGCCTTCACAATTCGGATCGCCGATAACTTCTCGCTGAGAATCGCCGAAATATCCGCAATATTTTCCGCCACTTTCCGGCTGAAATGCCTGATTCGACGTCCGAAAATCCGGATTACCGCCCCGGAAATTGGGAAAATCAGCACGATAAACAGGGTGAATTTCCAGTTGATAATAATCATCGCCGCTAAAAACACCATCGACAGGATCAACGACTGGAACACCCATACCGAGGCATTAATCGACTGGTCGAGGTTGGTGACGTCGTTGGTCACCCGTGCCAGCACTTCTCCGGTTTGACGCTTGTCGTAAAAGGCAATCGGCAGGCGTAGGAGCTTGCGAAACAACTGATTGCGAATCGTCATCAGCACCTTCTGAGCCACCGACGCCACCAGGTATTCCTTGGCATACACGAACAGCACCTTGATCCCGACGATAACCAGCACCAATCCCGAAGCAATCCACACCCAAGTCAATGCCTGCCCCACCGTTGACACCGATACGTTGTACAGCGTAATCCCCTTAATTGTCTGTTCGAATTCCACCGCCAATTGCCCGGTTTGGCGCAGCGATGCTTCGATTCGGCTGAAAAGATCGATCAACCTTCCCAGCACCAAAAGCACCAGGGTATCACAATTCCCTATAAAGAACGTCGCCGTAATACTGGCAGCCAATCGCCCCTTGTGCTGCTTGAAATATCGGAGCAGTCTCCGGGTGGGAGACTCGACTTTACCCGAGATATTTTCGTTTGAAGCTGTCGAGGTCATGGATGGTCAAGGTGCGTCCCTTCCGGGTGCATTCCTTTCTGTCCTTGAGCAATTTCAACGTGCGTGACACCGTCTCTCGTGAAGTACCTGACATGTTCGCCAGCTCCCTCTGCACCGGGAGTTGCGTAATGGTCACTTCACCGCGGCGGATGGTGCCCGTTTCCTGTGCCAAATATACCAATGCCGCCACAATCCGTCCTTCCGCATCCCGCGTGGACAGGTTCTGAATCTGCCAGTCGGAAAATCGAAGCCGCCGCGAAAGCTCCCGAATCATCGCCATGGACACTGCCGGCATTTTTTCCAATACTTCCAGAAAATCTTCCCGCCGAATAGCATAAAGTACCACCTCGTCCATGGAGGTTACATCGGCGCTGCGAGCTTCCCCATCCACCGCACTCAATTCCCCAAAAAAGTCACCTTCGCCAAGAATCGCAAAGTTCACTTCACTGCCGGTATCAGACATCCGCGAGATTTTGACCCGTCCCGATGCGATCACGAACAAGCTTGCTTCCTGATCATCTTCGAAGATAATCAAGTTTTTTTTGCGATGCCGTTTCTCATGGAAACGAGTCGCCAACTCCTGTAGTTCCGCGTCCTTCAAGTCCTCAAACAAGGATACTTGTGAAAGAATATTAATGATATCCATCTTGTATGTCATCCACGATTTTTCGAACTTGCGGCAATAGGAATACTCCGTCCAGGTTTTCCTGAGCCAATACGTGAGCGATGTGACGCATTCGTTCGGTCGAGGTTGATTTCTTTTGAATAATGATTAGCCTTTGCTCATCTTTAATGCAGAATCCACTCTGAAAATCGCCCTGCTCATAGCGGACTTCCCACCCCAGCCGGTCCGCTAACGTTTCCAATTCCTGGAGTATAAGGTTGGCTTTCATTACAGGTACTTTTCCGCTTTTTGGCGCAGTAAGATTTCCACAACCTTCTTAACATCCTGCGCCTTTTCCCGATCACAGATCAGGGTGGCTTCCTGTGTGTGGATCACCACCAAATTTTTTGCCCCCAAAACCGCAGTCAGATGGTCCGGTGAATGCACTAAACAATTTTCGCTGTCCACCATCAGTGTCTGACCCTCAACGGCATTTCCTGATTTGTCCTTAGAAGATATCCGATACACTTCCTCCCAGCTTCCCACGTCACTCCAGGAAAATTTTCCCCTGACCACCTTCACATTATGCGTGTGTTCCATCACTCCGTAGTCGATAGAGATCGATTTGGTCGACCGGTACACCTGTTGTAGCGCGTCGGCACAGAGATCAGTACCCCAGACTCGATCGATTTCCATCAATCCCGCATGTAACTCGGGTAAATGTTCCTCGATTTCCTGCAGGATGGTATCCACCGTCCACACGAAGATACCGCTGTTCCATAAGAAATCGCCGCTTTTTAGGAATAGCTCGGCTGTTTTCAAATTTGGCTTTTCCGCAAACGTCTTTACCGGATAGACTAACTTGTCTTTGGATTTCGTCTTCTGATCATATTGAATATACCCGTATCCGGTTTCCGGACGGCTGGGATAGATCCCGATTGTGACCAGACATTTATTATCAACAGCTTGATCCACCGCTATCTGTAAACATTCGCGGAACTTGTTCCCCTCCTTGATTCGGTGATCTGCCGGCAGTACAATCATGGTCGCGTCAGGATCCACATGCCGTAAGTGAACTGCCGCCAACCCAATGCAGGGCGCTGTATTTTTCCCCATGGGTTCCAGGATAAAGTGATCGTCATCCACTTCCAGTAGATGTGACTGCAGCACTGGTTTCTGATCCGCATTGGTGACGATCCAGGTGTTTTCCAAGGGAATCATTTGTTGAATACGCGCCACCGTCGCTGAAATCAACGGTATCTTATCGCCAATGGTAAGTACTTGTTTCGGGGTGTCTTTGCGGCTGCAGGGCCAGAATCGAGTGCCGATTCCGCCTGCCATAATTACGCCATGAGTCATGGTGTCACCTTCAAGGTATCTGTAAGTTCCGGTTGCGAAATCTTAGGTTGCCGTAACGGAAGGGTGATGACGATCCCAGCCGTCTCCCACCGGGAACGAACCGTCACGGTATCAGGATAGAAAACAAAGCGTTCCGCCGGTGAAAATGGGTGCGGATACCCGTAACTGTAATCCCCTGATTGGTCTTCATCGCGAAACGCTTTCAGTCGGTATTGCCCGGGAAGCATCCATTCCAAATCGAATATCCCGGTCGCATCAACTTCCCACACCCCATGCCAATCATCGGAACCATCCAATCTTTCCGCTTCCAATACAAATAATCCAGCAACAGTTGTATCAAGATCGTTGATACTGCCCAAGATTTCCCCTAAAGTGTCACGAGGAAGTATCGAAAACGACCAGGTCAGGATGCTGTCGGCTCCCTGGTTTCCAAATCGATCACCGATGGCGTTCAAATCAACATGGACTTGGATGCTGTCCATCTCCGCCATCGAATCGGTGGGAATTACGTATAATATCGACCCATCCATCTGCCAATCATAAGGGATACGAAGATCAGGGGTTCCAAAGAGAAGTACCGGAACGGAATCCGCTGCAATTTCTTCGTCGAAGACCACACGAACCACCGGCAAATCCGGCACATTCCGCTCCAGGTTTTCCGGCGAGTACTCTAATAAATGCGGACCCACTGTATCCGGCAGTCCGCTGCCTTCAAACATCATCGAATCCGGAAGATTCATATTCCCTACGTTGTCAACAAATCCGTCAGCCCACAGGAAATACCGGTGTTCAGGATGCTGTGTTTCCGTGATCAGCTTCCAGGATACCGAGTCTATGGGATCGGGAAAGTAAGAAATCACGTCAAGAGATATGTCAGCGGAGTCCCGAATGGAAATTTGAGCTAAAGGCGAAGCTTGAACCGGTTCACTAAAACGGACTAACAGGTGATTCCTGTCCGGCACTCGCACCGATTGAATCCAAGCGCCTGTTGTATCCTGCAGACTCATCCGCATATCCGCGCCGGAAGATACCGCATCCTGAAAGGTTTCGACATCCATAAATGATATTCCGATGCGATCCGCATCAGGATCCCAAATGCGGTTCCGCCGATGATCCTGCACTGCGAAAATTCGGTAGGTTCCCTCCCTTAGATGGCTTAATAGAAAGTATCCGGTTTCGTCAGCTTGGGTGATGTAATCCGGACCCTTCATAGCAGGATCAGGATCGGGATCCACATCCAAGCTGTATGCCCAAATTTGAATTCCTGTGAAACCGGATTCCCCATAAATCCGACCGGATACGGCTGCTTTGTTAAGGGTTTCACCGGTGGAAAATGCCAATGTGTATGTCATTGGCAGCGGATTCCCACGTAAGTCCCGAATCCCGGTGCCCAGTGTAATCACATAGGTCATATCCTGTTGCAATGGTTCCGGAAAAACCAACTGTACCGATTTCCCACGCCATTTGAACCGAATCTTGCCGTCGGGGAGTGGGGAAACGAACGTTGCCATTTCCACCGAAACCCGATCTACATGTTCGTCAAAACGGAAATAGGGACGGACATGAGGAACCACACCGGTGGAATCCGGTGATGGTTCTGTGGAAAGGATTGTCGGACCGCGGCGGTCTTCCGGACCACCCGGCGGATATCCTTGCTTGGCACATGATAGAATCATAAGGCAAGCAATGAAAAGCCCGGTTGTTAGCACCGCTGCCGACAGAGATTGTTTTTTACTTTTCACCAAATTATAAATTTAATAAAATTTTAGCCTGAAGTCAACGCTTTTCACCGCTTTTCTGAGTAGGTCAGGATTCCTGTGATCCTGACGACTCTTACAAAAAACGGCTGCCTACCCTCAAGACAGCCGGAAATATCTTTCCCTAAATAAAAAAATTTTAACATCGAAATAGCGTTTGAGGGATA
>CBDVBD010000003.1:0-52113 GCA_965372135.1 uncultured bacterium | reverse complement strand
AATAGCAAATAAGCTGGATCAACCGTTGGATGAAGTCCGTGATCTGGTGACGATCATGATCAACATGGGTAAGGTGGTTCGGATTGGGACGGACTTGTTATTTTTGCAGGATCAATTGATCAGTGCCCGCGACCAGTTAGACACGTATTTTCAATCCAACCCCCAGGTGACGGTGGGAGAAGTCAGCCAACTATTACGATCCACCCGTAAATACGTGGTTCCGCTATTGGAACATTTTGATCGCGAAGGATTTACTATACGGCAAGGTGACGTCAGAATCAAAAAAACATAGCGCAAAATCCCCACCTCCTCAACCCCGAATGGTGTTTGCCAATGAGAGCGGAAAGATTTTCGACCACCCTCAAATGCTGATGGTGGGCAGGTCGGGCAGGGATTATGTGATGCCACAGCAGGCGGAATTGATTCCGCTGCCCGAGGACAGCAAGCTCTTTACGGTGCCCGGTCGTTTTCCAGTCGGTTGGGACGAGGAACAGCAGGCGTTGGTGGAATTCAACCAATTCAAATACCGGGATTACACCATCGAAACCACGGCGGTATCCGGATTCCTGCCGCCCGGTTATCTGCGATTGTTACTCCCGGCGGCATCATCACCCAAGAAAGGCGCACGGCTGCCCATGTGGGCGTACTGCGCCATAGGTTGGCAGGATGACGGTTTCATAGCCTCCGCGGTGTTGGTGGAAGATAATCCCCGGTGGCATCCGTCGCGGTACGATGATTCCGAACTGCCGGCACGGGTTAAGGAAATATTGGATTCCTACCCTGAGAACCGGCTGTACCAACATTTAGCCAAATGCGCTTCTGGATACCATTGTTTCGCTGCCAAGAATCTGTTTTGGAACCGTTGGGAAGCTGGGATACCGGTATCACAGGGATGTAATGCCGGCTGTTTGGGGTGCTTGTCGCACCAGCCGATCGATTCCTGCCAAAGTTCGCACGAACGGATCGATTTCCGACCCACGGTGCAGGAAATTGTGGAAGCGGCGGTGCCGCATCTGGAGACGGCGGAAGCAGCCATCATCAGCTTCGGTCAGGGATGTGAAGGGGAACCGTTGACCGAAGCACCCTTGCTGGAACAATCCATCCGTCAAATCCGGGAACGCACCGACAGAGGAACGATCCACTTGAACACCAACGGCAGTATGCCAAAATCGCTGGAACGGGCGTGTAAAGCCGGATTGGACAGTATACGCATCTCGTTGAACAGTATCCGGGAAGACAGGTACAATGCTTATTACCAACCCAGCGGGTACCGATTCGAAGACGTGATCGAATCGATACACCGTGCCAAACAGTGCGGGCTATTTGTACATATTAACCTGTTGGTATTTCCTGGGATCACCGATCAGCAGATTGAGAAAGACGGTTTGACAGCGCTGATCGATGAAACCCGGATTGATGTGCTGCAGTTGAAAAACCTGAACATCGACCCTGATTATTACCTGGGTCAAATGCCGGATTCCGACGAACAGGGGGTCGGATTATTAAAAATGATGATTGACCTGCCCAAAGAATTTCCCCACTTACGCCTTGGGTATTTCAATATACCCAAGGAAGAATTCTTATCGTCATTGGCGCAGTCGAATACGCCAGACGATACCCCTCATAATAGATAACTAAGAATAATCCTGCAGCATCACTGCACGTAAGTTTCGTAATGTCAGTAGTGTAAAGAATTGAAGACATGGCTGAGACTGCGGAAAACCCCGAAAAATTTGAATTAACCGAGGAACAACTTCGAGCAGTTGCTGCTCCTCCGGATCGACCGTTGAAGATTTTCGCAGGTGCTGGCACCGGGAAAACCACCGTTCTGATTCAGCGGTATCTATATTTGTTGCAGGAACACGATTTCGCTCCGGAACAAGTGCTGGCGTTGACCTTTACCCGAAAGGCAGCCGCGGAATTAAGAAGTCGGGTTCTCGAAGAGTTGGATGATCCACAGAATGCCTCTCGTGCGGAGATATGGAATTTCGATGCCTTCTGGTGGCGGCTTCTGACCACGAATCCTCACCAGTCCGGCGTCGATGACCAATGGCGGATCATGGAAGACACCGAGCTGGATTTGTTCCAGCCCGATATCATCCACCGATTATACCACGACCCGAGATTTCAATCCCAGCTTCCGCTATCAGCGGTCAAAACCGTGGAGCTGCGCAGGATATTGTTAGACGGACTTAAAGTAATTCCACGTTTGAAGCTTTGGCTGGTGGATGAAGACCATTGCAAAGATTCACTCCAGGAGCTTTATGACGCCCATGTCGGTGATTGTTCCGAATTGGACAACGCTCGGGTTCGGGAAATCATTCCGTTGATTGATGTCTTGTATCGGAACTACCAGGAATTCTTGCAGCAGCGGAAGTTGCTGGATTTCGGGGATATCATGATTCGGGTGCATCGGATGTTGTGCAATCATAAGGAATTAGCAAAGTATTATCGGGAATCTTACCGACATATCCTGGTGGATGAGACTCAGGACACCAATCCGGCGCAATTCGAGATACTGAAGTTATTGGCTAAGCACGGTCAGACCAATGTCACTATGGTGGGTGATGACAAGCAGTCGATATACGGTTTTCGGGGGACGTCACCGGACATGTTTCGCCAGTTCCAGGCGGCATCGGAATATCTACACGGGAATTTCCGCAGTCCCAATGAGGTGTTGGATCTGGCGACGGACTTGATATGCATGGATTCCTATTGGACGGACCGACGGAAAGAAATCGCTTTGGAGAATCCGAAAGTGGGGAAGGCGGAAGTGCCGGTGATTTTTTTGCACTCCGCCGAATCCCGGGAAGGGGAAGCACAAGCTGTGGTTGCCCGTATCCGGACGTTGTTATCGGATGGTACACCCCCGGAATCCATTGCCCTGTTGTTTCGTGCGCGAACCGCAATTGGTTATTTCGATCGTGAGCTTCAAAAGTACAATATTCCTCATAGGTCCGTCAGTGGCAGTTTCTACCAACGTCCGGAGATCAAGGATGGCTTGGCGTTACTCAAGCTCCTGACTAGTACAGATGAGGTAGGGTCGCTGTCACGCATCCTGGAACGACCCCCGCTGTCCTTGACCGTCAAGGAACTTCATGATGTGCTGGTCAATAATGACTCTGAGGATCAGACCGACCTCACACGGGTAGTGGATGACCTGAAATCCCGGTTGCAGCAGGTGGGAGCCCTGGCGAATAGGGTGTCGCTGCCAGAGCTGCTGTATCAGGCGATGGTACATTCCGGTGTGTTGGCGGCTGGATGTTTGGATCCCACTTCCGGTAGTCGTATCCTCAATAATTGCACCAAGTTGCTGCGGCAGGCGATGTCATGGAATCCGGCGGTGGTGGATGATCCTCTGGAATATTTCGTACGGCTATTGGAACATCAAATTGTCCATGCCACCAAGGAAGAAGAGGAAACCGACAACGAAAACTGCGTGCAGCTCTTGACGGTACATAAGGCAAAGGGTTTGGAATTCGACCATGTGTTCTGGTGTGACGTTCGAGACAATCCGTCAAGAAATGTTGAGATGGTGGATCTGGACCTGCATTTGGACGAGGTGGTGGATGGGCAGCCAGTGCTTTCCGGATTGGGGTTGGTGGTGAAAGCGAACACCGAAAAGGAAAAAAAGGAATCACGTTTCCAGGAGTTCAAGACTACCGTGGTTGACTGCAAGCACGATTCCGAGGAAGTGCGCCTGCAATATGTGACTGTGACCCGGGCAAAGAAAACACTGACCGTTACCTGCTCACCATCTCGCGGTAAAACACCCAAGCTGTTCGAGACAATACAAGGATTGCTCAAGGACAAATCTTATGTGCAGGTGGATTGGCAGCTTGGTGATAAAGAAAAGATTACACCCAGTGAAATTATACCTAAGATGGCAGGTGACAAAAATTTCTGGGTGGAGCAACTTCGACCGGTCGCCACGTCGCTTCGGCGAAGGATGGAAGCGGCAACCCATATTGATGACACATTGCTGCTGACTTTTAGCAATCTGGAGACTTATCGAGAGTGTCCAAGGAAGTTATACTGGGAGCTGGTAGGGCAACATATGGAGGATTTGGATTCGGATATGATAGAAGATGAAGATAAAATGGGTGGAGGCGTGGATTTCGGGAATGTAGCCCATCAGTTGTTGGCTGATTTACCGTTCCACTCTGATTGTGGATCACATCTTGACGACTACCTGTCCAGCGATCACCGCTACCACATGGCTACCGCACGAGTGCGGCTCGAGCGCATCATAAAGAATTATCACCATCTCGGGTTTGATACATCCCAAGATATTCGAACGGAGATTCCCTGGGTAGTGTCCCTTCCAGTTAGCAATGATCATACCGTGATGCTCCGCGGGGTGGTGGATCGGCTGCACCGTGATGATCAGGGATGGGTGTTGTTGGATTACAAGACCGGTCGAGTGAGCGATGAGCTGCGTGATCAATATTTCCGGCAGTTGAATCTCTACCGGCTGGCGGCGGAATCCAACATTTTTCCGGGTGTGATTTCCCCCGGAGTGATAATCGTCGAAATCGAAACCGGCGATATTATCGAAGTGCCGGAAAATCCTCATGTGAAACAAGAGGTTATTACTGCAGCGCAATCGGTATTTTCCAGGGATTATCCTCTGCCCCAGAATGAAGCACAGTGCGAAAGCTGTCCATACCATAACATGGATCAGCAGGATATATCCCCATGTAATCCTAAAAAGGTTGAGGGTTATTATGTCTAATTCCGGTCATAAGCAAATGGGGTGGATTTTAGTGGTGTTAGGGCTATTTTTCATCCTACAGTATCTGTTGGATTGGGAGTTCTATTGGGCGATGGTGTTGATAGTCGTGGGAGGAGTACTATTTCTGTATGCCCTAATAAAACGCAGCGAAGGAGGTATATTCCCAGGGACATTTCTTTTTCTACTGGGGCTGATTTTTCTGCTGAATCAGTTTGATGTAATTGATCCGTTATCAGAAACCTGGCCCTTAATATTAATCATCATTGGGGTTAGTTTTGTGATGATATTCCTGGTGCGTCCTCAAGACTGGGGAGTCTTGATTCCCGGGGGGATACTTATCATTTTAGGGTTGATTTTCCTGTTAAGGAATTACCGGTATATTTCCTGGGGAACAGTGGGAGATATACTTCAGTGGTGGCCCCTGATACTGATTGTGCTGGGAGTTAAATTGTTGATGTCCAAACGGACAGCCGGTGAGTAACCTTCGGATATTGTCAATTCCCGACACCATGCTTGCACTGGAATTCGACGGACAACTTCGCCTAATCGAACGACCGGTGCCGGCGCCCAAGAACCAGGAAGCATTAATCCGGGTACGGGTAGCCGGCATATGCAATACCGACTTTGAAATCACCAAAGGTTATATGGATTTCCGGGGTATTCCCGGTCACGAGTTCGTGGGGGAGGTTGTAACCTCCGACCACGAGGATTGGATTGGAAAACGGGTAGTGGGGGAGATTAACCTGGGCTGTGGGGAATGCGATTGGTGCTTAGGCGGGCTTTCCAGGCACTGCCCCCAACGCACGGTATTGGGGATTTCCGGGAAGGATGGCGCTTTCGCAGAGTACCTGACTTTACCAATGGGCAACTTACATGTAGTACCCGATTCGATTCCTGACAACCGCGCGGTGTTCACCGAACCATTGGCAGCCGCGGTGGAAATCCTGGAGCAGGTTCCGGTGGACCCAGCCTGGCGGGTGTTGGTAATTGGTGACGGCAAGTTGGCGATACTAATCGCCAGGGTATTGATACAATTGGGAATTGACCTGACAGTGTTGGGCTTGATGCCGTCCAAGTTGGAACTGTTCCGCAAAAGCGGGGCACAGGTCATCCAGCATCCGGACAACCCGGGAACCGGATACGATCTGGTGGTGGAAACCTCCGGATCACCCGACGGCTGGCATCTGGCGATAAATGCGGTGTGCCCTCGGGGAATCATCGTCCTCAAGAGCACTTATCACAGCAGCCTGGATTGGAATACCGCGCCGTTGGTTATCAACGAGATCACGGTGGTGGGATCCAGATGTGGTCCGTTTTGTCCGGCATTGAAGTTACTGTCCGATCCATCCTTCGAAACTCAAGATATTGTGGAGGCGGTATTTCCCTTCGATAGCGCCATAGAGGCTTTCGAGAGGTCCCAATCGCCTACCGCCATGAAGGTGATATTGGCGATGACACCATTGGATGATTATTCCGGATTTCTCCACGACATAACCCAGAATTTTCCCGGATAACACCTTGCGACACAGCGTAAAATGGATGACGGTGATTGTGTTAATTTTGGCAGCCGTCCTCCGGTTATATTTCGCATTAACCGCACCGCTGGAACCGCATCAAGTTACCGGAAAACTTTCGGTATATAACGATGAACCAGCCCACCGGTCGGTGGTACAGTATTGGGTGGAACAGGGTCATCACCCCAGCAGGGGCGTCGATCCGGGTAAGCCGCTGCCCATCGAACCGGGGAATATCGTGGCGCGTACCGGTGAGGATTTCCAACCGCCATTGTACTATATGCTGGGATCGGCGATAATCCGGTTGGGAAATCTTTTGCGATTGCCTGAGCCGGGGATTTTCCTGCGATTCTTGAGCGTGTTGTTAGGCTTGATCGCCTTGTACTATATCTGGCTGAGCCTGCGTCTTATCGGTTCTCCCACAGAAAGCAACGCAGGATTATTATTCAGCGCCATCTTGCTGTCCCAGGTACGTTTTACATCCATTGTTACCAATGACGCTTTGTTATGGGCGATTTCTGCTGCTGTGTTTTATCTGATATTGCGGGGGATCCGAGACAAGCTTCCTGCCCGAGAACGGGTGGCTTTGATCGTATTGCTTACAGCGGGACTATGGACCAAGCTTTCTTTTCTACCAATAATCCTGGTGCTTCCGATTGCCTGGCTGATGAAATTACGTTCCCAGCGGAACACCAGATTCCCGGTGTTAGAACTGGTTGTGCCACTGGTCTGCTGGATTCCGTGGTTAGTCTGGAACCGCATCCATTGGGGGGAAATCCTACCGGTGGCGGTGGGATTCGGAGCGCCTGGAGTATCGTTTGAGGGTGTGCAGAGCTTCGTGGCAACCGGCATCTATCTGTCAAGATCGTTCTGGTTCCCCTTCGATGATATCTGGGGTGGAGGTTGGCGACCAGTAGTATTCGTAATTATTGGATTGACCGTACTGGTAATCCTTGTCCTAAGCCTGTTGGAAATTATTCGCCGCCTCGACCTGCAGCGCATATTTCCGCAATATGTCCCGGAATCGAAAATTATCGGAATAAGCTTATTGACCTTCGTTCTGGTATTTGCATCATTCGTTTGGCTGAATTTACATTATTACCAATGTGAAGCCCGGTTGTTGTTTCCGGCATTCACCCCGATTGCTATCATCCTGGTCTTGGGCTCCCGGCGCTTGATCTCACCCAACATCGGTCCGTGGGTGCTGCCGGGACTGGCGGCATTTTCATATTTGGTTTTTCTATAGTTATGGTTTCAACACCTGATAATACAGCAGCTTCGTCAGAATCAACCTCGTTGTTCGAGCCGTTAAAACGACTGTCCACTCAGTCGTTAATTTACGGTGTCGGGCACGTGGCTACTCGGATTATCTCCTTCCTGCTGCTGCCGTTTTATACCCACCTGATTACTCCGGCTGAATACGGCGAAGTCACGCTGCTGTTTATCTTCATCGCCGTAGTCCATGTCTTCTACGTGTACGGCTTCGATATCTCCTTTCTGCGGTATTACGTGATGGAGGATGACCCCGCTGCCCGCCGGAAGATGATGGGCGGGACGTTTATAACCATCACATCCACTTCTGTGCTTTTCACCGCGGTGATCTTCTTCGCATCCACCTCATTGGCGTCGCTGGTGTTCCAAGACCCCGGCGACATCATCCTCAAATCTAAGCTAATCCAGTTGTGTGCTGGGATTCTGTTCTTTGATACAGTGGCGGTTTTTCCGTTTCTGGTGTTGCGTGGGCAGCAGAAAGCCATGCTTTTCACCGCGTTGAAACTGCTGAATGTCCTGATTACTATCGCGTTGAATATCTTGTTAGTGGCGGTATGGAAATGGGGAATCGTGGGGATTTTCTGGGCGACTTTCTGGGCATCTTTAAGCACGATGGTGTTGGTTTTTCTGGTTAGCGTACGGTATTTTGCACTCGGATTTTCCTGGGAAATGTTGCGGAAATTCGCCGTCTTCGGCTTACCTAATGTCCCCAGTTTGTTTTTCGTGATGATAATCGAATTGTCCGACCGCAAGATATTGGAAATCATTTCCGGCGCCGAGGAAGTGGGTTTGTACAGCACCGGATACAAAATGGGATTGTTCATGGGGATTGTCGCCAACGCTTTCCGGTTTGCCTGGCAGCCTTTCTTCCTGGACCACGCCAAAAAACCCGATGCTCCGCGGACGTTCGCCAGAGTTCTAACATACTATGTATTAGTGACTTGTTTCATGTTTCTCGGATTGATATACTTCATCAATCCCATTATCCGGGCTCAACTACCGATATTAAACGGATCGATTATCGATCCCAGATTTTGGGCGGGCATGGCGGTGTTTCCCATCATCCTGGGAGCGCACATGGTCGATGGGGTGTATGCCAATTTCACCGTGGGAATCTACATCAAGAAAAAGACTCACTATCTACCGCTGATAACCGGAGTGGCTGCGGCGATCAATATCGTCGGCAACCTACTGGTGATCCCCGTGTGGGGCATGTTTGGGGCGGCTTGGACTACCGTATTGTCCATGGTGGTGATGACGGTGCTGCTTTATGTAATGATCCACCGGCATTATCCGGTTCCCTACGAATGGAACCGCATCTTCAAAATTGTGGCAGTCACCGCCATTTTAACCGGAATATTCTATATATTCCCGTCAATGCCCCTGTGGGTGCCGGTTTTGTTGCTATTGGTATTTCCGGTATTGCTGTATTCGGTGCGGTTCTTTGACGCCAGTGAATCCCACAGGTTGAACACAATGTGGGCTAAATTAACCGGGAGCGGGAGGTAGCGGAATGCGCATTCTCTACATTTCCCCCGAACACATCTCCGGAACGTTGACCATGTTCCAGGAAGCACACCGCCGCCACGGGCACGACTGCCGGTTCGTAACCTTGTTCCACAGCCGCTATAATTTCCCGGAAGATATCTGTCTAAATATCCCGCTGATGCCCGGGAACCGGTTGTTTGTAGCGCTCAAGAAATTATTCCATGGGGTTCGTGGAGTCGATATGCAACGGAATCTGGAAGGGTATCCGCCGGTGTGGAAACCCAATGGTGCTTTGGAAGCTGCCCTGTTTCGGATGCGGGATAATCTAATCACTCCGAGAGTGATGCGCGCGGTGAAGGAACACCGTCTGGATACGTTCGATATTATCCATTTGGAACAGGGCTTGGAGTTTTTTCGTGACGGTCGTGTGGTTAGAGAGTGGAAAAATCAGGGCAAGAAATTCATATGCTTTTACCATGGCACGGATATTCGCAACCGGGGTGTGATCCCGGCGGTGGAAGCAGTGGCTGATTTGCATTTAACCAGCGAGTGGGACCTGATTCCCATGCACCCCAAGATGGAATACCTGCACCTGCCGATCGAAACCAAGCAGTTCCAACCGGTTGATCTGGATGGCGATCCGGTGCGAATTTGTCATGCGGCTCGGATTCCTGAATTCAAAGGTACCAAATACGTGATTCAGGCGGTTGAGAACCTGAAAAAGAAATACCCTGTAGAGCTGGTTTTGATGCATAATGTTCCCCATCATGAAGCCTTGGAAATGAAACGGAGCTGCCATATCGCCGTGGATCAGTTGACTAATTTGGGGGGGTGGGGTTACGGCATGAGTTCTTTGGAAACGTTGGCGATGGGGATCCCAACCGTGACCAATATTCATCCCGAAATGGAGGACAAAATTCCGGGACATCCGTTTATCTATGCCACTCCGGACACCGTGGAAGCTGCACTCAAGCGATTGATCGACGATCTGGATTACCGCCAACAGAAGGGCAATGAGGGACGAGCGTGGGTGGAGCAGGTACATGATATTGATGTGGTGACCAATCGGCTGTACGACTATTATCGCCGAGAAGGGTGGATGGCATGAGGATCGCCTGGCTGATGCAGGACTTGAAACGGGGTGGTGGGCACCGGGTATGCCGGGAAGTGAGCGAGGAATTGGTCCGACGGGGACATCAGGTAACCATTCTCGTCCCCAAAGGTCGTTTCAGAACGAACATTCCGGAATCCTTGTCAGTCATTGAATGTGGTCGTAACTACGATAACCCTATAAAGTCTATATTATTCAACGGTCCGGCGTTACTGAGGAACCTTCCGGCTGTTGATATGGTGTTGAGTACTATGCCTTATATGGCGTTTCTGAACACGATTGCTACTTGGCTGCGTCCGACGCGGGGGATTCACTTTATCATGGCGGATGATTATCACCTGTTTGACGACCGGACGTTGGTTAAAACTTCGTGGCAGATTGGATTGCATAAAATGTCCGTGTGGTTGAGTTACAGGCTGCCGTTGGTGATGGTTACCAATTCTGCATGGACAAGGGATCAGGTGTCGCGGATTGGACCGAAGCCAAAGCACATCATCAATCCCGGGATAAATCCTGAAGTATTCAAATCCGGCAAACAGAAAACAAGCCAACCGAAAACGTATAAACTAACGACAGTGGCTCGAAAACATGTCGCTAAGGGATGGCGGGAATTGGTGGAAGCGCTGAACTTGTTGTGGCAGGAGCGCCAGGATTTCCGGTTGAACGCCATCACCGCTGATCCGATTTTGACCGATGCCTGTCAATTTCCGGTGACGATCACGGCTCCAGAGGATGATGGAGAACTTGTGAAACAGATGCGGGCGGCACACCTGTTTGTATTTCCGTCCCGGATGGAGGGGTTCGGGTTGCCGCCGCTGGAAGCGATGGCTTGCGGGGTTCCGGTAATCAGTACCGATATAGATGGTATTAAGGAATATGCCCAGCATGAGGTCAACGCATGGTTAGTGCCAGTTAATTCTCCTGTAGACATGTCGGCAGGTATTCGTCATCTCCTGGATACCCCGGATCTTCGCGTGAGACTGCAATCGGAAGGTTTGAAAACAGCGGAACGCTTTACCTGGCGGGCGTTTGTGGACAAATTGGAACAATTAATGGATCCGTCCAGTGACAACAAGTGATCTTAAACCCACCATCATCATCCCATCGCATAACCAGCTCAGTCTGCTGAAGAACGTGTTGCGATCGTTGGAAAATCAAACCTGGGCATCAGATCAGTTTGAAGTGATCGTGGTGGATGATGGCTCCAACGACGGCACTGGGGAATACTTGCGATCGTATTCTGGAAAGCTGCAATTGCGACCGGTATTCCATACCGAAGCAAAGGGGCGATCCGGTGCGCGCAATGCCGGTCTCAGGATTGTGACCGGCGATCCGATTATCCTGCTGGATGGGGATATGGAGGTAGTACCGGAATTCGTGGAAACCCATGTTGCCGCGGGCAATGGAGAATCTGTGGTGCTTGGGATGGTGAGGTACCATCCCGATGTGCGTCGGAGCGCTTTGACCCGATATTATCCCCAGCGTGGCGCCTGGAAACATCCCGAGCAGACGGACATCCCCGGGCGGTATTTTGTGACATTGAATGTGTCCTTGCCGCGATGGGCAGTGGAAAAGGTCGGGCTTCTGGACGAGAATTTCCGGGGATACGGCGGTGAGGATTTGGATTACGGGGTCCGGCTCAGGAAAGCGGGAGTACCGTTTCGGGTGTCGGAGGAAGCCTTGTCCTATCACAATCACCTGCGAACGCTCAATGACATCCTGAGTACGTTGGAGGATTACGGCAAACGCTCCATCCCCTACCTGATTGAAAAACACCCGGAATTGACGGACGAGATGAAGCTATCCTTGGCAGTGCCCTTGAAATATCGACTGGGGAATCCGGCAGTCTGGAAAAATCTGGTGATTCGAATGGCTTGCCTGGGTGTTTTCTATCACCCGCTGCGATGGGTGGCGTTGATCCTCGAATCATTCTGGATGCCGAACTGGTTGGTGAATTACCTGATTTTTCGAAATTACAGCCGAGGATATCTGAAATATCTGATACCCCAGGGAAGTACTGGAAAAACATAGGCGAAAATAAAAGCGGAGTGTAGGCAATGGAATTAATTGACGGGAAAACCTGTGCCGCTGCCATCCGGGGGCGGATAACGGAACAAACCAAATTGCTGAAAGCCCAGGGGGTGGTTCCCGGTTTGGCGGTGATCCAGGTGGGAGAAGATCCAGCATCGATGGTGTATGTGCGCATGAAAGGTAAAGCCTGCGAAAAAGTGGGATTCTATTCTGTGACCCGAAAAATGTCGGCTAAAGTACAGGAAAAACAGTTGTTGGACCAAATCGCTAAGTTCAATAACGATAAACGTATCCATGGAATCCTCGTGCAGCTTCCCCTGCCGGAGTCATTGTCCGCTGATCGCATTATCCCCACCATCGACGAACGCAAGGATGTGGACTGCCTGCACCCGGCGAATGTGGGCAGATTATTATTAGGTACTGGTGTTTTTCAGTCCTGTACGCCGCGCGGTGTGATGGAGTTGCTGAATTGGTCCGGAGTGGATCCCGGGGGAAAACACGTGGTGATTGTGGGCAGATCCAACATCGTAGGGAAGCCGCTCTCAGTCATGTTATCTCAGAAAAAACCGGGTGCCAACGCCACCGTAACGTTGTGTCATTCCCGGACTAAGAATCTGCCAGAAATCGTTGCCACCGGTGACATCGTGGTGGCTTGCCTTGGTCAACCGGAATTCGTGAAGGGTGATTGGATCAAGCAGGGTGCGGTGGTGATCGACGTGGGGGTGAACCGGGTGGATGCGGATAATGAACGAGGATATAGGTTGGTGGGTGATGTGGATGCGCACTCCGTATCTCAGAAAGCGTCGAAGTTGACACCGGTACCCGGGGGTGTTGGTCCCATGACCATCGCTATGTTACTGCAAAATACACTTGAATCGGCTTGCCGTCATGCAAATATTACATTGTGAGGGTATAGAGATGAAACGCATGTGGTTACTATGGCTGGCAGTATTGTCAGCCTCTATCATTTCCGGATGCGCCATTCAGACTCCGGAAGTACGTATCACCGGGGAGAAGACTGCGTTGGAGAATCAGATCCTGGGGCACTACGCCCGGTTGGAAGAGGAGGTCTGGATGCTGGTGTCCTACCGATCACCGGACAGCACGGAACAAACCTTTTCCCAGGAACGCCGTCAGATGCTGGAGGCAATGCGCAACCGGATGTTTAACCGAGATGATGTCGAGGAATTCAAGAACGACGGTGTGGTGGGAGAAGCGTTGACCGGATTGCTGGAAATCCGATCCTCCAGCAAGTACGAACGGGATGAAATATACCGCCGACGTGTGGATACGGTGGTGGGGGAGGAGAACCGCGATCGGCAGGTGATCATGGTGCGGATTGTGGAGTTGGAAACCGACCTGGACACACGGGAATCGGCACTAATCGCAGTGGTATTCGCCCGGCTGAACCAGGAAGGATCTCCTGATGGCACCTGGATTGAAGTATCCGAAGGACGATGGGAACGCAAATAATCCATAAGATAGTCCATTCAGCCCTTCCGGCTGCCCTGTTGATTTCTGGAGTAATGTATCCGGCATATCCTCAGGCGCTGCAGGGTAGTTACGATGTCCCTTGGGTTCAGGTGACCACTCTACCGGGGAAGGAAACCTCACCCGCGCTGTCGCCGAATGGGAAATGGCTGGCGTTCACCGCTGACCAGCATGGCAACCAGGATATATGGATCATGCCTGCTGCGGGAGGTGTCGCCAAATCCTTGACCACCCATCCCGCTGGTGATTATTCCCCGGCTTGGTCCCCGGACGGCAAGGGTGTGGTGTTCGTATCCACTCGGGACGATGCCTTCGGTGATGTATGGTGGTTATCGTTGCGGGTCACCTGGGATGATGTCTATCCCTCCGGCAAACCGAAGAAACTCACCGGAACAGCCGGCGGTGACGATACCCCCACAGTGTCCCCCGGTGGGAAATGGATCGCATTCACCTCTGACCGTGACGGTGGTGATAATATTTGGGTATTGCATCGCAAGAAAAAAATCCTTGAGCAGGTGACCTACGATGGGGGTCAAAATCCGTGCTGGCTGTCGAATGACCAGTTGCTGTACGTGCGTATCGACGAAACCGAACACCACGGTAGCATGTATGTTACCACGATTCCTTCGACCGGGGGTCAGACTGTTAAGACGTTGAATCTGGCTGATTTCGTGCAGGGATTCCCTGCGGTGTCTCCGGATGGGGTTAACCTGGCATGGATTCGGATCACCCGTGACATCGATGGTGACGGTGACCTGGATTGGGCGGACGGCTCCAGCCTGTGGACTCGAGCTGTGGATTCAGAAATCGCCGCCTATCCGGTGCAGAAGACACTGGACTTCGATTTTGACCTGTATCCTCATTGGGGCAGTGACGGCTGGATATACTATTCCTCCAATCGGAGCGGAGGAGTGGATATTTGGAAAGTGCCGGCAACCGGTCCAATTCCCGGTCAGGCAACCGCTGGTGAACAATTTCTCTGGAGTCATAATTACCTGGCTGGTGCGTTGGCTTCGGTTCGGGAACCGACCCGGGAAGAGTTGGAATTGGCGCGACTGGGATACCAAAAAGTCATCAATGACTACCCGGACAGCGGCGCATGGTGTGCGAAAGCCTGGTACCGTACCAGTCGGTTATATGATCTACAGGGATTGCGTGATCAGCAAGCCTATGTCCTGCGGCGGATATTGCGGTTTTACCCCGAGCAGCATGAGGTTGCGGCATTAGCGCAGGTGGATTATCAGGTTGTGCTCTGGGATGAATCGATTCGAACGGGGAGTGATTCCCTGTTCACCACCGCCAGTGCGGCATTGGTGGATAACCTCCGCCGATTTATCAACCAGACTCCTGAGCAACCCCGTGCCACCGCTTTAGCGCGGCTGTCCATCGCTAATACTTATTTCCAAGCACATCGCGATCAGCAGGCGTTGGCGGAATACATGGCGATTCGGGAAATGGGTGAACCGGCGGATATCGCCGCAGAAGCTCAGATGCAAATCGCTGCCATTTTCGAGAAATTTGGGCAGGGACAGGAAGTCATCCAGAGCTATCTGAAAATACTGCAGGACTATCCCAATGAAGTGGAGTGGAACCGGAAAGCCATCGACCGCATCATCGAACTCACCGTGTCTGACCAGATGCGAAGTTCAGTGGTGGAAGGGCTCCAGCAGCTTATCCAGCAATATCCTGATACTCCCAACTTGACCGCTGCCGCTCAACTAGGGATTGGTGAGGAATTGGTGCTTCGCGGTGAGGATGACCTGGCGCTGCTGGAATTGGAACGATTGGAAGGCTTCCGCCGGCGTGTACCGAACCAATTTATCCGGCACCTGTCTGCCGAAGCTAAGTTGTTAATTGCCGGAGTCCACCTGAAAAAGAAGAATACTCGAGATGCCATTGCTTGGTACCGGAAAGTGATCGATGAGGATGGGGAATTGGCGGAAGGTCGGTATCGGTATCGAGCCACCACCGAGCTATTACAGACGCTAATCGCCCGCGGGGAACGATTGGAGCACGAAAATGACCTGCTGCGATCCATGGCGGAATTCAGCCGTGCGATCTCGTTGGATTCGACCTCGATCCCAGCTTGGCAGGGATTGATTCGGGTGTCCCGATGGATGGACCGGCTTCCGGAAATGGAACGGGAACTGTCTGCCGCATTGGAATCTGATCCGGAAAATCCCTTGCTGTGGTATTGCATGGGCTTGCTGATGTCCTATAAGAATCAGGGGTCTTATCACGGGACGTTGGAATCCAACCGGTGGTTGGAAGGCGCAATAGCCCGGAAATCGTCGATGTCACCGGCGTATTTGACGCTGGGATATAATTATTTAGCGTTAGACTATTTGGGCGGCAAATCCCGTCGCCGGTCGTTTTTCGAAACGGTCGATGATGCTGTGACCACCTTATCCCGGTGGGTTACGTTTCGACGACGCGCTCCTGAAGTGGATTGGCTGGAGCGGTCGGTTAATATCATAAGGTCCGGGATTGCTATCAACCACGAAGACGATGATCCGCGCACCGAAGCACGGCTGTTGATTAATTTAGGTAATGCTTATTACCAGTTGGGGGAATTCGGGTACGAAAGTGCCGCTAACTCATACCTGCAAGGCATGCAATACCGGGAGCCGTTCCATTCCGTTAAGCACGAAGCGTTGATCCGGGAACGATTAGGGCACTGCTTGCTGTTTTCCGGCAAATATACAGAAGCATCCGCACAGCTTACTCAAGCTCGGGACTTGTATGTTAAGATTGGTGATGCCGGAAGCGAATGGCGCGTGATGCTCAGGTTAGCGGAGTTGTATTCCTTTTCCCAAGAGCACGATCTGGCTGCAGAAGTGTATTCCGATATTTCCGACCGGGTGGACCGGGTGGGCAAAGCGGACAGCCGTGCCTTATGGCATCGCAATGCGGCGGTTCATAACTTGCGGTTGAAGGATTGGAAAACTGCAGAGAGGTTCGCTAAAATAGCGTTGTCCGAGCTGGATTCGACGGAGGTATATTCCAGGACTAAGATAAAGAATTATTTGAGATTCAAAATTTTGGGACTGTCAATACCGGTGATGAATTTCGGGCGTCTGGGCACGGGCACATCTAAAGCGGAAGGATTCAATATCCAGGACGAATGGGAGTTGAGCCAGAGCATCCGGGAAACTGCCGCCACCGGTATCAAAGATTTCCCCACCGTGCGTCGAATAATTTCCCAGCGGTTGAGTATAGCGGAATTTACTGAAGATATTGACAAGCAGGCGCGGTTGAATTATCGTTTGGGCGTGGTGGAATTCCGGATGGGGAACTATCAAGTGGCGGACAGCCTATTCCGAAAAACCACCGAAATTTATTTAACTCACCCCACTTTGGTGGGTGCCTCCTACGGAGCAATGCGGGGATTGATCGCTCGGGGAACACTGCTCTTGTCATGGAATACGGTATCCTCGCAGGATCAGCAGCATCAGCACAGCTACGCCAAACGTGTAAAGGATTGGGAGCACCATGCCGTTGACGTCCAGGATCTTCTGAAGGAAAAGGGCGCGAAAACATCCCGGGATCAGGCGGTACTCAAGAATCTTAGTAGTTGCCTGTTGTTCCAGAACTACTCGTCGGAAAAGCCCACTAATTATCATGACGCTGTTACCCGGTGGGAGAATACAGCAAGAATCGAATCATTATTCCTTGACGCTTTGTCCTTAGCTAAAACTACGGATGATCCCGTGATTGTGGTCGCCGTTCACCACAACCTGAGTAAATTTTACTCCGAATTTGGTGAACCGGAAAAAGCCCTAAGGCATGCATTCACCGCTCACCAACTTTCTGTTAACAATGAAGTAACGGAAGCAGTCTGGCGTACTGAATTTGCCTTGGGCGAGCTGCTATTCATCGGGGACGCTGAGTTGACTTCCGCCCGTGATGATGATACCCTATCGACCACCTCAAACCCGCGGCAGTTACTCGAAAATGCCCTGACAACCTTGGAAAACCAGCCGGTGTATGCCGAAACGTACGAGGAGGAAATTGCTCACCGCCAATCTGCCAGGAGGTGCTACCGCGTGTCGATGGATCAGGCGTTGGATAATAATGACGGTACGGAATTGATGGAATTGGCGGAACGTCTTCAAGCGCTCGAGTGGTTATGGGCGGCGGGTGCCAAGCCTTTCGCAGTTAAGCATGAGACCCAGAAATTCATCTGGGGTGAGGGTGGGGGAAATGCGCCGTATCTGCAGCGGGAATTACAGCGAATTTCGTCTGCGATTCGTTCCGAGCAAGCCCAGGAGGATCCCGATGAAGATTTGATTAACTCCTGGGAATCTGAACACCAATCCCTTTCGCAGGAATACCAGGAATTATTGGACAAGGTTTGGGATGAAGATCCTGAATTCGGCAGCCTGTTCAGCATGCGTCTTGCGACGGTAGCCGATGTTCAGACTGCACTGGACCCGCATGAGGCGGTACTTCGAACTATTTACCATCGCGATCAAGTCCTTTCCTGGGTCATACTGCCTGATTCCGTGATTCAAGTAACACCCTCAAATCATAGTACGATATTCGACTTATTAAATTCCCAAATTTGGACCTGGGTCTTGGATCCAGCCTACCTACATTACACCAATGCCCAACTGAAAACCGTTGGTGTTCCTATTTCCGACGGTGATGTCACCAGAGTGGCGGATTTCCGGTCATATTTAATTCAGAAAATTAAACACGAAATTCCGGGAAAACAGGGTGTTATCCTATCTCAACAGTGGGACGAATCTGCATTGGGTAGCTTATCGCCCGTCTGGAATGTGGTGGCAACCGAATCCATAGATGGCGACAGTGCGTTGGAAGCCCTGTCCGATGCCAATTTGATCTATATTGACCTGCCGATCATTGCTCGTAATGATCAACCCTTATCGTCGTATTTCGACCTTGGTTCGAACCCACTGTACTTTTCACAGTTGTTTTCCCAAGACTTAACCGCAGCCGTTGCTATGATAAAATGGAATATTCAGGATGTAGAGAATCAGCGGCAGGGGTTAGTAGTTAATGCCCTGCTGCGCAGCTTTATGTTCGCTGGTGTGCCGACGGTAGTGATCATTCCCAAGACTGATATTGATTTAAGAACGGTCATCGACTTCAGTAGATTGCTAATGGATATGAATGCGGTGGATGCAATTGCGTCGTTATCCAACAGCGGAACTGATGCTCGATGCAAGGACTGGATACTGCTGGGAGCACGGGGTATGAAGCCCGCTCAGGCGACAGCCTATGCCCAGGACAACTTTCGGCGCACCATCCTAAAAGGTAACCTGAAACTGCAGGAGGGTAACCCCAAATGGGCATCGCGATACTATCTACGCGCTCGACGGATGGCGGTCACACTTGGTCAGGAGGCAGTGTTATCCAATATTGACAAGCTGCTGTTGCGGGCTGCCAATGAAAGTGGTCGATGGCAGGATGCGGTTGAAATCCAGCGTAGGTTGCTGGAATCCGCCCAGCAGGCTGGCGATCATGACGGTGTGCGGCTCGGATGGCAGAACCTGGCGGTTTTTTATACCCAAGCCAGCGATGTCACCAACGCTCTGATCTCCTGGGATCATGTACTGGAATCGGCACAGGCTGATGCCGATCTACCGTCACAAGTCAACGCCTATTTGAGTCAGAGCGACCTATACCGGTCATCCCGTGAATCTGAGATGGCATTGCAAGCGGTTACCAAAGCCCTCCGTGTTTCCAAAGAAGCAGACAACGAAGATATGGAGCTTAAGTGTTTAGCGCAGCAGGCTAAGATCCAGTACGAATTTGACGAAGTCGAATCTGCGCTAATTACACTGGATGATGCCGAAACTCTATTGGAGAAAGTGGGATTATCGGAGACACTAATCCCCCTCGCGCTGTCGATCTATGAAATAAAAAGCCGGATATTATCAGTAATCGGTCGATATCAGGAGGCGTTATCCTACACCCGGCAAGCGCTGGAAATCGCTGGAACCGACACGGTACAGTTGGGGTATTTGATGCAGCGGATGGCGGATTTATATTGGGAGTCCGGCAGGCTGCCGGAAGCCGGACGCTGGGCGCTCCGGGCAGACAGCCTGTTTCAGCGAGTTGGGGATAATTCCTATCGGTTGTTGAATCAAAATACCCGTAGTCTGATCGCCTTGAGCCTGGGACATCGCGACCAGGCGGTGGAACTTGCCGGTACCGCTCTGGCACTTGCTACCGACCAGGGGGACAGCGCCAACATGGCAACTATCACCCGCAACTTAGGCTTGATCGAATTACAATCAGGAAAGCCGGATCGCGCCGTACTTAGATTCAAAGAAGCGCAGCAGTTAGATGGTCATCTGAAGCGTACCACCGGGCTGGCGCACGATTTGGCGAATCTGGGCTTGGCGTTTCGTGCGACCGGGCTGTTGGACAGCGCACTGAGTACTTTATCCCTGGCAGTGTCTGTGGGATCACCATTGAGTGACAGACGTCCGGTAGTTAAAGCATACCTTGGGTCGGCATTGGTGCAGTACGAGACCGGTAACAACCAAGATGCATTGGAGATGTTGGATCGAGCACAGGAAGCGGTACGGGATCGTCCATTGGGGGCATATCTGTGGCGGATTTGGCAGCTTCGGGGGCAGATATACCGGGAGACCAATCGGCGGCAGCAAGCCATGGAAGCCTTCCGTCGGGCTATGGTTGTCCTGGAAGATGATCCTGTCGCCAGCGCCGATATTCACCCCACCGGCATCCCAGGACAGCCGGTTGACCCGTTCGATTTGGCTATGGGAACTGCAATTGCCGATGATGATTATGAGTCCGCTATCTTGACTTCCGATCGGAAACGGCGGTGGCTGCAACATCAACCGTTCCAATTGGAAGGATATATCGACTCGGAACACGGGTTCCAATCTCCCGATTGGCGCGAATTACAGCAGGTTATTCCGGAAGGATCGGTACTATTATCCTACCACGTAACGCCCGATACTGCTAACCTTTTTATCGCCACCTCCAGTGCACTTGTAGTACATGGCATTACCGGCAACCAGTTGACCCTGCAACAGTTGGCGGATGAGCTTAATACTGCGGTAGTGAAACTGCTCTCGGTGGATGAAGTGTCCCATGAGCTGTACCGGATACTGATTGAGCCTGCGGAACCTTGGTTAACGGATTCTCGACAGGTTATCGTGCTGCCCGATGGTCCCTTGTGGTCGGTGCCGTTCAATGCGTTGATGGATAACGACAGCCGGATGTTGATCGACCGCTTTCCCATATTGACTCTGTCCACGTTAAA
The DNA here is from genome assembly GCA_965372135.1 of uncultured bacterium. Lineage (GTDB taxonomy): Bacteria > Electryoneota > RPQS01 > CBDVBD01 > CBDVBD01 > CBDVBD01. The sequence goes on along the minus strand of CBDVBD010000003.1, from coordinate 31,207 downwards.
TCATCTGAGTCGTTTAGCTGCCCAGGAGCGGCCTTTCCAGAATCTATGGGCGATGGCATATCCCCATTCTGATCGCGTGGATGACGATTTAATCTTTGCCCAGCGGGAGGTGCAACGTATTACTTTGGAGGAACCCATTGCCACTGCGTTTGTCAACGGTCAATCCAGGGAAGGGATATTCGATACTACAACCACTAACGACTTAGTGCTGCATTTCGCCTGCCATGGGTGGAGTGATCCCGATGATATATTGGCATCCGGGATTGTTATGCAGGGTGATGCTGATCACGACGGAGTGTGGCAAGCTCGGGAAATCGCAGGCACCGCACTGGATTGCCCGCTGGTATTCCTGAACCTCTGCCCGGAAAATGACAAGGGTAATCGTCCCACAGTTCCTATTCTTCCAAAAGCCTTCCAAGTTGCCGGGTGTTCGAAAGTGATTGCACCGTTGTGGAAAGTGGATGATTTGGCAGCGGCTGTGACCGCCAAGTTGTTCTACCGGTACTTGCGGGAGCACAAACCTGGGAACGGATCGGTATCTGGTACATTGAAGGAGATAATAACCTTGAGACGAGCCCAGTTGGCGGTTCGGGACAAGGTGAATGCGCATCCAGCGTATTGGGCGGGATATATTATGCTATATTAAAAGTTGGAGATTTCTTTCGTATTTTAAGCACTCTGTACTTGACTTTTTGGAAAAGTAATGTTAATTTTACTAAATTGGGAAAAGTGTAACGGGAGGTATAATGAAATCCGGGATAGTTTTCCTGGCAAGTGCTTGTTTGATACTGATCGTCTTGATGTGTCCAGTATTTGACGGTGTTGCCCAGGATACAAGTTTAACTGACGAACACGGCGTAGTAACCTACGTTAAAGGCAGCGTAAAGAAGAAACCACCGGACAGCCCGGAATGGCTGCGAGCCCAGGAGCAGACCGAAGTGTATTCCGGGGAAAAGGTCAGGACTTTCGATGAGTCCCGTGCCGAGATGGAGCTTCGGGAGCTGGATGTTATCCGCTTGGCACCTAACACAACCATCGACATTGTGAAGCTGTATGAAGAAACCGTGGAACACCGTGACGAGACCATGATCAATGTGGAGGAAGGGGATCTGTGGGCGTTGGTGGATGAAGTGTCGGCGGACGCATCCTTCCAGGTCAATTCCCCGGTGGCGGGTTCCGCCATCACCGGCACCAGCCTCCGGATCAGCGTTGGCGGGGATTCCACTACCCAGTTGAAGGTATATACCGGTGAAGTGGTAATCACCAATGCCCCGGAACGTCAAGACATCACTCCGCTGAATCTACCGACCATTGAGCCGACCCAAGGTGCCGTTCCCGGCAGCATCCAAGGTCCTTCCTCCGTAGCCGGTCCTGCCAGCGTGGCAGGACCCAAGTCGGTGTCACTGGAACAATGGGTGTATATCGTGAAGAACCTGCAGCAGATTCGGATCGATTCCCGGGGTCAGGTGTTGTCATCCGGTGACTTTTCTATGAATGATCTCGATGAAAAATCGGACTGGGTCAAGTGGAACCTGGAACGGAACAGGCTGCGTGGCCGATAAAACTAACCCGAATAAAACAAGTTTTACAGCTAATTACGATAAATATCAACAAAAAGACCGAACGATTGTAGGAGAGACAATTCAAAGGGAGGATGTTTCATGAAATTCCGGAATATCATCATTACAACATTGAGCATGCTGATGTTACTCTGGTTCACCATGCCTGTGTTGGCACAAGATGTGGTGCAACAGGTTGGAGTGCAGGGTAACATTAACTGGACGACTCAAATAATAACCGCTACCGGAATTGGTGAACCGGGCGGCAAGGGCCGTCGTGCCGGGCAAATACTGGTAGCAAAAAGCGATGCCCTGCGCCAGATGCTTGCCACTGTCAACGGCATGTACTTGGATTCCGAAACCACCATCCGCGATTTCACGCTGGAAAGCGATGTCATCAGAACCCGAGTGGAAGGCGTGGTGCGGAACTTCTGGCAGGTGGGCGAACCTGATTACAAGTCCGATGGCAGTATTGAAGTCACCATGGCGATGGCGTTGGGTGATGTGGTGGCAGTGGTTATGCCCGAAAAATTCCCCAACATGGGCGCTGGAACACCCATTGTAGAGCCGCAGCCCGCCCCGGCAAATCAGGTCTATACCGGGCTGATTGTGGATGCCCGGGGGTTGGGAATTCGTCCCGCCATGGCACCGAAAATCTTGAACGAGGATGCCGATGAAGTGTACGGCAGCCGCTATGTATCCCGCGAATGGGCAATTCAGCAGGGGATGGTTGGATACGGGCGTGACCTGGATCAAGTCCAGGAGAACGAACGTGTTACTGATAATCCTTTAGTAATCAAAGCATTACGTTCCGAAGGTCCCAACAAAACCGACATAGTGATCGCCAACAACGACGCCAACACATTGCACAGTATGGAGGAAAACCTGAACTTCCTGAAAAAGTGCCGTGTGATGTTAGTGGTGGATTGATCATCGGCGAATTTCGGTAAATCAAACAACCTGCGTCAGAGGACTCAATAATTCCCAATAAAGGGAGGTATCATGAATAGAATGTCTGTTGTGGCAATGATTGCCATGTTGACCATATTAATGGCAATGATGATGGGGTGCGGTCAGAAACCCATCCCGCCGGAATCGGTACTGGACGATCCCAGGATTCACTGTGATCGTGGAATGGATATGCTGGATCGGGGCGACTTGATTGCAGCGCGATCATCCTTCGAACGCGCCAAAGGCATCGACCCGGATTTTCCCCGTGCCTACGCCGGATTGGCATTGGTGGATGCTATGGGCGGCGATTTTAAAAGCGCTGAAGATAACTACAAGCGAGCATTGAGCTTAGACGACAAATGCGTGGATTGCTGGATCGCCAAGGGCAGGGTGATTGCTCGTGCCAAAGATGGCAATTGGATGAAAGACGCCAAGAAGGCGTTCGAAAAAGCGCTCGATTTGGAACCCAATTCTTCCGAAACATACTACTACCTTGGGGTGGGCTACAAGGAAGCCCACATGTTTCCGGAATCGGAAGGAGCCTTCGGAACCGTGGTGGGATTTAAGGACGATTGGAGTGTCCGGGCAACCGAACAGTGGGAACTGGTTAAGAAGATCGTGATGGCATCACCCATTTCCGTCAAGGGCAGGGAGATTGCGCTGATTGAAGCGATCGATCGCGCCGATATGGCGGTACTGTTTATGGAGGAGCTGAAATTGGTGGAGTTGCTGGAAAAGAAGCGCCCCAAACAGTACGACACCGGATTCCAGGCTCCGGAAGATCCCACAACCTACCAGCCGGAGGAACCGGGACTGGCTGAAGCGCCGGAAGCTACCGATATTCAGGATCACTGGGCGGCATCATGGCTGAAAGAGATTATCTACATCGATGGTATGGAAGTATTTCCGGATCACACCTTCCGTCCCGATGAACTGGTGACGCGTTCCGACTTCGCCGGATTTCTGCAGCACATCATCGTATTAAAGACCGGCGACGACGCCATTCTTACCCGATACATCGGTGAAACGTCTCATTTCCCTGATATGCGGAGCGACCACTGGGCGTATAACGCTGCTATGTTGTGTGTGGAACGGGGTATATTAAAAACCAATATGGATGGTGAATTTTCCCCGATGGATCATGTGTCCGGTGCTGATGCACTGCTGGCGATCCGAGATTTCCAAAACGCACTACGGCAGACATTTTAACTCGAAGCAGCTTGGCATTTAGCATAGTAGGAGTCACGTGGGGCATATCGACTCTCCGTTTCTACATTTGGAGATGACATGGCTGGAGAACATATATTAGTAATCGACGACAGCGAAACCCACCGGGAATTAATGGTCTTGACACTTGAGACCATGGACTATTGGGTTGATACTGCCAAAGATGGGCTAGAGGGGATCAAGAAAGTGATGGAATCTCCTCCCGATCTAGTGTTGCTGGATTTGACCATGGAAGGGATCGACGGATTTGACGTGTGCCAGCGCCTGAAATCACGGTCCGAAACCCGATTCGTGCCCATTATCCTCTTGACCACCAGTCAGGCAACCGTTGACAAAACTAGAGGTTTGGAAGTAGGGGCGGATGATTATTTACTAAAGGGTATTGACGGGCGTGAGTTGGATGCACGCATCCAGTGGGTATTGGCGCGATACCGTCGCGGACTTACCGGCGATCCGGTTACCAAGCTTCCCGGCGCTACCGCTGTGATTGCGGAAGTACGAGATCGGCTGTCACAAAACAAAAAATTCGGGATCGTGTTCTTAAGCATCAAAGGATTTGGGGAGTATGTGAGCAATTACGGTTATACCCAGGGCAATGACGTTCTGATTCGCGTCTCCAATGTTATCCGAGATGTTGTAAGTGATAATGACCAAGCTGATGATTATATCGCATCGTTGGGAAGTGAGAAATTCAGTATCCTGTCGTCGGTTAATTCGACGGTTGGCCTTGCGGAAAGACTGGTGGATCGCCTGAATCAACTGCTGCCGGAAGCGTATAACGAAAGCGACCGCAATCAGGGATATGTGGAAGTAAAAAATCGTAAAGGCAATTCCCAACAACACAATCTGATGGTGCCAATTGCCGCCATTGTGTCCAACGAGACCCGGCAATTCGAGCACCCGGAGGAAGTATTCCGAGTGGGTAATGAACTGTTAAGGCATATAAAAACCCTGAAAGATAAGAATGTGATGAAAGACCGTCGTCGGAATTAACCGGCGCTGCGGTCGTCGAGTGGTACGAAATATGTTGATTCGCAATCAGCATGTTTCCCGTGTGATGGAGGTTATCTAACCATGAATGCTATGTGGATACGAACGGTAGTGAGATGTGTTATCGCACTTACTGTGATTTTGTGGGTATCATCTGCGATATCCGCTGATTGGGTACCGTTAAACGGTGCCAGCCGTCCCGAAGAAGTGCGTGTCAGCATCCTGTCCCAGGGAAACAATGAAATTATTATCGATGTGACTATATCGGGGATATGGGTGGACGAAGTGTCAACCACCGGAGGCGATTTCCTGAAAATCCAGGTACCCGACGGAGGTGTGGCAGGAGTTGTCAGCCAACCTGAATATCCCGCTATCCGTAAGTTGATAGCTATACCGGAAGGGGGGAGTGTATCCTGGGAAGTGATCGAACGTACCGAACAGGTGATTTCCCTTCCAGACCTGGCACAGAAACCCTTGTATCCCCGCCAGCCGCCGGTGGAGAAGCGCCCTGGAGCGCTGCAGAATGCCCAATTCGCTTGGGATCAGGATTACTACAGCCGGGATCGATGGCTGCCGGTGCCGGAAGTTGAAGTCGGCGAACGCAGCTACTTACGGGCTTATTCCTTTGTGCCGGTGACGGTGTATCCGGTACAGATGAATCCTCAACGCACTGAAATCCGGGTGGTTAGTCACGTGAGTCTGCGGTTGCAAATCGAGAACGCCGACCTGCTGGAAACCCAGTCGCGTATATTGCGTTATGGCACGTTGCAGAACAGGATGATGGCGGGCGAATTGCTGGAAGTACCGCCGTCACTTGCTTCGTTGGACGAGCTGCCCACCCCTCCCGTCGGATTCCTGATTATCTGTGATCCCTTGTATGAAAACAGCACCGATCTCGAGGATTACATCGAGTGGAAAGAAAAGAAGGGGTATCATGTCACTTTAGCGACCACCGCGGAAACCGGTACCCAACGCATTGATATCGAAAATTACATTGAGAATGCCTACGATAACTGGGATATTCCGCCGGCGTATGTGCTGTTGATCGGTGACACCGATGATATTCCACATTATGTGGGAACCACACAGAACAACCCTGCAACAGACCTCTATTATGCCTGTGTAGAGGGCGGGGATTATTTCCCGGACATCGGTCTTGGTCGTCTGTCGGTAATGACTCCAATCCAATTGGGCAATATTATCAGTAAGATATTAAATTTCGAATGCGTGGAATGGACCGGGAATAATGATTGGGAAACTCATGCCAGCTTCTTAGCATCCAATGACAACTGGCAGATCACCGAAGGCACTCATAATTATGTGATTAGTGCCTATCTGGATCCCGCTGGTTATACCATTGACCGCTTTTATACTCATACCTATAATGCCACTACTCAGCAGGTGATCGATGCCATCAACCAAGGACGGTCGTTGATTATTTATTCCGGACATGGGTCTCCTTACGAGTGGGCTGACGGTCCACCTATGGATCAGAACGACGTACGCAACCTGACCAATTCAGTGTTTCCCTTTGTCTGTTCCTTTTCTTGCCAAACCGGACAATTCGAATATAACGAATGTTTTGGGGAAACTTGGATTCGGGAAGACCACGCTGCGGTTACTTTTTGGGGTTCCTCGGTGACTTCCTATTGGGATGAGGACGACATATTGGAAAAGGAACTTTTCGAAGGTTTCTTTGACAACCAGAACCCGGGGGATGACGTGGAATTTACCTGGGTCAGCGGGATGACCAATTATGGGAAAATTGGGTTGTATCAACACTACGGCAGTACTCAGACAGTACGGCGGTATTTCGAAATGTACAATATCCTTGGCGATCCCACCGTGGACCTGTGGACGTCAGTTCCTCAGTTGGTGACGGTGGATCACCCTTCGGTCGTTTTCGTGGGTGCCAATAGTGTAACCGTGGAAGTCACCGATGGTGGTGTTCCGGTGGAGAACGCCATGGTGTGCGTGATGGATGACGAGATCTGCGGCACTGCATACACCAATGCATCCGGTGAAGCAGAAATCCTATTTGATCAGCCACCATCGGCACCCATGGAATTAGCAATCCATGTAACCGGTCACAACATCCACCCCTATGAAGGAACACTGCAGGTTATCATCCCATCCGGACCGTTTGTGGCTTACCAAAGCCACACCATAAATGATTCCACCGGCAACAACAATGGACTATTAGACTATAACGAGTCGGTGACATTGGACATGACCTTGAGAAATCACGGCACCCAAACTGCCACCAACGTTAATGTCACCCTGGGTTGTGATAGCGATTTAATCACTATCACTGACTCTATAGCCGCCTTCGGCGACATTGGGGTTGAGCAGGAAGTGACGGTGGAGGATGCCTTCGAATTTGAGCTGTCCCCGGAAGTTCCGGATTACACCGGTATCGAATTTACCGTAATCGCGGTATCGAACGAAGGCAGCTGGGAATCGGATTTCGAAATAGTCGCACATGCACCCGATATCGTATGCACCGAAGTTACCGTGGACGACGCTGCCGGCAACAACGATGGCATCCTGGATCCCGGCGAAACCGCTGACCTGGAAATCACAATCACTAATCAGGGAAGCAGCGCTTCCGCAGCCATGACAGCGGAACTCACTACTTTGGAAGCCCTGGTCACTATCGGTTCCGGAACCGGTACTTTTTCAGCGTTGGATCCGGACCAGGAAGCCTCCGAGACCTTTACTGTAACAGCGTCGTCGGCGTGTCCGTTGGGATACCCAGCCGGATTGATCTTATCAGTCAACGAAGCTGCCACCGGTAGAAGCCAGGTGGATCGCTTCGAAGTGGAAGTTGGCGATGCCACGCAGCTTCCCACCGGACCGGACAATTATGGCTACATGGCGTACGATTCCGAGGAAATCACCGGCGCACCGCAGTATAATTGGGTAGAGATTAATTCTAACTTGGGCGGTCCCGGCACCTTCAGCAATATTATTAATGACGATCAAACCCGGGTGTTCGAATTACCGTTCACTTTCCAATATTACGGATCGGATTTCAACTATATCTATGTCTGTTCGAACGGCTGGGTTTGCTTGGGATACACCACCAGCACCTCTTATTTCAACACCCCAATCCCCAATCCAGGTGGTCCTCCAGCCATGATGGCGCTCCAATGGCAGGACCTGAATCCCGAAAATGGCGGCTCGATTTGGGTTTGGGCAGACACGGTCGGCGGACGATTTGTGGTTGAGTATTACCAGATACACCGGTACAGTCCCTCGTACCAATGGGACACTTTTGAGATTATCTTGTACGATCCGGCGGTATATCCTACTTCAACTGGTGACGGTCAAATCCTGTTTCAATATCAGACCGCCAATGACTTTTCCAGTTGCACCATTGGAATCGAAAGTTCTGACCAGGCGATCGGTATCCAGTACCTATACGATGGCGAGTACGACCGCTATGGAATGGAAATCGTCCCGGAAACCGCTATCCTGTTTACTACCGTCGACACGTTGTCGTCCGGTACTGTGATTGGCACAGCGTCGCTGCTTGGTGGCAGCGGCAGCATCCAGGACGTGACAGTCCGGATCGGAACCGCCACTACCAACCCCCTTGCCAATGGCACCTATACTCTGATCGATGTCCCGTCGGGCTTGCAGGTATTGATGGCGTCACTCTACGGGTATGGAACCATCACCATGGCGAATCTGGTGGTACCGTCAAGTGGCACTCTTTCAGGGATTGACATCAATCTACCTTATCTGGAGCCTCCCGCCGATCTTACCGGAATGGCGGAAAACAACTACTTGTTGTTGCAATGGGATCCCACAGTGTTTCAGAGTGCAGGTGAGCCCCAGTTGGTAGAAGTATCCCGAACTTTGTCCTCGGTGGCATCGGAAAATCAACTCCATCGGAATAACCGAACCCCAGGTAATAACGGCATCGATGAATCGTTGGAATTCTTAGGTTATGTCATTTACCGCGATGGCGTTGCCATTGACTCCTTGGTGCAAAATAATGAATATCAGGACATCCCGCCCCAAAATGGCACCTACGAGTATTATGTCACTGCCGGTTTTACGTTGGGTGAAAGCGATACCACCAACCATGTGTCGGTGTTGTACGAAGCATCCAATATTCCGGAATCAGGAAACAACTTACTCCCGGAACGGTTCGCATTACACCAGAATTACCCCAATCCATTCAATCCTGAAACCACCATCCCCTTTGACCTGCCTCAAGCCGGTCGTGTGACCGTACAAATCTATAACGTGCTGGGACAACAGGTTACGATAGTGATCGATCAACCATTGCCTGCAGGCTTCCACAGCGTGACTTGGGATGGGTCCGGTATTTCGTCGGGGGTGTATTTCTACCGAATCATGGTTATGCAAAACCATGCCGTAATCTTCGAGGACTTGAAGAAAGCGGTAATGTTACGATAATAATTCTCGCAAGCAAAAAGGGCGTCCCAATATGGACACCCTTTTTCTTTATCCACTGACTCCCTCAGGATACTACTATCCGTGCGAAATATGGTTGAGCTTGATTCTGCTTAGGAATAATCTGATAATTCCGGAGTAGTATAAATAGGGCAGGCTCTTTGACCGCAGGGATATACAAAATCCGGGGATCATGATACCGAAAAGTCAGGCATGGGCAACGATTTCGATGCATCAGCCCGTGAGGATTGCGCATGGATCCTCAAAACCCGGAAAGGAAACACCAAAGCCTTCGACCGCTTAGTGTTGAAGTACCAGCGACCGCTGTATTTCCTGGTACTGAAAATGCTGGGGCGACCGGCTGACGCTGAAGATGTTGTGCAGGACGCCTTTATCCGTGCCTATCGGTCGTTGGATCAGTATGATTCGGATCGCCCGTTTCAACCCTGGCTGTACCGGATTGCGATCAATATGGCGCTGACTCAGCTTGATAAGCGGAAACGTCGCTCTACGGTGGCGTTGGAAGAAGTTGTTAATACAGCAGCGGATAATCCCGATCCTTTACAGCCGGATATGGAAAAAATCGGAGCCATTGCCTTGAAAGCCGCCCAGGCGCTGCCGGAAGACCAACGGGCAGTCCTGCTCCTTAGAATCCAGGAACACCTGAGCTACGACCAAATTGCCGAGGTGCTAAATATCCCACGGGGGTCAGTGATGTCACGGCTGCACCGGGCTCGGAAGAAATTACGCGAGTTGTTGAAAGATCACCTGTAGATCGAATCGATAAATTAGAGGCTTCCACCGATGGATTGCCAAGAGATACAGAAAAAGTTAGAAGCCTTCCTCGACAGCGAACTAAACCCGCAAGAAGGCAAAATTATCAGTGACCATCTGGAATCGTGTCCAGTCTGCCAGGCGGAATGGGAGGCTCTGTGTAAGATGGATAGCCTGGTGGCGGAAAACCAGGGTTTGGATCCCGGTGAAGAAGCCTGGCAGCGCATGCGGGACGGCATCGATCGCGCCATTACACCGGGGAAAGTCCGACACCGCGCTGGGATCATGGAGAGGCTGTCATGGCTGTTATCACCACGATATGCGGTGGTGAAGGCGGGTGCCGTTGTAGCAGTAGCAGTCATGGCTTTCGTGGTATCGCGCCAAATCACAATGGAGCAGATAACACCATCAACAAGTACCATTCCCGAACATGCTATATCAGATCGCCCCGTTGAGCAATCTGAACATACTGTTTTGCAGGAACTTGCTACTGAACAACTTGTCGAAGGGGAAATGATAGACACAACCTCGAAATCCGAGGTTCCTGTCATCTTAAAATCAGCAGCAGGGGAGCCACCGTTGAAAGCACCATCCCCCGAATTGGACAGAAAACTGCAAGTGGAAGAACCACCCACTTTGCCATCAGTTTATAGGAAGGATGAAACACTGTCCCACGAGGAGGATGTTGCCGAATTTTCAGAAGATATGAGCATAGAACCCCCAGCTCGTGAGAAAAGGCTCGATAGGACTGTGGAAGATGTTAGAGACGCCCTTCGGACACTGCCAGGCGTGCATGTGGACCAGGAAGGCGAGTTCCATTTCCGGGGTGGGAGATCCAGTGAAGTCTCTGAAGTCCCTCCCCAGGAAGCTAAAAAAAGCCAGATGGATATATCGATAAAGGAAACACAGGAAGGAATGACCCTGGGCAGTACATCATCGCGAGGAGCTGGCGTTTCCAAAGACCGGATGACATTTCAGACTGAGACCACGCGCCATCTCAGCGTTGAATCTGATCCGGTGCTTACCGCTCCATTTTCCCACCTTTCATACTGGGAGGAGTATCAGGTGTCGATAACTACCGATCTGGTATTTCCCACTCAGGCTGACAGCTTATGGCATGAATACCGTCGTTGTGAAGGAAAATCCTGCCGTCTGGAAGTGATTCCGTATTTAGCCGGTGTCCTTTTCCGCCAGGCGCTGCAGGACCGCAATCAGGAAGCCTTCGAAAATCTCAAACCACTAATGGAAACCTACCGGGAACGTTTAGAAGACTCCTGGGGGAAGCAACGTTACCAGGTACGCTGGGAAAAGCTGCTTGAACTTGCCAATTAAAGAACTTCATACATCACCAATTCTAATTAACAACTTATGGAGGAACAATGCGTTACCATCATCTCCCCCTTCTGATCACGTTAGTAATAGCCGTAATTCTGCCACTACAAACATGGGCGGACGACGACCAGGGGAAAACCGATAATGTCATGGCGGAAGTGTATATGGGAGATAATGCGGTGAAGATGAAGAAATATGTGCAGCAGGTGTTCCGGGACGTGCTGTTCGCTTTTACTTTAACCTTAGAAGATATCCCGGAAAATCTGGAAAAGGTGGAGATTACCATCGAACCCCATGACGTGGAAGTGCTGGTGAATGGTAATCAGTTGGAAATAAAGGTCTTTATAGAAGAGTTGTATCGGGAGTTCATTCTCGGAATCTTGACGGCAATGGGTGAAACTCCGGACCGCAGCGGGCAATTCCGTGTCGTAGTGTATGCTACATAGGCGCTTAGACTTCTATTGCCAGTGGTGCCAACTTTAATGCACCCGGATTGCTCTTGTACGCTAACAAGCTGATTCCGATTATGGTTAGCAGGAAGATATCGGCTGGGAAGTGCGCATAAATTCCATCCACTGTCCAATAGGACAGCGCATAATACCCGCCATGAATGAATGCCACTAACACAAAATTATTGGTGATAGCGTAAATTACGCTGACCAGCAGGGCGAAAATCAAGCTGGTGTGAATCAACGCACCTATCAATGAAAACCCATGGAATCCGGCATCCGCAAATCCCGGAGCTTGAAATACAGTGTAGAATAGTGTCGAAACTATAATCCCTAACCAGGCTGCTTTCTGGTTGTCCTTAAGGTATCGGATGGCAATGATCACTACGCTGGTCTGGAGGAAGGCTCGGAAACACAACTCCTGTCCGAAGGCGTTGAAAAACTGACCCACCTGCACTGGTACAAAACCAAACAACGACGGTGTGCTGTCAAACCTCGCTAAGACACCACCTCCAAAAAATAACACCACAGCACTGACAAAAAACGCTCCAATCCCCCAGGTAAACCCGATTTTCCAAGCATCGATGGTTGCGCCAATCGACCCCATGGGACGGTGTGCCGACCGTAGAAACAGCCATGCCAAAACCAGATAAGTCAAGCCATTTTGGATTAGCTGCCACGGTTCGCTGAAGGTCGGCAGGAACTGGAAAATCATTCCGTGCCAAAGGTTGCCAATAAACCTCACCAGCACACTTTTCGGTACGAATAAATTCTGAAAAGTGAACAAAAAAACGATTACCACCACCCACAACCTGGTATTGGTAGGATTCAGCTCAATTTTTTGCTTATCGGTCTGTTTTTGTGCCATAATGTCAGTTTTACTCTAAATCAGATTTAGTATTTATAGTACAAACCATTGTATGTTAGATAAGTTCCCTCTGGTGTACAGGTATCATTAAACCGCTTTGAAATAGTTGCAATCCGCGTTCAACGGACATTCAGTACACTTAGGATTTCGCGGCTTGCAGATTTGCTTTCCCAACCGAATCAAATTCACATGCAACGAGTACCCTTTACCCTTGGGTAATTGATCCTGTAATTGAAAGAAAGTCGAATCCCGCGAGCTGGAATCGGGTACCCAACCCAGCCGGCGCACCACTCGGTACACATGGGTGTCCACCGGGCACAAGTCCTGCCCGCAGGCGAACAGCAGCGTCACGGAAATCGTTTTAACCCCGATTCCCGGCAGCGGAGTCAATTCGTCAACCGCCTGCTGGAAACTCCAACTGCACATTTCTGAAAGATCGTAATTCCCGCAACGTTGCTTGACCCACTCCAGCAACGCGATAATCCGCTTACTGCGCTGGTTGGCAAGCCCTGCCACCCGGATAACGTCAGCCAGCTTGTCCGGTGGTGCTTGCCGGATTTCCTCCCAATCGTTAAATCGCTGCTTGAGCGCCCCTATCGCCCGATCTCGATTGGTGCCGGTAGTGTTCTGGGACAGGATGGTTCCTACTAAAGTTTCCATAGGATCCCGAGGACCGGACCATTCCGGTACTCCGAAATGGGATTCCAAAAGTGCGACTGCCTTGGCAATCCGGATCATCATCGCAGCATGATGACCTTTTGAACCTGTTGAAATCCCGGCGCTGTCATGCTGACCAAATACACGCCCGACGCAGCCGGAACTACTGACATATCCCTGCCGTCCCAAGCCACCGTATGAGTACCGGCTTCGACGTCGCCGTACACCAAAGTAGCTACCTGCTGCCCCAATATGTTATATACGGCAAGTTCCGTATGACACAGCACCGGCACGCTGTAAGAAATCACCGTACTGGCATTGAACGGATTGGGAAATGCCGGCTGTAACGAATAGGTAAGCGGCACATGAGTATCCTCCAGCACCGCCGACGGCACTTCGGTATGCCGTTCCAGCACCCAATTGTGGTAGTCGAAAATCAGACTTGTCGGCTGGTTGGAACCTCCGGGGAAAATCGCAGTGTCCGGGTCGCTGTCAATCCACACCGTGGTGACCACCGTATCCTCGCCGGATATCGCTGCAAAATCGATCGGCATGGTAAAAGGACCGCCGGAAGACTGCACCTGATCTACCCACAGATGAATATCCCACTGGTTCCCGTTGGGCACCGCCTCCCAAGCGTAATTATACCGCGGATACCCGGGACCGTAAATCCATTGGTCGAAAAACCAGTCTAAATCCTGCCCGCTGTAATCCTCCATCACCGTCTGAAAATCATCGGTGGTTGCGGTGTCAAACCGATACTGATCGCCGTAATCATTCCACCCCCCGAAAGACAGCGAGTCCCCCGACACGCCCCGAAGCATGTGCATCACACAACCCCCCTTTTCGTACACGGTGTATGACCACATACTTATCGGATCATAAATAGGAAAAAGCTGCCCTGAGCCTAAATATGGTCCCATCAGCGAACTCTGCATATAGTTTCTATATCCCTGTGCGCCATTGGCGCATTCGAAGTAAAGTGCTTCGCAGTAAGTGCCTTGACCTTCATTCAACCACAGATCTTTCCAGGTACCGCAGGTAATCAAATTCCCCCACCACATATGCGACATTTCGTGCGCCAGCAGCCAATCGTTACCATGTCCGCCATTGACCGCATTTTCTCTGTGCGCCACCAATCCCACGTGCTCCATATCCCCGGTGCTGACCTGAGCGTATCCAAATTTCCCTGTATATGGGTACGGACTGAAGCGATACTGATAGCAATCCATCATCTCATCCAGGTTGGAATACGACTCCACAGCTTGAGCGCTGTCCCCGGGATATACGAAATTCTGAATCCAGTCGTACACCGGATTTTCCAGGATAATGTAATTGGAAATCGCCACGCAAAACAGATAGGAGGACACCGGTTCGTGCTGCTGCCAATGCCATGTTACCGTCTGCTCTGGGATGTTTTCGATTACCTCGATCAGTTCCCCATTGGAACCTGCCACTTTGTCGTCCGGCACCGTAAACCACATCTCCATGGTAAACTTATCCGCCGGATGCCGCCAATTGGGGAACCAAACGTGGTTGATGGGCGGCGGATTCGCGTTTAATCCATCACCTAAATTGAACGCCACGTTCCAATTGAAATAAAACCCACCCCAGCTTTCATGATACGGATGCCCGTGATACACCACTCGTACCGTGACACTATCTCCTTCAAGAAGCGGTGCTGGCAGCGGCACAAACAACGAATCCGAATGGTAATCGTATGCGCTGATCACCCCATCCACCTGCACCGTGTCGATGGTCAACGACTTCAATTCCAACAGTATCTCATCCAAGGTGTTATCGGTGCTGATACAGTGAATGGTGGCATCCCCGTAAATTAGCTGGTTGGTCAGGTCGAAATCCACCCGAAGTTCGTAATGGCGAGTGTCGTAAATGTGCAGGCTGTCATCATTTGAGTAGGGATCATCCCACGATGACGCCGGAGTCATCACAGGCGGCAGTCCGATCCGTTCCGGACGCGGTCGTGCCCATAACCCGTGCACACTCCACAGAAAAACACAAAGCAATGCCACTAGTATCGTACAACGTTTCATGATTCCACCCTTTGTGTCTTGTTTTGAATAATTATTGTGTTGTTTGATTGGAAGATACAAATAAAATCCGTAAATGTCACCTATTTTTTCACCCTTTCTTGATGTCGCCTATTGGCATCCATATATATTTGTCATCCCGTCCGCCAACCGGCGGAATGCGGGATCCAGCCCTCCTGCTATTTGCAGTGGGGAGTAAGGGGAGGGCAATGACACATATAACTTAAATCATACTTCTCCTGCCAGTTGCCCGCATGCCGCCGCAATATCCGCTCCCCGGCTCTTGCGAATTGATACGTGTATTTTGTGTTGTCTCAATGCTTCCTCAAACCGCGCCAACCGGTCTTTCCCGGGTGGTTGATAGGGCTGATCGGTGGGATTCCAAAGAATCAGGTTGATCTTGGAAGGGATCCCTTTCAACAACTTCGGAAGCATCATCGCATCCTCATCCCGGTCATTAACCCCTGCGATCAACACATATTCGAATGTCACACGGTAGCGGGTGGTCTTGGCATATTCCCGAACCGCATTCAGCAAGTCTTCAAGGGGGTATTTCCTGGCGATGGGCATTATTTTCACTCTGGTATCCTGATCGGTGGCATTTAATGAGATCGCCAATTTGCACTTGACTTCTTCATGAGCCAGCCGTTCGATCCCCGGGATAATCCCGCAGGTGGAGAGCGTAATCCTACGGTGGCTGACGGCAAACCCGTCACCCGCTACAAAAATCGGCAGCGTCGGCAGCATGTTGTCCAAATTCAGCAGCGGCTCCCCCATCCCCATCATCACTACATTAGTCGGGCGACGTCCCGTTATTGATTCCATCACCAGCAACTGCCCCACAATCTCATCCGGCGTTAAATCCCGCCCTAACCCTAACTTACCGGTGGCGCAAAACCGGCACCCCAACTCGCACCCCGCCTGGCTGGACAGACACAGCGTCTGCCGAGCTTCCTCATCCATCCACACCGATTCGATCCGGTGCCCATCGTGCAGCTCCATCAGGCACTTGACCGTGGAACCATCCTCCGACCATCGAGTATCAACTAATAACGGCAGGGCAATGCGAGCCTGATTATGCAATCGATTGCGTAGCTCTTTTCCCAAATCGGTCATCGCATCGAACGACCGAACGCCGCTTCCGTACAACCACCGGAAAAGCTGCCGTCCCCGGTACGGCTTTTCCCCGATGGATTCCGCAAATTGTTCCAACTGTTGTTTTGTGAAACCGATCAGATTAGGTGGTGCTGTGCCCATGGCTAAAATGTAAGCAATTAAATTGTGCTGGCAGACGCCCTCGTCTGCCAGCCATCAGAAGATAGTGTATTCCGTCACACGAGGGCGTGTGACGGCACAGGATTTGGTTACGTGGAGTTGTTTCCATGGCTCAAATGTACGTAAAAGTTAAGTAAATTGCAAGAAAAGATGGTTGATTTTTAACGAAAAAAGCCGTATCATTAAAGATTAATCCGCATCCAAGAAAAACGGAGGACTCATGCCGAAAGAGGCAGAAGCCCAAGACCTTGAAATCCTAAAGGAACTCCAGCAAGCCCGTGACCGCATCACTGCCCAGGTGGGAAAAGTTATCATTGGGCAGCATGATGTAATCCACGAGCTGTTGATATCACTGTTATCCCGTGGACACTGCCTGTTGATCGGAGTTCCCGGCTTAGCCAAGACCTTGTTAATATCGACGTTAGCTCAAGTCATGGATCTGAAATTCAACCGAATCCAGTTCACCCCTGACCTGATGCCGTCCGATATCACCGGCACCGAAATCATCGAGGAAGACCGCACCACCGGTAAACGGGTGTTCAAATTCGTCCAGGGTCCGGTGTTTGCCAATATCATCTTGGCGGATGAAATCAATCGAACTCCCCCCAAGACTCAAGCTGCCCTTTTGCAAGCCATGCAGGAACACGAAGTTAGCGCCGCTGGTGAGACCTATCGTCTGCAAGAGCCATTCTTCGTACTCGCCACGCAGAATCCCATCGAGCAGGAAGGCACATACCCCTTACCGGAAGCCCAGCTTGACCGTTTCATGTTCAACCTGTGGGTGGATTACCCCAAGGATACCGAAGAGCACGAAATCGTCCGCACCACCACCAGCATGTATTCTCAGGAGTTGGAGGTGGTCTTGACCGCCGATGAAATCATCAAACTGCAGGACCTGGTGCGTCGGGTGCCGGTAGCGGATAACGTGATCGAATATGCGGTAGCGCTGGTCAGAAAAACCCGGCCGGTGGCGGATGATTCCCCGGATTACATTAAAGAGTGGATTACCTGGGGCGCCGGTCCTCGTGCCTCCCAGTACCTAATCCTGGGTGCCAAAACCCGTGCCGCATTGGACGGCAGACCCACTCCCGACATCGAGGATGTCAGAGCAGTTGCAAAACCGGTGCTTCGGCATCGCTTAGTGACTTCCTTTGCCGCCGAAGCCGAAGGCGTCGGTGCGGTTGATATTGTGGAAAAACTACTGAACGAATCATAAATCGCAGGAAAAGCCATGTCCTTTCTCTACTGGGCGATTCTCTTCGTAGTAATCGGGTTGCTCGCCATGATAATCGGCGCTAAAGGAATCGCCGGCTGTTCCATGGCAATTGCCCGGGTGTTCCTGACCATATTTTTCATCATCGCCGTGATTATGTTGATCTTATGGTTCCTGCGGGGGTGTCCCCACACTGGCGTACCTTTCGTCTAACAGAATCAATACACCCACATGCCTCAACATCAAAGTTATCGCGATTATTTAAATCCGGAGATAGTGTCCCGCCTGAAAAATATGGCGCTTCGGGCTCGTCTTGTGGTGGAAGGCTTTATCACCGGGCTGCACCAATCTCCCTATCATGGCTTTTCCGTAGAATTCGCCGAACACCGCCAGTACATGCCCGGAGATTCCTTGAGGAATGTGGATTGGAAGGTCTATGGCAAAACCGACCGCTTCTACATCAAACAGTACGAAGAAGAAACCAACCTCAAAGCCTACCTGGTCGTGGATGCGTCGTCGTCCATGGATTTCGGTTCCGGACCAATTTCCAAGTTTCAATATGCAACATATTTAGCGGCTGCCCTATCTTATTTAATGATGGAGCAGCGCGATGCTGTGGGCTTGGCGGTGTTCGATGACCAGGTGCAGAAATTCCTGCCCCCACGATCCATCCGCAGCTATTTGAACGTAATCCTGTCCGCCCTGGAAACACCAACCACTCATCGAAAAACCCAAGTGGGCAAAGCCCTGCACCAGGTTGCGGAACGTATCCACCGCCGCGGGCTGGTTATTATCTTGTCCGATTTGATGGACGACCCATCAGAAATCCTGTCCGGATTAAAGCACTTCCGGCATGACGAACACGAAGTATTGGTATTCCAAATACTTGACCCCATGGAGCTAAACTTCTCCTACACCCGGGACACCATCATCGAGGACTTGGAAACCGGTCAGGAAATCACCACCCAACCCTGGCACATTCGAGCAGACTACCGGCGGCTGGTGCGGGATTTCACCGAAACATTGAAACGGGAATGCCGCAAGGACAAGGTCGATTACAACCTGCTCGACACCACTTTATCCTACGACCAAGCCTTGTTCGAATACCTGAACAAGCGCCGCAGACTGCATTGATATTGTTTTCTTAACACCGGAAAAACATAAAATAACGCCGGGCATAAACCCCGATACTAAACACGCTAATAACGAGGTAAGTCATGATCAAGCGAACTGTTTTTGTTACTCTTATCGTACTTATACTGGGAAATTCCTGGGCGTTGGCAGGGGACCTTGAGGGTTTCCAAGCAAAGCTTTCTTGTCTCCCATCCAACCTTATCAGCCACATGTCGCCGTCGGTAGCGGTGACTGATAATGCGCTGTCCAGTGTACTGAATCCTGCCGGATTGGCTGTCCGCGAGGGTGCGGATTTCATGTTTCTGCTGCCCTATGACAGGCACAATCTGACCGATGATGTTGGAATGTACCTTCGTGCCGGTGCAATGGGTTTTGATATCGAGTGGGTCCGGCGCGGCTTCTTGGATTACGAACGCTACACATTAAGTCATGGAATGAAATTCGCACCCGGCGTGTATTTTGGATTCGGTTATTCCTGGTACGAAGGGGTCGACCACGGCGGTTCTTGGACGCTGGGATTGAGAGGACATCCCTGCAAGCACGTATCCCTTGCCGCCGTTGCCGATGGTATCAACGAACCCAAGGTTTTCGATATTCGTCAAAAAACCCGTTACACCTTCGGAATGGCAGCACGACCCTTAAATGATCGGTTAACGGTATCAGTCGATGCCGGCCTGTTTGAAACCGGCACTTATAGTTACGGTGATGCAATCGATTGGGATTTCCGGGTGGAAGCCGAACCTATTGACGGCATTCATCTCATCGGCAGCTACAAACCGGAAAACGATTTCCGCGACGAAAGTTTCGGGATTGGACTGGAATTCGCTACTGGCTACAGCCGATTGGGAGAGGTGATGAGTATTGGCAGTGACGGCAAAATCGCCGAAGGAACTGGTATCGTCCAATTTTCCACCGGTTATCAGCGCACGATTGCCGAACCGAAGCACCGTTATGTCAGCCTCACTATCCAAGGTAATTATCCCGAGGAGAAACCACCATTCAGGTTATTCGCACCTCGGAAGACCACTTTCGCGGAACTATTGGAGAGGATTCAACGTCTGGAAGAAGATCCTGCTGTGGAGGGCATGACTTTGAAATTAAAAGGTCCTAAGATGAGCCCCGCCAAATATCAAGAAATCCGAGACGCTTTGGTTTCCTTTAAAGAAGCCGGCAAGAAAATCGTCTGCTACATGGAAAGCTGCGGGAATTACGGGTACTACTTGGCATCAGTGGCTGACAAAATCGCAATGATTCCAACCGGTGACGCAGCCGTGGTTGGAATGCGCGGACGTGCCATGTTTTTGAAAAACACCTTGGAAAAACTGGGCATCACAGCCGAATTGTACCAAATCGCTGAATATAAAACCGCCGCGGATTTGTTAACCCGCGAGTCCATGTCCGAAGCCCACCGCGAAATGATTAACTCCCTCCTGGACGATCTGTACGACCAGTACACCGAAACCATCGCACAGTCGCGCGGCTGGACCCAATCCGAATTCAAGAGTATCATCGACCAGGGTCCCTACACCGGCGCCGGTGCTTACGAAGCCGGATTGGTGGACACCCTGATCTTCCAGGACGAATTGCAGGACCTTGTAAAACAAGTCGGCGGAGAAAAAATTAACATGGTATCCGGGTGCAACTACTGGTGCCAGGAAGATTACGAAACTGAATGGGAAACGCCGTTTGTGAACAAAATCGCCATCGTATACGCCACAGGTGCCATCGAATCAGGTAAGAGTGGCAGCGACATGCTGTTTGGCAAAACCATGGGTTCCGAAACCGTTGCCGACGCTATCCGTGTCGCCAGAAATGATCCTCAGGTGAAAGCAATTATCCTTCGTATCGATTCCGGGGGTGGTTCCGCGTTAGCCTCAGATGTGATCCTTCGAGAGGCAAAATTGTGCACCGAGGGCGATGATGCGAAACCATTCATCGTTTCCATGAGCGGAGTTGCCGGGTCCGGTGGGTACTACATCGCCTGTTTAGCCGACACCATCGTCGCCGATGCCGGAACTATCACCGGTTCCATCGGTGTCATCACCGGAAAATTGAGCTTCAGTGGTTTATACGAAAAAATCGGCGTCAACTTCGAAACTCTCAATCGTGGTGACCATGCTTCTATATATGACACCGACCGCGGGTTTACCGATGATGAATGGAAATTAGTTAAAGCACAATGCCATGAAATCTATGATACATTCGTAGAAAATGTGGCTGAAGGACGTGACATGACTCCGGAAGAGGTGGATGAGATTGGAAAAGGTCGTGTCTGGACCGGGAATCAAGCCAAGAAAATCGGTTTGGTGGACGAAATCGGCGGATTGCGGTTGGCAATAGAGATCGCCAAGGAAGTCGCCGAAATCCCAGAAACCCGCGACGTCGAATATACCATACTTCCCAAACCAAAGGGATTCGGGTTCGGTCATGAAATCAATGGTATCATCTCGGATTATCTGTCACCAGAAATTAAAGCCATGGCGAGCCAGTGGAAAAGAGCCAGTAATTATCGCGACGGCGAACCGTTGTTGCTGATGCCGTTCGAACTCGAAATTCAATAACTGGAGCACAAATGATCGAAGGATATTCCACTCCCATCGCAGATCAAGAAACATTGGGAAAATTCATAACTAGCCTGGATCAGGAAATCCACCAACGAGGCATTAAGTACGGAGAATGCCTATGGGATACGTATTTAGGGAAAGCCCAGGATGACCTGAACGAACTGGAAGGCAAGATTTCCGAGCTGCTGTTGGATCCCGACCACTTGGAAACCGTCAAAGCCTGGCGGGATAAAGCAGATGATCCCACTTTAGCGCGGCTTCTTGACCTGTTCGAACGTGCCTTGACCGGCGCTCAGGTGACGTCCCATGCCGATGTATTCAAACTGAAGAACGAGATCAATTCCGAGGTGATCCGGTTCCGTCCCACGGTGGGGGGGGAGATGATGGAACGCAGCGACCTGCGGGAATTGATGCGCAGCGATCCGAACCGGGACCTGCGTCGGGAGGGATACTATTCCAATAAAGCTCTGCACCATACCATCGTAGAGCGTAGCGTCGAATTGGTGAAAGTACGGAATTCCCGGGCACGAGACCTGGGCTACGACGACCTGATTGACCTCGATCTGCCCATGACCGACATCCAAAAAAACGAAATCATGTCGGTATTCGACCGCTTGGAAGCAGGAACTCGTGACAGGTACTATGCGTTTCTCGATGATGCCGGATCCAAAGAAGGCTATGATCGGGTACAGCCCTGGGATGTATCTTACTTGTTACAAAAGCAGGTATCACTGCCCAAGGAAGCCTTTCCCAAAGATAAAATGGTGGATTGGACCTTGGGGATGGCGGAAGCCCTCGGGTTTCCCAAGAACGAATTTGCGGACATCCATATCGAATTCGGCGACATCCCCTTCGGAGGCGTCTGTTTCGGCATCGATCCTCCCAAGGACATCAGGGTGCTTCTAAATCCCCGTGACGGTCACGAATACGTTAAAGTGCTGTTCCACGAATTCGGACACGCCCTACAGGATCGCTACGTACCCGAAGAACATCATATTGCCAAACATGACACCGGTCCTCCCTTCGGGGAAGGTATAGCGGAATTCCTGGAAGGCATCGCCGAGGAAAAAAACTGGCTGCTCACTCACACCGGGCTGTCATCCGACAAGATTGACCGGTACCGTGAAGCCCGAGCTATCGAACGAATTACTTGGTTGCGATCCTTGATGGCATCCGCCACCTTTGAATTCGAAGTAGTGACCGATCAGGACCGTGACCTGGATATGCTCAGCCACCAAATCGCCGGGAAGTTTACCATAGTAACCGAAGAGCCCTCCCGGCAATGGGCGGCGCATTCAATTTTCGTCACCCATCCACTCTATGTGTATAGCTACATATTTGCCGATTGCTTAGCCGCGCAGTTACGAGGCAAATTAGGGTCGAACGGCGGCGAAATCTACGGCAATAAGGATATCGCATCTTTCCTGATCGAAACCTGCTTCAAACCGGGCGGATACATTTCCTGGCGTGAGAAGGTGGAAAACGCCACTGGCACCGACATCAGTGTCGATGACCTGCTGGGTGAATTGTGTAGCCTAACCTAAAAATCTCCATTACTTTATACAAGTAAAAGCCGATTCCTTAATTTTGGGATCGGCTTTTTTATAGGGGCTTAATATGTTATGCCCCTGCTTTGATGGAACTAGACATTTTAACCAAAGTATAATGATTGGAGCCTCTCTTATGGTATTTCCGTGAACCAACCTGATTGACGGGATTTCTATCGATATCAATTCAGTATTTTTGGAGGGAAGATGTGTGGGAAAACATTCATACCGATCACCTTGATTGTCCTAATCATTAGTTTTTGTGCTGAAGTACAGGCAGTAACTGATTTTCGGATTGCAGGGATCAGCGGTCGTATTGCCTATGTAAAGATTGAGAAACCGGTGGGGAACACGGTTTCGTTTGGCGGAAGTGTGAACCTCGGAAATATTAATACTAATGCCTACTTACGGGTTGATGTGTTGTACTGGAGTGAAATTTATGATCCTTTCTATTCAAATCATGAGAACCTGGATTTTTCGGATTTAGCTACTAAGATCAACATTAAGTACCAGATACCGTGTGATGAAATCATCCCTTATGTCGGAGCAGGACTTACTATTCATAAACACTTCTGGTCCTATACCTGTAGAAACTCTCCGAATCTTACCAGAACGAGGGTGGGATTTCAGGGTTTCATAGGTGCGGAATTTCCTATGTTGAATAATGTATATTGGTTCTGGGAAGCGGCATTTGATCGATCTGACCGGGATCAGTATTTTTTCGGTGGCGGCGTAGGATATCGAATAAAATAACAACTACATCTCACGAAAAAAGCAGATCCCATTTACGGGTCGGCTTTCCTTGTTTCAATAATGCGCTTGCGTTTGCATCATCAATATTGGAACCATCTATTATCAATATGGTATAATCAAGTAGAGGATACTATATGAGGGGATGATTCTGACTACCCGCCTGATTTGCCATTCTTCTTTTGAACCATCCCAAGATATATCACGAGGGGAGTTGGATTAAAAAAATATCAAATTTGTAGTACATTTAAAGGAGATTGCAATGAAGAATAATTTCCTATTGTTCGCAATTGCTGCAGCAATCCTTTGCTTGAATGTTGAAGTGCAAGCTGTTACTAACTTCCGAATTGCTGGACTCGAACTCCATCCTGCATATGTATTAGTTGAGGACCCCGTTGAGGATGCCATTGCCTATGGTGGCAGCATAAACCTTGGAAATATCAATACAAATGCCTACTTGCGGGTTGATGTTCAATACTGGCAAAAAACCTTCTCTCATCCACGGTATCCCGATAATTATGTTGAAGAATGGGATTACTCAGATCTTGCGACAAAAATCAATATCAAGTACGTGATTCCATTTGCCCGAATTACTCCTTATGTGGGAACAGGTTTTACCATTCATGTATATAAGAAAGAACGTACATCTAGTTATGGTCATCTGCACAAGTACGAAATGACAGAATTGGGATTTCAAGGATTTTTAGGAATCGAAGACCATATTACCAATAATCTTTACTGGCTTATTGAAGTTGCTTTTGATCGGTCAGATCGTGATCAGATACTTATCGGTGGAGGTCTTGGATTTCGAATAAAGTAACAACTACATAATACATTAGAAACTATAAACGAGGGGAACATGTTTAAGATAACGTCTTTCTTTCTGACTTCCATCCTGATTCTTGCCTCGACCACCCTTCCACAAGACCGCTTAATTAAAAGCGTATATCTCCGCGGCGGGCATGTCCACTCCGCAGAACCTGTTAAATCAACTTACGCCGTCGGTGCAGGAATAGATCTTAGTTTCATCGATGACCTGGACCTAAATCTCGATGTCCACTACTGGTCCAAACCTTTGAAAGTCGGGGATTTCAGTAGATCAAGGAATGGGTTCGTTTACGATCTTGCCTTTAAGTTTACTATGAAGTACCACGTTCCTCGGCAAAGCGACTCGCCATATTATTTCGGCGTCGGGGTCGGTCATCACATGTTTTCCCTTGAATGGAAACAGGAACTTGATGTGAATTGACCGCTTCGACTTCCCGAGTTTCGGGAACCCAACGGCATCCACTTTTTGGCTGGAATGGAATCCCCAATCTACAGCAAGCTGGGTGTTTTCGTAGAGACGGAATACGACTTACCAGGGATCGTCATCGTTAGCGGTGGCATAAAGTATTTTTTTAATTAATTTTCGAGGTTGTAGATGAAAAGAAGTCCTGTCATCTTGTTAATTATCATCATCGTCACAGGTTTTGGTCATGCCAGGGTAATCCAGGTTGCAATAAATAGCATCAACGTCCAAATCGTATACCCAACACCGCGAGATGTCCCTAAACTGGTGTTAGGGTATCAGGCTGGTATTAATCCCGTTAATTTTGATGAGGTGTTTGGATTGGAATTTGGCGTACATTACTTCCGCTATAGAGAGTATCATGATGTTATAGTGAAAGCATATTTCAAACAGGAGTTCCCCCTGAAGGGAATCAGTCCTTACTTAGGTGCTGGATTAGGGCATCGTTGGAATTGGCTCGAAGAAGGAAGGTGATGGTATGGATGGAAAGAAACCAAGTTTGGTTACTTCGTTTTGGGTGGGATTGAAACTCCTGTAGGATCGGTTTTTTCCGGTCTGATCGAGGTTGAATACCATTTCTACAATCCCAAATTATTGATTTTCAGCGGAGGAGTAGCGGTAAATTTTCGGCATCGAAATAGGAAATAAAAAATTCCTTCGCTCTACCAGAACGAAGGACACGTTCACACTTTCCCACCCTCACACTTCTGCTCAAATAATCTCAAACACTTCCGTGGGCAGCCACCCTTTCTTGTTTGGGTCGGGCAGGGTAATTTCGGTCCAACTCGGGACTTCCCTGAGCACTCGGACTTTCACCCCTTCATGCAAATCAAACAATACCGTCCCGGTTTCGTCCGGTGCGCTTAGCACTTCGATCTTTTCTTCCATCACCACCGCATACACCATCATCCGATCCCTCTCGACCTTCCATGCCGTGGTGGCGAAAATAAATACCCACGTCACCATCAATATCCCTGCCAACCAGCGAATCTGCCTTCGGAACAATCCCCGGCGCCGGAATACTGCCAAAAGCGTCACCCCCATCGCCGCCCATAGTCCGATCACACTCCATTTCCCCCATTCTTCCGCTGTCATCCCGTCCCGTATCGCATTCACCCAATACCAGAAAAACAACATGGGTGCTGTTTCCACCCGATCCACGATGTGATGATTAGCTAAATCCAGATTGGCTTGGATGTCCGGATCGCGGGGACTTAAACGCAATGCCCGTTCGTAATTCAGGATCGCCTTTGCCACCTCCCCCGCCTTATAATAAGCATTTCCCAAATTGTAATACACTTCGGTATTCTCGATCCCTTGGTCCAGGATTTGGCTGTAGGCTGCGATGGCATCACGGTACTCTTCGTTCTTGAAATGGGCATTCCCCTGCTCGAAAAGCACCTGAACATTCCCGGCAAAAGCCACCGACATCCATAAAAACACTACGCTGTATATAACCCAACCCCTCATCGTACCTTCACTCCCTTTTCCAGCCGCTGTAGAATCGCCTTCGTCTGTACTAACAACTGATCCCGATCCTCTGGCGTATCCATTCCCGATGCGAATCGTTGAAAATCCGCTCGGGTGAAAATCTCCCGAATCTCCCCGATGATTTCCCCATCCACTTCCCTTTCCGCAAGCGCTTCCAGCGCATCCATCGATCCACCGGCTGATTCGGAAAGGTTCAATATATCGCCCATGTACCCCCCTAACACTTTCCACAGGTTACCATAGAATATAGCGCTTTCTTGCGCTTTCGATTTCGCTGCCGTCTTCAGACGCCTAATCGCTTTCCCATAAGCTCGAGACCGCCGTGCTCGATCCACATCTTGCTCTAACCGGTCCCTTTGCTGCCGGTACATCAGCCCAAATACCAAGCAGAAAAACGGCGCTAACAGCAGCCCATAGAACACAGCGCTGCGGTGAAATCCAGCTCCCAACTGTCGAAAATCACCCGCTTCCAGCTTGATGTACCGGATATCCTGCCCCCGCCACCTAAC
Organism: uncultured bacterium; assembly: GCA_965372135.1. GTDB lineage: Bacteria > Electryoneota > RPQS01 > CBDVBD01 > CBDVBD01 > CBDVBD01. The sequence continues at coordinate 4,147 of CBDVBD010000003.1, read as the reverse complement.
ATCTTCCCGGGACATGGAGGTAGAGGTTCGTGCCGCGAATCCTGTCCCTTTCCGCACTGTGATCTCCATCGGATCGGACATCAGCACCTTATATGCACCTGCCTTGGGATCAAAAATAGCAAAGGAAATCGGCGGAATCTTCATCTGTCCCGGCACTCTGGGAATTAGCAGGTATTCAAAGACCTTATGCCCCTGAATTTCCCCGCTTTTCTTGTTGATATGGTGAGTAATCTTGGGATCGTATCGTTCGATGTCTAACGGGATATCGATCTGAGGTTCGTTGATAAGTCTAATGTTTCCCGAGCCTTGGATGGTCACCTTCAACGTCACCGTTTCGTTCACCGTCACATCCCGGGGTTCTAAACTCACGCGAAGGTTGTACCGCCCCACATCCCCGGCAAACCCTTCAGGTCGCCCTTCCAGGGGCAGCGGTTTCACCTTCAGGTGAATCGGATTGGTAGTTACCGATTTGGTGACGGTGTGTACCGAACCGAAAAACGGATCATCGAAAAAATTGTCGAACACACTGCGCGACCGGCGCCTACTTGTCGCACTGCGTTCCTGCACCTGCCATGTCACCTCCAGCGGGTCCAGCGTCAAATCCCCCGAATTGGTGGGAAACAGGATTGCCCTTCTGATTATCAGCACTCCATACCGATGCCCTTGAATCATCTGATACGGCAGCCGCGCTTGTTCCGGCGCCGGCATATCCTCACTCCAAAATCCCACTGTGTTTGGCAGCTTGGAAACTTCGTAGTTGGATAAATTCTTCCGGAATAGCAGCTTATATGTCAGTTTAATCGGCTGGTTGACATACACTTCCCGCTTTGACACATCCACCTTGACCATCACATCGGGCGGTTCCTTGCCCTTTGGGGCTTGAGCTCCGGGGTCCAACACCTGAATTGTCACCGGATTACTCTGTACGGTACTTTTTCCGATTGTTCCACTTGCCGGTCCGATGAGGAGCTTCCCAGAAATCTTGGGAATTAACCGCCAGGAATACCGGATTGACCTCGACGTCCTGCCGTTGATAATCTGGAAATTAGTGGATTCGTTGGGTCCCGAAATCACCCGAAAGTTGACGAACGACGGTGTCTGAAGGTTTTTAACCCGGCTGGTTCCCTGCGCTTCCAGCACGTATTCCAACTGTTCCCCGCGGTACACGATGGTATGATCCACACTGGCGGTTAAAGACTGTCCATGGGCGAATCCCGCCACCACTAAGCAGCAACCTGTCATAACCAACCAGATCGCAGGACGATTGGTCATCATCCCGTTTCGTGATCTTGCTATGCTGTGCCCGTAGCCCATTACCAATCATTCCCCGTTGGTTGTTGTGCCGGCATCTGGCGTTTGATCAACTCCTGCAATACCGCCTTCTCATCATTCTGCAGCGCATTTAAGAGCTTCTCCGCTTCTTCCTGGGTTAATTCTTCTTCTTGAGCCTGAGCCATCTGCTGTTGTTGTTCCTCTTGTTCTTGCTGCTCGGATTCCTGAGATTGCTGCTCCTGCTGTTGTTCCTTTTGTTCTTGATCCTGTTGGGACTGTTGCTGCTTCTTTTGCTCCTGATCCTGCCCGCTGGAATCGTTATCGCACTGCTCCTGTTCTTGTTGCTGCTGGTATTGCAGCATCCTGCGTGACAATTCCAAATTAACCTTTGCGCCCATGTCTTCGGGGTGCCGCTTAAGCACTTCGATATAATCTTCGATACTCTTATCGAACTGCTGCTGCTTAAACCGCGCGTTCCCCCGGTTGAAATACCCCCGAACCTGCATTTCCGGATCATCGGACTCGATCGCTGACTCCAGTTCCTGCTCCGCTAAATCGTAATTATCCTTCCGGTAATATACGTTCCCTAAGTTGTAGCGGATAATATCTTCCGGCGTCTGCTTTTCCAATGCCTCCTTATAATTCGACAACGCCTGGTCGTACTGTTCCTGGTCGAACAGCTTATTTCCTTCGTTGACCAGCGTGCGTCCCGATTGCCCTAACACCGGAGAAATCATAATGGAGCACCACAGCAAACTGATAAAAATATACCGCATATTCTTACGCCGCCTTTCGTCGTAATGCCCTTCTGGAGCGGGTTTCACCCACCAAAGCTTCCACCGCAAAACACAACAAACCCGGCAGTAAAAACCACTGGAACCGGTCTTCGAAATCGGTAAATTCCCGGGCGTCGATTTCCCCTCTTTCCATGCTGAAAATCTTCTGATAGATCTTATCCAATTCGTTTTCCCCGGGAGTGCCTTGATAATATGCCCCGCCGGTGATGTCGGCGATTTCCGTCAGCAACTCTTCGTCCAACCGCGACACCACCGTTGTGCCGTCCCGGTCTTTCTTGTACCCCTTATGACGACCCTTGGCATCGATAATTGGAATCGGTTCCCCTTCCGGAGTCCCCATTCCCACCACGTAGATAACAATTCCCCGTTCCGCCGCGTCTCTTACCGCTTCGATCACCTTGCTTTTGTGATCCTCACCGTCCGTAATCAACACGATCACCCTCTGGGTGGCTTGCTTAGCCTGAAACGCTCCCATTGCTGTGTGCAGTGCTTCCGCAATCGCGGTTCCGGTCACCGGGATCAAATCTGTATCCAGCACGTCTAAGAAAATTCGCGCCGCCGAATAATCCGTGGTCAACGGACACTGCAAATACGCCGCTCCGGCGAATGCCACCAATCCGATCCGGTCACCCTTCAAGCGTTGAATAAATCCCTGAACCTCGTGCTTCGCCTTTTCCAGGCGTGACGGCGTGATATCTTCCGCTCGCATCGACAGCGACACATCCAACGCCACCACGATATCCACTCCCTCGCGTTTGACCTCCACCAACCGGGTTCCCACTCGAGGATTAGCCAACGCCACGATCAACAATCCCGCACCTGCCAGCAGCAACATATCCCGAATCCGTGTTTTTCGTAAGCTGCGGTCGTATGCTACTCGATCGACCAAGGCATCACTCACAAAAGCCCGAGTTTCCCGTTGCCGGCGGTACCGTGCTAATCGAATCAAAACCCATCCCACCGGGATCGCGATCAGCAACAGCAGCGCTGCCGGATGTCCGAACCGAATCTGCGGTCCAAATAAGCTGTCTAATGTATAGATGATGTCTGAAAACATACTTCCTACGGAATTTTCCGAAACCGTGTCCGCGCCAAAATCGCCTCCACCGCCAAGCACAACAACGCCAACGCCAAATACGGATAAAACAATTCCGCCACCCGCCGGTAATGCGTGACTTCGACCCTGGACGTTTCTAAGCGGTCTATTTCCCGGTAGATTTCCTGAAGTTCCTTGGTGTCTGTCGCTCGGAAATACCGCCCCTGGGTAATATCGGCGATTTCCTGCAACATCTCCTCATCGATGTTGACAGGTATCTGCACCGTCCGGGTTCCGAACCGGGTTTGCTGAGGATAGGGCGCCGTCCCTCGGGTTCCCACGCCTACGGTATATATCTTAATCCCCAATGCTGCTGCGGTTTGAGCCGCTGTGATCGGATCCAATTCCCCCCGGTTGTTCTGCCCGTCGGTCAGCAAAATCATCACCCGGCTTTTTGCGGTGCTGGTGCGCAATCGATTAACCCCATTGGCAATCGCCATCCCGATTGCGGTGCCGTCCTCCACCATCCCCATTTCCACCTTGGACATCAATCCCTTCAATATCCGGTAATCCAGCGTCAACGGACATTGCGTAAAACTCTGCGCCGCAAACACCACCAGCCCGATCCGGTCGCTGGTGCGGTGATCCACAAAATCCGCCGCTACTTTCTTTGCTGCACCCAACCGGTTTTTCGGTTCGAAATCCATCGCCGCCATCGAGGTGGAAATGTCCAGCGTCAACATAATATCGATTCCCTCTGCGAATATCTGCTCCTCGGAAGATGTCATCTGAGGTCGCGCCAACGCCACAATCAACAATCCCAATGCCGCCCACCGTAGCACTGCCGGCAAGTATCGCAATCGCTGCACCGCCGTCTTGGGCAACTTGGAAACCAACGTCAACGATGGATACCGAAAATCCGAATACTGCCGCTGTGACCTGCGAAAATAAAAATACACCAGTACTGGAATAAGAATCAATCCCGCAAATGCCCAGGGGTTTGCGAATTCAGCCGATGACGGTATCATTCGGTATGCGCCTC
>CBDVBD010000002.1:0-52504 GCA_965372135.1 uncultured bacterium | reverse complement strand
AAAAAACTTAATTTCATGAAATGATAGACACACTCAATAATCATGAAAGAAAAAAAACGAAACCAAAAAAGAATAGAAAAAAGTTAACCAAAAAACATTGAAAAAACATTTTTTAATATGATGACTTCCTGTATTTAAAATCCGGCGAGTATAATCACAATTGATAATAAGAGGTAATCAACATAATGAGAGGAGAAAATGATGGGTAAGTATTTAAGGGTAGTTCTTGTTGCTGTGATGATGGTTTGTTTTGCCATTGGGTGTCAGCAACAGCAACAACAGCCACAGGGGATGACGGAAGAAGAAGGGCGAATGCTGCTGGACCGGTATATGGAAATTATGAACGAAGGTAACGTGGAACTGGTGGATAAGATATTCGATAAGAATTGCGTGTTGAAATATCCGGTTCTGCCAGAACCAATGGTGGGCATCCAAGCATTCAAGGATTTCATCCCGCAAAATACAGAAACGTTTCCCGATTTCCACGGTGTGATCGAGGAAGTGATGGTGAAAGGCGATATCATCTGGTCGCGCTACACTATTACCGGCACCCAATTAGGACCCTTGGGGGAACTACCTCCCACCGGCAGGACAGTGCAATTCACCGGAATGGCGATTACCCGGGTGGCAAATGGGAAGATTGTAGAAGACGAAACGTTCTGGAATGTGTTGGCGTTTTATCAGCAGTTGGGATTTACGTTGGTGCCGCCGGAAATGGAGACGGAATAACCAAATCTCATCAGGGGAAAATAGGGTTTTACCCCGATGAGAATGTGGCGCCCCTTCAGGACTTGGATGTTTAATACAGGTACATAGACCTGGGTCGTTTCCCGCCCATGCGGGATACTCTGTGGTGCCCCTTTGGGGCTAAGATGGATGTCGGGTTTTCCGTCAGTGGCCGGACAAGTCCGCCAGAAAGCGGACCTTCGGCTCCTTTCACGCTTCGGAACCCGACTTACGAATGACCCCCCTTTTGTTCCCCCCTGCAGATAGCAGGGGGGATAAGAACTGGATCCCGCATTCCGCCAGCAGGCGGACGGGATGACAAATAGGGGGCAGGATGACAGACACGGAGGATTTTATATGGGACATATGGTTGGGAAGGATGTGTACCGGAAGCTGGGTCGGAAGATCGATGGGTTGACGGTGAGGGCGCCGTGGAACCAGACGCTGTACAAAATCCTGAAGGAATTGTACACCGAAGAAGAAGCGGACGTGGTGGCGAAAATGCCATATGGATTGGCGACGTTGGATCAGGTCGAGAAAACCACTAAATACCATCGTGCCAAGCTGCAACCGATCCTGGAAAACCTTGCCGAAAAAGGCTTGGTGATGGATTTGAAGCTGCCGGGTGGATACCGGTATATGATTTCGCCGATGGTGATTGGGATTTTTGAATTTACCATGATGCGTACCCGGGGGGAACTGCACTACAAAGAATGGGCGAAGCTGTTCCATCAATATTTGTCCGAAGAGGGCGCATTCTATCACGCCAATTTTCGTCATGGGGAGAAGATTTCTGTGCTGAGGACGCTGCCGTGGGAAGATGCGATCAACGATGGCGAATATGTGGAGGTATTGGACTACGAAAAGGCAACCGCCATTGTCGAAAATGAAACAAAATTTGCGATAGGAATCTGTTCCTGCCGCCATGAGAAGCTGCATGTGGATGCCAAGCCATGTGACGTGCCGTTGGAAACATGCAGTACGTTTGGACAAGGGACGGAATGGATGTCAAGCCGTGGTTTAGCAAAGATGGTCTCCAAAGAAGAAATGATGGACAATTTGGCGCGGTCGAAGGATCTGGGATTGGTGCTGACTGCCGACAATGTGAAACAGAATATCTCGTTTATGTGTCATTGCTGCGGTTGCTGTTGTAATATCCTGCTGGGGATCAGTCAGTTCGGATATCCCAATACGGTGATGACGTCGACGTTCATTGCTGAATGCAATGTGGATAAATGTTCGGAATGTGGGATTTGCGCAGAGGGGTGTCCGATCGATGCTATCCAAATGCTGGATGAGGGGATTCCCAATATTGACAGATCGATCTGTATTGGGTGTGGAGTGTGTGGATTGCGATGTGCGAGGGGAGCGATGAGGTTGGTGAAGCGGGAACAGAAGGTTATTCATCCGGAAGATACGATGGAACGGGTGATATTGCAGTGTTTAGAACGGGGGACATTGCAGAACCAGATGTTCAGCGACCCGGGGCGATTGAGTCATAAGTTTATGCGGGGAGTGGTGGGTGGATTTTTGAAGCTGCCACCGGTGAAGAGGGCGTTGATGAGTGATGCGTTGCGATCATCATTCTTAAATACGATGAAGAAGACTGCTTAAGATTGTATGAATAAAATAAGCTGCTAATACGACAAGAGAATAGGATGAGGGTACAAGTAAGGAGCACAAATGCATGGCAGATTTAATTCGCTGGTTTGAGGACATCAACATTAAGGACATACAGTTGGTAGGCGGCAAAAGCGCATCATTGGGGGAATTGTACCAGAAACTCGACAGCAAAGGTGTGAATGTACCCAACGGATTTGCAATTACGACGGAAGCGTATTCTCAATTTATCGAGCAAGCGGGCATACAAGAGGAAATCCAGAGTATCCTGTCCGATTTGAACACGGATAATATTCATAATTTGCAGCGGCGGGGTCACAAGGTGCGGGAATTGATTCGCACGCAACCATTGCCGCGAGAAGTGAAACAGGCAATCACGGAGAATTACCGGAAGTTGGAGCAGTAATACCGCACGAATGTTGATGTAGCAGTGAGATCATCGGGGACTGCGGAAGATTTAGCGACTGCGTCGTTCGCGGGTCAGCACGATACTTTTTTGAATATCCGGGGAGTAAGGGCACTGCTCGATGCGTGCCGGCGGTGTTATGCGTCGATGTTTACCGACCGGGCATTATCATACCGGGAGAATAAGAAATTCGATCATTTCAATATCGGATTGTCGATTTGTGTGATGAAGATGGTACGGTCGGATCTGGCGGCTTCGGGAGTGATTTTTACCATCGATACCGAATCGGGGCATCGGGAAATAATTTTGCTGAATTCGGCGTACGGTTTGGGGGAAGGAATTGTGCAAGGGGCGGTGAGTCCGGATGAATTTTATGTGCATAAACCGACAATGGAAAAAGGATTCAATGCGATTGTGTCGAAGTCATTGGGCACGAAACGCACCAAAGTGGTGTATGGCTCGAATAATGTGCTGGTGAAAACGGTGTCAGCGCCTAAAAAGGAACGCGTTCAGTTTTCTATTAGCGATGAGGAAGTGCTGCAGTTGGCGAAGTGGGCGAAGATTATCGAAGATCACTATTCGACAGAATCCAACGGATTCAAGCCGATGGATATCGAATGGGCAAAAGATGGACTCACCGGAGAGCTATTCATTGTGCAGGCACGTCCGGAGACGGTGATTTCGCAGCGGGAAAGCAATGTATTGGAGCAGTATTCGTTGGAAAAGACGGGGAGATTATTAGTGACGGGCTCTCCAGCGGGTTCCAAGATCGGGGTGGGATTGTCCAATGTGATTCGTGATGTGAAACATATCAAGCGGTTCGAAAAAGGGGAAGTGCTGGTGACGTATATGACGGATCCGGATTGGGAACCGATTATGAAGAATGCGGCGGCTATTGTCACCAACGAAGGGGGAAGGACGTCCCATGCGGCGATTATCAGCCGGGAATTGGGAATCCCGGCGATAGTGGGTGCTGAAAAGGCGACGGATAAGATACCTCAGGGGAAGATGATAACAGTATCATGTGCGGAAGGGGATGTGGGGAATGTGTATGAAGGGAAATTGCCGTTTAAGGTGACTCACACGAAATTAGATCAGTTGAAACGACCGGATCATACACAAATAAAGATGATATTGGGGACGCCGGAATTAGCGTTTCAGATGTCGCAAATTCCCAATGATGGGGTGGGATTGGCACGCGAGGAATTTATTATTAATTCGTATATTAAAGTGCATCCGATGGCGTTGGTGAACTATCCGAACCTGAAAGATAAGGCTGCAAAAAAGCAGATTGAAAAGATAACGGCGGGGTATTCCGACAAGAAAGAGTACTATGTGGATAAGCTGGCACATGGGGTGGCAACGATTGCAGCGGCTTTTTATCCGAAGGAAGTCGTGGTGCGGTTAGCGGATTTTCGCTCGAACGAATATGCGGATTTGGTGGGGGGCAGGGAATTCGAGCCGGAAGAGCGGAATCCGATGATCGGATGGCGGGGAGCATCAAGGTACTGTGACCCGGAGTATCGTCCGGCGTTCGATTTGGAATGTCAGGCTTTGAAACAGGTGCGTGATGAGATGGGACTGAACAATGTGAAGGTGATGGTGCCGTTTTGCCGGACGGTAGAAGAAGGCAAACAAGTGATAAAAGCTTTGGCGGACAACGGACTCAAGCAAGGCAAGAACGGATTGGAAATATACGTGATGTGTGAAATTCCGTCGAATGTGATCCTGGCGGATAAGTTTGCGGAGATTTTCGATGGCTTTTCGATTGGGTCGAACGATTTGACGCAGTTGACGCTGGGATTGGACCGGGATTCCGGGTTGATTGCGCATGTGGGGGACGAAAACAACGAAGCGGTCCGGCGAATGATTGCCGATGTGATTAAAACGGCGAAGAAGTATAAGCGGAAAATTGGGATTTGCGGTCAGGCGCCATCGGATTTTCCTGATTTTGCGAAATTTCTGGTCAAACATAAGATCGATTCGATTTCGCTGAATCCGGATGTGATTATCAGTACCACGATGGCGTTGGCGAAGATAAAATAATGGATGGTAACGCACAATTTGTTTGGAGTCTCTAATGATTACTGCTTACAGAGGATTTGTGGTGACAGGGATTCTTTTATTGGTTTATTTCCTGGCACAGGCGCTATGTGGAGGTGAGGTGAATCCCATTGAGGAATACCCTGAGGTGTCGTTCAATGGGACATTTGTTTCGGAGATCCCGGTTCTTGGGTGTGGGAAGGTGTCTGATAATGGGCGGTATTGGTGTACTTACGAGATTGGTGGTGTGGGGGATGAAGTGCGAGAATTAACTAATTTTCAGTTGTTTGCAGAGGAACGATTGTTTTCTCTTCCTATCGCGCCCGGTTCTGATGTGATGGTTTCCAATTCGGGGGTGGTGGTGTTTTTCGATCACTCTAAGCATTTCGCACAGGAATTGACAATTCATTTCTATGAGAGAACCGGGCAACTACTGTTTAGCGAATCGTTTGTAGGGGCTTTCCGGTTTGGATTTTCGCCATCAGGCAATAAGTTTGGTGTGGGTACGCCGGATGGATTGTATGTAATAACAGTGCCGGATCATCAAGTTTTTCAGTACGATAAAGGATTTCAATTTGCGATTTCCGAGGATGATCGGTGGGTGGTGGTGGCGAGTGAAAATGTTATTCGGATATATCGGGATGACAAGTTTGTTCAGGAAATTCAGACCGGGTATCAATATACTCGGAAAGTATGCGTTTCTTCCGAACTGGGTTTGGTGGCGGCGATCGATAAGTCATGGTTGAAGGTGTTTTCGTTAATTGATGGAACTTTGCTAATTGAAAATCAGCTTAGGGGAAAGCAATCTTTCCGGGATTTGATGTTATATGACGGGAAAATCGCGACTGGCGTTCATTACCGGAATAGGGAATATTCCAAGGGGGTTATTAGGGTATATTCGCAGTCGGGGAAGGTGATATTGGATCGGGAAATGGCAACGAAGGAAATTCCACAGCCAGTACGATCAAAGCAGTCGGCACCATTTGATAACAGACAGGATCCGATTCCCTGGCCCTTTATGCCATTTGACAGTATGCACACGGTGTGGAATTATTACGAGCAGCATATGGGGGCAGGTGATTTTTCTTATCTGCATCAAGGGTTGGATATGATTGTGCCGATTGAGGAGCCAACGTATGCGGTGGAAGCAGGGATTGTCAAGTTGGTGTTGACGACTGGGGGATCGCGTTATTGGCGAACAGCGGTGAGTCCTGAACAATCGGCGGGTTGGTCTGATGGGTGGTTGTACGCGCATTTAGTGGAAGAATCGATCCAGGTGGAGGTGGGGGATACGGTGGAAGTGCATGATTATCTTGGAGATATTGTCGAGTGGACGGAAGACTGGGGGCATATCCATTTTGTGGAGATTCATGATTCGGGGTTGGTGTGGCTGTATGAAGACAACCAATGGGGGATTAATTTCAATCCCTTACTTGCCTTGGAACCGGACAGCGATTGGATTGCGCCGGTGATTGACACGGTGTTTTGGGATTCCAAGTTTGCATTTTGCACCAACGAAACCAGTGACTACCTTGACGCTGACAGTTTGTATGGGGATATCGATATTATTGTCAAGGTGGTGGATTATGTGGGATTAACTGGGTGGCAAACGCCGGCATTTCGTACTTATTATTGGGTTGAGGATATCGACAGTGGGGTCACAGTGTTCCCAGGGACTTTGGGGCAGATATTGAACCACCGATACGACTTTTATAGTGCTGGGCATTATGAACCTTTTGCCAGCGTGATATACAAACACGATGAGATTCTGGAACCGTCGCATTGGATGGATTCAACCCGAAGCTACCATCACATATTGACCAACAATAATGGAGATTCGTTGATCGACACCACGGAGTTGGATTTGGCGTTTGCCACAGAGGATTATCCGGATGGGGAGTACCGGATATTTGTGGAAGTATTCGATGAATACGAGAACTCTGCGGTGGATAGTATGGATGTGCGGTTCCGGAACCATCCGTTCAGGGTTTCAGATCCAGGCATCCCGTTACCATACGAATTTCATTTAGCGCAAAATTACCCTAATCCGTTCAATCCGAGCACCAGGATATGCTACACGATTCCAAGTGCGGGAATTGTTTCGCTAATGGTGTATGATTTGCAGGGACGGAAAGTCCGGACATTGGTGGATGGGTATCGGGAAGCGGGCATTTATGATTTATTATTCGACGGTGGCAGATTAGCGAGCGGAATTTATTTTTACCAATTATCCGTGAGGGATTTTACTGAAGTCCGGAAAATGTTATTGGTGCGATGATGGCTTGCATGGGGAAACACTCGCGCAAAGCTTCCCGACGAATCGGGACAAGCTGCAGAGGGCGCTAAGGATTGGTGGATGTGAAGGTATAAAGGTGTGAAAGTCCCCCCCCCTTAATCCCCCCCGGGAACCGGGGGGGAGATAAAATTGAGAAAACCAGGATACCCGACCATATAAATGGGATTGTGTTCGATATGGTTGTATATTTAGATAAGCCGTTAGTGCTGAAGATGGGGATCAAGGAGAACTTCCGGGTGGTTCTTTGCAACCATCCTGAAGGATTCGAAACCAGGATGGGGGAAATTCCTCCCGGGGTTAAATTCCTGTCACCCAGAGCGAAGAATCTGGATTTCGTGGTGCTGTTCGTAGTAAACAAAAAGGATCTTCGGAAACAGTTTAGTAGACTGGCATCGCGATTGGCGCCGAAGGGAATGTTGTGGGTGGCGTGGCCCAAAAAGGCATCGAAAGTATCAACGGATCTGTCGCAACATGTGGTGCAGCAGGTGGGGTTGGATGCGGGATTGGTGGATGTAAAGATTTGTGCGATCGATGCAACGTGGTCGGGGTTGAAGTTTATGTTTCGGAAAGCTGAAATACAAAAAATAGAAAAAGACACAATGGTGACGTTAAGTAAAGAAATGAAATCGTTGAGTAAAGAGAGCGCAATTTCATTTTTTCAGCAAGCAGAAGATATGTGGATAAAACCCGAATTGGAAAAAAGAAAAAAAAATGACCAACTGCCTGAGAATTTTGTTATTTCTGCGTGTTTAATAAAACTGCCAAAAGATTCTGATCCAATTGTTCAGTTCAATGATGAAATCGGATGGAAAATGAAATTACAACTTTCAAAACCTCGTAAAATGGAGAAAGGAGATCTCTTATATATAAATGAAATTATATCAATAGATAAAGTATGGGCGCCAGAAGTGAATGGAAAAAGAGTTGCCTTTGTTTATCTTTATCCAACAGGTGAACCAAAAACTTTTGAAGTATTATTTGATTTCACCCCAAACTACCCGGAAGAATTTCCAAAATCAAAAGCAGATCAGTGGTTATTGGAAGGCGCAGTATTAGACTCTCTACGCAAGATCCTCGTAGAAAATGTTATCGGGATATACCAGAAATTTAAGGATCTTCTGCGTAGTGTTGGATTATGGGTAATTCCAGCATTGTTGCCATATCCGCAAAGTGAAATAACTAGGATGATAGAAAACAATGACATGAACGGAGCAATTAACTTATTAAAGGAATACTGCAATGCTGAGTTTATTGATGGTTTGGTCAATAAATGGTGGACATCGAGAGAATTCAATCATCGAAAAGAATTAATTGAACAATCATTATCTGCTCACAAGGACAGGAAATTTCATTTGAGTATACATGCATTGATTCCTCAATTAGAGGGAATAATTACTGATTGGATAAGCACAAAAGTGCATGAAAAAGAGGTTCCGTGGAGATTGGAATCAAAGGCAAAGAAATTCAAAGACATAACACTTCAGGGATTACCTTCAACATTTACCTATAATAAAATCGTTGAATCAACCATTGATTTTATATATGATGGTCCAGTTCTAAAATCATTCAAAAAATGGAATGAGGAAATAGATCGATCATTTCCCAATCGACATGTAGTTGGACACGGAAAATATGATGATGCTATATACACTGAAGAAAACTCTATTAAGCTTATTCTACTGTTGGACACAGTTTACTACTTAATTTCTTCAGCAGAATCGAAAAATAACAAAAAAACATAGTTGTATTCTTGTCTGTCAATCGAGTTATCATGAACAAACGGGCGAGAACCAACATAACGGAAGGATTAACATGAAACTAGTACGAGTGATTTTGGGTGCAATGTTGATTTTGGAGGTTGGGTTGATGGGAGTATCTTGTGGACCGAAAGTGGCACCGGTGCCGCCGGTGGCGAAGATCGAAACCAAGACCGATACGTTGTTCGGGCAGGTGTTGACGGATGACTATGGGTGGCTGCGTGACAAGGAAAATCCGGAAGTGATTCAATACCTTGAGGCGGAAAACGCCTACACCGAGGCGGTGCTTTCTCATACCGAGAAATTCCAGGAAGAACTGTACCAGGAAATGGTGGGCAGGATCAAGGAAACCGATATGACGGTGCCGGTGAAACGGGACCAGTATTACTACTATTCCCGCACCGAAGAAGGGAAACAATACGAAATCAACTGCCGGAAGATGGGCAGTCCGGACGGGGAAGAGGAAATCTTGCTGGATGGGAATGTGCTGGCGGAAGGGCATGAATATATGGGATTGGGGTTTTACAGCGTCAGCCCCGATCATAAGCTGTTAGCGTACGGGGTGGATTACGAGGGGAATGAGCGGTACACGCTCTGGATTAAGAATTTGGAATCGGGGGAAATGTATCCGGATGTGATCGAGAATTTGGCGGGGGGATTGGTATGGGCGAATGATAACGAAACATTCTTCTACAATGTACCGGATGAGGCGTGGCGACCGTACAAGTTGTTCCGGCATAAGTTGGGGGGTGATCCGGCAAAGGACGTTTTAGTATACCAAGAAGCGGATGAGGCATTCTGGGTAAGCGTGGGGAAATCGAAAAGCAAGCAGTATTTGTTTATCAATTTGGGCAGTCAGACCACGTCGGAAGTTTTTTTCCTGAGCGCCGACAATCCCACTGGGGAATTTCAGGTGATCGAACCCCGCAGGGCAGACGTGGAGTATCATGTCCGGCATCATGGCAAGCATTTTTATATCGTTACCAACGATGACGGCGCCAAGAATTTCAAGCTGATGAAGACGAGGGTGGATAAGCCGTCCAGGAAATATTGGCGAGAAGTGATCGAGCACCGGGAAAAAGTCAAACTGAACCGGGTGGAGATGTTCCGGGATTTTATGGTGTTATACGAACGGGAAAACGGGTTGAAGCAAATTTGGATCAAGAATTTCCGAACTAATCAGGCGTATCCGATATCATTTCCGGAGCCGACGTACAGTGTGTACGGGTCGTGGAATCCGGAATACGACGGGCATCTGCTCCGGTTCCATTATGAATCGTTTGTGACGCCGGAATCGGTGTATGATTTCAACATGATGACCAAGAAACGGGAATTGAAGAAGCAGAAGGAGGTGTTGGGGGGATACGATCCGGATTTGTACCAATCGAAGCGGATTTTCGCCACGGCGAGGGATGGGGTCAAGGTGCCGATTTCGATGATGTATCGAAAGGACAAGATAAAAGACAAAGACAATCTGTTTTATTTGTACGGGTATGGAGCGTATGAAGCCAGCATGGATCCGTATTTCTCGTCGAACCGGTTGAGTTTGGTGGACCGGGGATTTATCTATGCCCGGGCTCATATTCGGGGCGGGGGTGAAATGGGACGGTATTGGTACGATGATGGGAAGCTGCTGAACAAGAAGAACACGTTTTACGATTTTATCGATTGTGCGGAATATGTGATAAAGGAAGGATATACCTCTAAAGATAAGTTGGTGATTTACGGTGGCAGCGGAGGGGGATTATTGATCGGGGCGGTGGTGAATATGCAACCGGAACTGTTTCATGTGGCAATTGCGGATGTGCCATTTGTGGATTTGATGAACACCATGCTGGATCCCAGTATTCCGTTGACGGTGATCGAATACGATGAATGGGGGAATCCAAATGTGCAAGAGTATTTTGAATATATGATGTCTTATTCGCCCTATGACAATGTGAGTGCGCAGGATTACCCGTATATGCTGGTATTGGCGGGATTGAACGACACCCGGGTACAGTACTGGGAGCCGGCGAAATGGACGGCGAAATTGCGAGCGCATAAGACAGACAACAACCTGCTGCTGCTAAAAACCAATATGGGGGCGGGACACGGGGGTTCGTCGGGACGGTATGATTTCCTGCGGGAGATTGCGGTGGAATTTGCGTTTGTGCTGGATGTGTTTGAGATCAGAAAGTAGTAAAAAATAATTAACTTCCGAGGGTGACGTGAACAAAACGGCATACATCTTAGTGTTTGACGGACTGGCGGATTGGGAACCAGCGTTGGCGCTGAGTGAACTCAACAAACGGGACGACATTGATGTGGTGACAGTCGGGTTCTCTGAGGAATCGGTTATATCCATGGGGGGATTGAAGGTTGTACCGGATATAACTTTGAGTGATACGGTGCCGGGGAAAGCGTGTGTGTTCATTCTGCCAGGTGGTGAGATGTGGGAAAAGGGGAAAGACAGTAAAGAATTGAAGGATGTGTTGATGCGGATGTGGAATGCGCGGGTGCCGATTGCGGCGATTTGCGGTGCCACATTAGCATTGGTGCGGATGGGAATGGTGCATGGGGTGCGGCATACCAGCAACGGCAAGGAATATTTGCTTACATTGGTGCCAGAGTATCAGGATGAGGAATACTATGTTGATTCACTGGCGGTTAGTGATCAGAATATTATCACCGCCAGCGGAGTGGGATATGTAGAATTTGCCCGTGAAATCATCACATTATTAAATCTTTACAGCGAGACCGACACACATGCATGGTTTGATCTTTTCAAATATGGGATACTGCCGGGCAATTCACCCTAAACGATCACGTTGCATTGGAGCAATCGCTATGTCACAACACAAGATTGATTTTGATTCGATTCCCTGGGAGAAAGTACTCACGGAGTTCGTGAGATTAATAATGGTGGAAGATGTATAGTAGGCCGCTGAAGTTGATTCTGGAGCTGAACCATTTAAAATAATCAACCAGGGATTAGAGGAATGGATTACCAAAAGTTATTAATATTGATACTACGAGTACTCAGTGCAGAATTTCTGGTTTTCGGAACACTCTATGTTTCGTATGTGTTGTCACAATATGTTTTAGGAAGAATCACAGTTCTTATACGTTGGTGTGCAACGATTGTGATAGGATTATGGCTGGCATCAACTGTTTTCAACTTTCTGATCTCATTGGGTCAATTTAATTTAACAGCAGCGCTGGTCATGATGGGAGTCGCGGTGCTGGTAATCAGGGTTTTAGGGACACCATTTGGAACATTTTTAGAATTCATATTAGAGGATTTTGTTTGGCTTAAACACACCCTCAGATTGGATCGAAAAAGCCCTTTCCGTTGGTTTTATTACATTTGTATAGTTTTCGTCGTTTTAACATGCCTTCACACAACTATACTTCCACTGTTGGGATGGGATACGTTGACTTATCATGGTGTTAAGGCGGGGATGTGGGTGCAAAACGGGGGACCGACAACAATGATAGCTCCAGGTGGATGGGGTCATTATCGCAATTTTTTCGGAGGAGGAGAAATATTCACCGCTTGGGCAATGCTGCCGTTTCACAGCGATCTTCTCGGTGGTGTTGTTGAAGCGGTACAATGGTTATTGTTGGGATTTGTATTATATGCTTTTGGTCGTGAATTCGGTGTACACGTAAGATTTAGATGGATCGCGGCTGCCTATGTGTTGTTTATTCCATGCTTATGGTTTTCAATCGGAAGTGGATATGTTGAACCCGGTTTGAATTTGGCATTGATGTTGGGATTGTTTTTTGCGGTACGTTTTCTTCGACAGCGAAACGGTCGATTCCTGTTGTTAAGTTTGATGGCGTTTGGTGTAGCTGGGGGAACAAAGATTACTGCTCTGCCTATTGTGGCTATTGTGTGGTTGGTACCTTTTCTGGTTATTGTATTCAGCAAATCCAAACGTGTGGTTTTGCTGAAATGGATGGTTATCAGCACCATAGCATTATCAGTGGTGTTGGCTCCGTGGTTATTGCGAAACATACATCGAACAGGTTACCCTCTTGGAGCAGTGCCGTTAGAGATAGCGGGCATAAAACTGGGCGAGGCAACTAGAACCATTGAGTGGTATCAAGATCGTCCGGAGTTACCGAGTTATAATCTACATGCTGAAATAGAAGCCATCACGCACATGTTAGGTAATCCGAAAAGTGTAACTTCTCAGCTGAGCGTAATCACGGTGTTACCAATGCTCGTTTTTATTGTTACCTTGTTGCGATTGATTCGGCGAAGAAAAGTGATTGCTATTCTGATGATCGGGTATATCGGTGCAGTGCTGACAACAATTTATTATCCGGGTTTCTCTGTGGTTCGAATACTATGGGCATGGGTGACCGGACGTTTTCTACTCCCGATGGTTTGTCCAGTGGTTGTCATGAGTTTTTCGTGGTTCAAGTCCCGAAGGCGAGCATCGAATTTCTATGCTCTTATACTGATATTGGGAATTCTATTTCATTTTGGAAAAACCTTCTTTTTTCTCTGGGATTCATTTGAAATTATTGCGGTTGGGGTGGAGATATTGATTGTTGCTATTTTGGTTGCGATCATCAAATTTTTCGCTTCACGATATTCAAGCAGATCAGTACTTTTGGGTTCAACGATTCTGGTGCCTCTGTTATTACTGCCACCTTTGGATGCCTATAGGGAAAATACACGGGATACTGCTACTCTACAAAGCACGGTAATGCATTTTGTACCGAAATACTGGTATCCCGCTGTGCAACTTATTGATACATTGGACATTAGCTGGAAAATCGCGATTACGTCAGGTCCTCATCAGAATGCTGATTATTGGTTTATGTATTTCTTTCTGGGCAGAAAGCTTCAAAATCAGATTTTTTATATTCCGGTTACGGAAGACGAAAATATTATTGATTTTGGGCAGGATGGCGAAAGAGAACTCAGCGGCAACTTTGATTCATGGTCATCCCACTTGATTGAGAAAGGAATTACACATGTGATGAGTTTCAAGCCCGGATCGTTAGAGTTGTCATGGATGGAAGAAAGACGGGAACTATTCGAACGATTGGAAGGAGATACAGAATCTTGGGGCTTGTATCGGGTGAAAAAATAGGATAGGATCATCCATATTGAAAAGTCCATGGGAATTTTGTATATTAGATTATGAGTGAAACCTGGGCAATCCACCAACGGGCGGGTTGGTCAGCCTGAGGCAGACGCTTGCCATTAGATGATAGGAATTGAAGGAGGAACAAGAGATGACACCGTACAAAGTTGATTTTGATTCGATTCCCTGGGAGATGCCTGCGGAAAGGATACGATATAAAGGATTTTCACGCAATGGGAAGCAGCTACGGTTGGTGGAAATGTTTCGAGGATACGTGGAAGCCGATTGGTGTATGAAAGGACACATTGGGTGCGTGCTCGAAGGGCGGATGGAAGCTGATTTTCAAGGGGGAATGGTGATATATGAAAAGGGGGACGGGATATTCATACTAGCTGGTGAAGGGCATAAAGCGAAGGTGCTGACTGATGTGGTTAGGTTGGTATTAGTAGAGGAGATGTGATTCCATGATAGAACTCTTGGACATAGTTCGAAGGGATAAGGTTCCTGAACCGTGGGGTGAAGCGGATAATATTCCGTGGCATGATCCTGATTTCAGTGCACGGATGTTGAAGGAACATCTTTCTCAGGAGCATGATTTAGCGAGCCGCCGATTCGAAATAATTGACAAGCATGTGGCGTGGATTCACAATGAACTATTGGATTGCAAACCAATCAGAATCCTTGATTTAGTATGTGGCCCGGGATTATATTCCAACCGACTGGCGAGATTGGGACATGAATGTGTGGGGATCGATTATTCGCCAGCATCGATAGCTTATGCGAAAAAGTTGGCTGCTGATGAAAACCTTAACTGTACTTACATTCATGAGGACATTCGAACCGCGAATTACGGCGATGGATATGGGTTGGTAATGATGATTTATGGGGAGTTTAATGTATTTAAACCATCCGACGCCAAATCGATTCTGATGAAGTCCTACGAAGCACTATCCGCAGGAGGTTCGCTGCTGATCGAAGCGCAGACGGCATCCGCTGTCCGTAGAGAAGGAGAACGGGGAAACAATTGGTATTCAGAAGACCATGGTCTATTCTCGGATCAGCCTAATGTGCAGCTGAAGGAAACTTCTTGGGATAAGGAACGACAAGTTGCGACGATCAGATATTATGTGATTGATGCAAATACAAGCCGTGTGGCGCAATATGGTATAAGTACAAAGGCATATTCCAATGAAGAAGTCGAGGTTTTGTTTACAGAATGTGGTTTTAGAGAGGTGAGATTCTTTAAGTCTATGGGTGCGTCAGGTAAGGATGATGATATGTTGATTTTAGTTGGATTGAAGTAATCAATTCTGATAGGAGAGTCACACGGTTGAAAACAATGATTATTAAGAAATGCTTGAATATATTAATGTTATAAATTTTGCGGATAAATTTCATCTTTCTTGCTTCGAGGTATTCATTTATTGAAAAAAATTGTTATATTGAATAGGGTGTTTACGGGGGATAAAATGTGGGGGAAATTTTATGCAGAGACGGGTAACTTTTGCTATGGCGTTTGACATAAGTTTGAAAGTTGAAAAGTTATAAAGTTTTAAGTAGGGTGTTAGGGGAACCCGATTTACATTTGTTCAAGCAATTTCGAAAGCGGACATGACAGATAAAAGGAAATCAAGGATGGATATAGTCTGGATAGTGTTAATTTTTGTGGGATGGTTTTTGGTGGTGAAATTCATATTACCAGCTTTTGGACTTTCCACCTGACTGTCTCAAGCCTGCGTTCCCCGTGACCGGGAACAAGTAGAAATCGTTATCGAAGACGACATACCCAAACCCGTGAAACCATCGGCTTCCGGTAAATAATCCTGCCGTAATCTTAAACATACCGTACATTATCTAACAATCCGAGAGGTATTGTGAGGGAACATCGTATTTGTGTACTGGACGCTATGACGGAAGAAGCGGGGGAAGACGGTTGTAATCTGCGAAATTTGGTGGTGGGATTGGACAATCAGGTTCCGCTGCTAAGCGGCGAAACTACCACATATGTTAATTTCGATAACGCCGCCAGCACGCCAAGTCTGAAGTCGGCGTTGGAGGCGGTATGTTCTTTTCAGGGATGGTATTCCAGCGTCCACCGCGGTGCGGGATTCAAGTCGCAATTGGCATCGGCGATATACGATTCGTGCCGGGAGATTGTGGCGGACTTCGTGGGAGCGGATTTGTCCCACGATGCCATCATCTTCTGTTCGGGTACTACCGACGCTATCAACCGGCTGGCAAATCATTACCCGATGGAATCGGGCGGAAAAATCGCCATCAGCCACATGGAACATCATGCTAACGATCTGCCTTGGCGGCGGTTTCAGAATCCGATACGAATTCCTGTCAGCGACGAAGGAATTATCGATCCCCAGGACTTGAAGAATACATTGGAACGTCACGGAGGGGATATTAAGCTGTTTTCGGTGACAGGGGCGTCTAATGTGGTGGGGACGTTGGTGCCAATCCGTGAGCTGGCGACCATCTGCCACAAATACGGCGCGAAAATCATGGTGGATGCAGCACAATTAGTGCCGCACTGCCGGATGGATATGAAGCCACCGAATGATCCAGGGCACATCGATTTTTTGGCGTTTTCGGCACACAAAATGTATGCGCCGTATGGAGCTGGGGTGCTGATTGCTCCACAGGAATTTCTGGAGCAGGGTGATCCGGCGATTTGGGGAGGTGGTGCGGTAGCAGTGGTGTCGGAAGACGAGGTGGTATGGTTGGATTCCCCGGAACGGGAAGAAGCTGGAAGCCCCAATGTGACGGGAGTGGTGGCGATGACTGCTGCGATAAATACAATCAACGCCATCGGTTACGATGTCCTTGAAGATGTTGAACATAAGCTATCAAGAAAATTCTTAGAATATCTTAATTCACGACCGGAAATTAGTATATATGGAATTTCCGATACCGGTCGGATCCAAGAACGGCTGGGGGTGTTTACATTTAATATTGAAGGTGTTCCACATGCGCAAGCGTCAGCGATCCTCAGCTACGAGCACGGGATTGGGGTGCGAAGCGGATGTTTCTGTTCGCATCCGTTTATCCTGCAGCTTTTGCATGTACCTGAAACGGCGGCATTGGAAATGCGCAAGTGGTTGAAAGAAGGCAACCACAGTAACATCCCCGGCGGAATACGAGCTAGTTTCGGTCTATACAACACCGAAGAGGAGCTGGACCGATTGATCAATGCTGTGGATATGATTATTGAAGGGAAATATTCGGGAGATTACCGGGAAGATCCTAAGGATGGGGCTTATCATCCAGTTTCGGTCACACCGGATTTTTATCGATATTATACGATATAAGGATTTGAAACTTTTTCCCAATCATAGAGTACAATGACGGGTAAGGACAACATTTAACTACGGTATTTAGCGACAATTAACATCCGATTATTTTACATATATAGAGGGCAGTCATGACCAAAGACCAGAAAGAGAAATCACCCCCGAAACCACCCGCGCCGGAACCAACAACTGATATGCAGTTTAACGACAAGGTAGTGCGTGCAAATATTCCAGTGGTAGTGTTTGTGTGGGCGCCGCGTTCGCCGGAATGCGAAATTATGGAAAAGATGCTGGAACAACTGGCGGTGGAATACGACCAGCAGGTATGTATTTTCACTATCAACGCAGACAAAAACCCGGAAACATTCGGGCGATACGGCATCCGAGCAGTGCCTACGTTGTTGTTTTTTCATGACTGCAAGATCGTGGATCGGATCGTGGGGATGATTCCAATAGGACCACTCAAGTCACGAATTAACAGATTGTTGGATTCAGAAGAGGATAAACCAATTGTCGACATACCTGGGAACTTGGCTCAATGGGAGTCCGACCTTTCCGACACTGACGATAGGACGTCTTCCCAGCAACCATAGAATCAATATCGACGGTATCGATAATTCGTTCTTTTAAATTATTCCCGATTTTCCGGAAAAATACTTGACAAAATGTCCAATCTTCACTATATTAATACGATAGTTGAGATGTGTTACCCCAGTAACCGCATTAGTTTTACTTTCCTTAAAATTTCCATACCAAAAACATCGGTTTTGGTAGCAGGAGGCTGATATGCACCGTGTAGGATTGGGCTTTTTATTATTACTGGTTACATGCGGGCTTTTACATGCGGAAGTTGATAATCGCTTTGTAGTTGCAGCTCATTACGGGTTTTTAGTGCCGTCATTAAACCGCATTGAAGAATCGGATTACCTGAATGATTGGCGTTACGATGTCGGATGGGGTTTGGACGTGACGTTTTACCCAATCGAGAGAGTCTCCGTGGTGGCGGTCTATGATATCTACCCGATCAGGTATCACGGTCTATTGGATCGCACCGACGTCAGACAAATCGAGACATCAGGACAATATGGATTTCTTCACCACATGTCGGGACAGGTGTTGTACCACTATATAAAGTTCGATAAAGGCAACAGCTCATTGTTCGTGGGTGGATCTTTCGACTACTTCAGTGCGGATCAGACTGTGGAAGGAGTGTACTTGGAGGAGGAAGAAGAATTTTCATACACGAACACAGCAAAGATAGATGAGTCCACGTTTGGTCTACCGGTGGGATTAGCAAGCAGCATTGGCTCACGATTAGGATTTTCACTCCTGATAAAACCAATATTTTATTATTGGAGTGACGAAGCCAAGGTGCAATTTATCACTTCGGCTGCCACTATTTCTTTTGGGTTTAGATTTTAATATCTGTCAGGATCACAGGGATCCTGACCTACACAAAACTTCTGAAATTATTAACGTTAACAATAAGAAAACCGGGATAGTTACACCGTCCCGGTTTTTCTATGTATGAATTCCGCTTTTCGCTATCTAGCTAACGTGACTATGGTTACACCATAATCCCCTTCTTCCGGACGACCGGTTCGGGAAGATTCCACCAGGGGATGGTCGGATAGGAATTCGGTGACTTTGGTCCGCAGGGCACCGGAACCTTTCCCATGGATGATACTTACCGACGTCCAACCGGAATTGTAGGCATCGAACAGGTATTTTTCCAATAAGGGGTAAGCCTCGTCTGCAGTCAAGCCGCGGAGGTCTAATTCACCACTCACCGCCTGCTTGGAGGTCTCGACACGGATTTTGATCCGATTGTCTTTCTTTGGTGGAGGTTCCCCCGTTAGTTTCAACTTTGAGCGATCTGCCCACAGCTTTACATTGCCGATTTCTACTGCGAAACGCTTGCCTTGCTGACCGACAACTGTACCCACCTGGTCAAAGCCTTGCAACTTCACCCTTGAGCCAACCTCAATTTCCCCTTTCGGAACCGGTTGTTCCTGTTTTTTAGGTTTTACCGGTTCGGTTTTTTTCAGTTGTTCGGCGATTTCTTTTTTGACTTCGGCAATAGTCTGCTTGGCTTTTTTGATGGTTTCCTGCGACGCCTGGTTTTCACGGATTTCCTTAATGCAAGTCTCGATGCGCTTATTGACATCCTTGAGCAGGTCTTCAGCTTCTTCCAGTGCAGTACGCTTCAGGGATTTCTCTTTTTCCTTCAAACGTTCCGCCTGTTCCCGGTACAGTTTCCGGAGGGCGTCGAACTCGGTGCGTTTTAAGGTGCTCTCCTGGCGGGCACGGTCGGATTCACGGATTTTCTTCGTTAGCTCGGTCAGTAACTGTTCCAGGTTAGTGCGGTCTTCCCCCACCAATTCTCGGCTTCGCATTAGGATATCTTCCGGAATTCCCACCCGCTGTGAGATTTCAAAGGCGTAACTTGATCCGGGAATTCCCGGTTGGAAACGGTAAGTAGGGGTCAGGGATTCCTCGTCGAATTCCATGGAACCGTTACCCATTCCCTCCTGTTGGTGAGCGAACGTCTTCAATACGCCGTGGTGGGTGGTAATCACGGACAACGCTTTCTGAGCGGTCAACCGTTCCATCACCGCCATGGCAAGCGCCGATCCCAAGGCGGGGTCGGTAGCGGCACCGATTTCATCGATCAACACCAGCTTGTTCTTTGACGGATCTTCCAGGATCTCTTTCATGTGGGACAGGTGAGATGTGAATGTGGACAGGTCCTGTTCAATGGATTGTTCGTCGCCGATGTCGGCATGGACGTGTTTCATGAAGGGAATTTCTGAGCCCGGATCCGCTGGAATAAGGATACCGGAACACGCCATTAAAGACAATAGCCCGATGGTTTTCAGGGCAACGGTTTTCCCGCCTGCGTTGGGTCCGGTAATGACCAACGTTTGAAAATCCTGCCCCAACTCCAAATCCAGGGGAACGACTTCACCGGTGTCCCGTTCCAGCAGCAGGGGATGGCGGGCTTTGACCAACCGCAGCCGGTTTTTGGTGTTGATGTCCGGGGCATAAGCATTCCACTTCCGGGCTAGCAAAGCGCGAGCATGTATGGCATCGATACTCCCCAGGACTTCCATGGATTCCCGGATGGCTTCACATTCCACAGCGACGTGTTCGGTCAGTTTTTTAAGGATCCGATGCACTTCCTTGCGCTCGTCGATTTCCAACTGGCGGATGCCGTTACCGATTTCCAGGGTTTCCAGGGGCTCCATAAATACCGTCATTCCACTACCGGATTTGTCAGCGATCAAGCCCTTGACCTGAGTGCGGAATTCTTCCTTTACCGGGATTACAAACCGTCCACCTTTCACGGTAATCAAATTTTCCTGGCAGTATCCCCGCTCGCCCCATTTTTCCAGGATAGATGCCAGGCGGTTGCGCAGTCGCTCCTGTTGGAAGACCAGTTGACGGCGAATTTGGCGTAATTCGGGAGATGCCGAATCCAACACCTGCCCTTCAGGACTAATGGCTTCGCCGATCATTTCCTCGATTTCCGGGAATATTTCCAGCCGTGACGACAGTTTGTAAAGCGCTGGAAAATCTTCCCTGCGGTGGTGGAAGAAACCGGACAGGGCACGGGACACGGACAGCGCCTGGGCAATTTCCTGCAATGCAGTACCTTCCAATACCGCACCTTCAGCGGACAGCAATTTCAGATACGACCGGATATCGTTTAACCCGCTGATGGGGATAGTATTTTCACGCTCCAACACCCGCTTCATTTGCTCCACCCGTTCCAATTCCTCTTCAACCAGCTTAGCGTTGGACATGGGTGATATGGTTTCAAGCCGTTCCGCACCCATGGGCGACACGGCACGGGATGCCAGTATATCACGGACTTTGTCAAATTCCAGAGTTTGAAATAGTTTTTGCTGTATCATGGGGAACGGTTGTGATTTATAGGGATGTTCGGGGCGTTTGGAGACTAAGAGCTTTTAGGGTTCAAGAGCTCCAGAATACGGTTGGCTTTCTGACGAGCGGTTAGTTTTGCATCTTCAATGACTTGCATCACTTTTTCACGAGTATTTCGCAGTTTGTCGTCCAGTTGAGGGGCAGTACCTGCCTTTTGATCTCTGATTGGTCTTCGGAAAAATTTCGGCGATTTTGCTAATTCAAATAGCAGATCCGGGTCCTTTAGAATCTGGTCGCAGCTTTTCCGGTCAAAGCCCCAATATTCCAACTGGCGCAACACGCGCGCTTCAGGTGAGGATCCTAAAATGCGATCCATTAAGGCACCGGTGATACTGGTAAATACCCTCAGGACAGGCTCAACGGAGGATTCGTTAATAATTCCTTCCTTTAACGGTGTGATCATTAAAAACATCAGCACCAGAAAAATTAAAATCAAACTTTTTGCAAGTCCCAATCCAGCACCAACGGTACGATCCAAGCCGCCAAGATTCGCTGCTTTCAGTGCCTTTCGCATGGCTCGTCCTAATACACCGAAGATAATTCCGACCAATACGAATGCGATCAATGCCACGACTAAAGATTCAACCCAATTGGGCACTGGGAGATTGGTGGTAGGGGCAAGATAGAGAAAAGCCCATCCGTATACGAAATAAGCAGCGATGGCGCCACCGATTAATCCAGATAGTCCGGTGATCTGCCGGACAAAACCTTTCACGAATCCCAGGATCAACCCGATGCCCAGTACCACCAGAATCAATATATCTATGGGTCCAACGCTCATGTGCTTAGTATCCCGCGGACTAATTCCTGAATAACAGCCAGTTCCGCTTCTTCTTGTGCGATCCGGTCAGCGACACCGGACTGTTAATAGGCTTCAATGGCTTCCTTGCGCTTTTTGGCTTCCTTCTCAAGCACCATGAGTGGGTGTTAAGACGAAAAATCCGTTCCCGGTTGAATTTGCGAATATTTCATTTAGGAACGGATCATTCGAATAACGTTAACCCTAAGCTGGTCTCGCTGTTTCATGGCATCCTTGAGGTCCTACGTCAACTTGTCGCTTAAAGACACTTTACCCTCCGTTAGTCCTCTCGTAATGACTGGAGTTTCCGCATCTTACGACGTGCGGCATTGGATTTACGCTTCCGGGCATCGCTGGGTTTTTCGTACCGCTGA
Source organism: uncultured bacterium (assembly GCA_965372135.1). Taxonomy (GTDB): domain Bacteria; phylum Electryoneota; class RPQS01; order CBDVBD01; family CBDVBD01; genus CBDVBD01. Next base: position 30,149 of record CBDVBD010000002.1, on the reverse strand, counting down.
TGTTTGCGGATATCCGCCATCAAACCAGCTTTTTCGCAAGATTTAATGAAACGGCGCAACGCACGGTCAAACGCTTCTCCATCACGAATCTTAATATACGGCATCTATGCTTGTCATCCCTCCTTTCGGTTAGGGGTGATTATAAATTACTAAAATAATGCAACTTACGAATATAATAAAAGATTCTCTCTTTTTCAAGAGTTTTTTCGGTTATTATTTAAGCACACTTCAAGCACTTGGTGCCGGAGACCGGATTTGAACCGGTACACCCTTTCGGGCGCCACCCCCTCAAGATGGTGTGTCTGCCAATTTCACCACTCCGGCAAGATATTTCCACATCAAGACTGGATGTATTTTCTATTCTCCCTAAGGGACAGATGGTGCTCCTTCATCCGGAATCACAGCACCTCCCGGTGCGCTGGATGTGGCTTCGGGTGCCAAGGGCAGCGCTTGTGCTGGAGAGTTGGCGATTGCTTCCTGGGTGACACTGCGTTGTTGCGTGGTGGTTTTAGATAACAACGCCAACACCAAGCAGTTCAGCAGAAAGCCTACCACCAGATACACGGTGGCTCGGCTCAAGAAAGTAGCGGTTTGCCTGCCGCCGAATACTGCCTGCGATGCAGCGCCTCCGAAAGCGCCACCTGCCAAGCCGCCGCCTTTGGCTGCCTGCATTAATATCACTAACACCAATGCCACGGAAATTAGAATGTGGATAATGATAAACAATGCGAATAACATCGATACCTCAAATTTTCAAAAGGATGTTCGCCAATTGTATCGGCAATCATCCGGGATTACTTTGCTAAAGATTCCGCCGTTTCGATGATTTCAAGATTACGAACTACTGCATCTTGCATCCTCCTTTAATGCGATGTGGCGTCAGGTGTACCCGCTTAACAGCACAACTAATGTGACAGAGATCCACTTGTTTCGAGATACTTCTAACGTTCAAGTTAACCAGTGCGCTGTAACGCTTCGGCGATCAGCGCAATGTTATGCCGATAGGTCTAATGCATCCAGCAAAGCTTCAGCCTTACGAATCAGGGTGCACGTCTCACACAGGTCAAGCACTCCCTGAGCATTGGTGCTTCGGTACTCTTGAGCCAAAACAGCAACAGTCATGTACTCGCCATTTCCAAACCGGTCTGGTCTCTTTAACTTGAGACCGTGTACGTGGCTTTCTTTAATAAGCTTGCTGTGCCAAAAGTTGCGGAGTTCTGCTCTCTTCGATTTGTCTGCCACCCAAATCTTGAAACAAAACTTTTCCATTTCGAGTTGCAGATACTGTTCGCAATGGGGATCTCCTCGAAAGTGCCACCAAAAGCCAAGAAAGCCGCCAGAGGGGTTTGGTACATAGTCCCAATCTCCATGATTTAGCTCTTCTTGGAGCCTTGTGTAGAAACCTTTCCATGAATTCCAAGACCATTTGGCAAACGGGAGCGCCGCGTAACTCTGAACATCGTTTTCGATTTCTCGAAGATATGAACTGAAGTCAGAACAAATATCACTGCCTTGGTTTGCTGCCGCTCCCTCTTGGCTTTCGAGAATTTTCAGGGCATCGTTCCGCCCAAAGACAATGTATCCGTGCTTCTTAACTTCGCTGTAATCGCTTTGATCGCCCGTCTGAAGGTAGATGAGAATTATTTTGTCGATGGCAGACCAAGTTTTCGAGACATAATCCTTGTATCGCGCAAGCTGATCGGAATGCTGCTTTGTTCCAACTTTATCCTCAATAAGGACTACGGTATCTTCATTAACGATGCAAAGAATATCAATCCCCGCTTTTTGTTTCAAAATCTCAACACTTGAGAACTGTGTCGGTGGTTGCACTCCCGCCTTCGAATAAATCAAATTCAATAACTGGATTCCGACACGATGCAACGCTACGTTTGTTGAGATGTATTTGCAGTCCGCCCAAGACAACAACCAGCACAGAAAGGCATCTTGTGACAACTCGGACGTGGCAAACGAAAACAGATTGGGGCGCATTGTGATTCCTTAGCCCATTAATGGTGGAGCATAACAATGATTATACAATTAAAATTATTCCGGGCATCTACATCCGCTCTCTTAGACATAGACTATGCTCTCTTCCACATCTTTGGCAACTCTTCCAAGTCTTATCCCCTTTATTCCATCGGGAGTGAGGATGTCTATTTTTTTTCCGAGTATTTTTTCAATATATTCTGCAAGCTCAATAAACTTAAGACCTATTGGTCTGTCAAACTCCACTATAATATCCACATCGCTTTCTTCGTTTTGTACTTCTTTCGCATACGATCCAAATAAACCTAACCGCCTTACGCCATACTCAGATGCAAAATAAGGAAGTTCTTTCTTCAGAATATCCATCACTTTTCTTTGAGTCAGCATTGTATTGCCCTTTACCATATAAGACCATAAAAGTTAAAAGGATGTTCGCCAATTGTATCGGCAATCATCCGGGGTTACTTAGCCAAGGATTCCGCCGTCTCGATGATTTGTAGAAACGACGCCGGTTTCAGACTGGCACCGCCAATCAGAGCGCCGTCGATATTTTCCATACCGAGCAGGTCCTTGGCGTTCTCGTCATTGACACTACCACCGTACAGGATAATAATATTTTCCGCAATTTCCGGGGAGTGTAACTCGCTAATCAACTCACGGATGTAAGCGTGGACCGCATCGGCGTCTTTGGGTTCGGCATTCATTCCGGTGCCAATCGCCCAAACCGGTTCGTAGGCGATGACCAGCGACCGCACCGCATTGTTATTCAATCCCGCAAGGACACCGGTGATCTGTTTTTTGATGATGTCGTTGGTTTTCCCGTCTTCCCGATCCTGCAAGGTTTCACCAACACACACGATGGGGATCAAGTCACTGACCTGAGCTGCTTTGATTTTGCGGTTGACCGATGCGTCGGTTTCCCCGAAATACTGCCGCCGTTCGGAATGTCCAACGATGACATATTCGCAGCCCACAGCACGCAGCATGGGCGGTGATACCTCACCGGTAAATGCGCCGGAATTCTCCCAGAATACGTTCTGCCCGCCTAAATGATAAGGTGATGATTCGATCACACCAGCCACTGCATTCAACACGGTAAATGGCGGACATAATACCGCAGTCGAAGCTTGAATCAAATCCGATTTGGCGGTCAACGCTTCCACCAATTCCTTCGCATCGCCAGCGGTTTTATTCATTTTCCAGTTGCCAGCGATAAATGGTTTTCGCTTATGTACTGCCATTACTTATCCTTATGATAGTCGATCAGTTAATACCGCCACACCAGGAAGGGTTTTCCCTTCCAGGAATTCCAATGCCGCACCGCCACCGGTCGATACATGACTGACTTGGTTAGATAGTCCTAACTGAGCCAGCGCCGCTGCGGAATCACCACCGCCGATGATAGTGGTGGCGCCAGTGCTGGTAGCGTCCGCTAACGCTTTTGCTATAGCCCGGGTTCCTTCCCGGAAGGCTTCGAATTCAAACACGCCCATGGGACCGTTCCACACGATGGTCTTGGCGTTTCGGATTTGCTCCACGAACGCTTCCACCGCTTTGGGACCAATATCCAGCGCCATCCAATCATTGGGGATATGATCGGAAGATACGATCTCGGTATTGGCATCAGCGGCGAATTTATCCGCCACACAACAATCTTCCGGCAGCCCGAAGGGGATTCCCATTTCCATGGTTTGGTACAACACCTTTTTCGCTATCGGTAACGTCTCTTCCTCGAAAAGAGTGTTGCCGATATCGGAACCCTGGGCTTTGATGAATGCGAATGCCATCCCACCGCCGACCAGGAATCCATCCACCTTCTCCAATAAATTTTCAATCACCTCGATTTTACCGGACACTTTGGCGCCACCGAGGATGGCTAAAAAGGGACGTTCCGGATTTTTCAAGGCTCCCCCAAGGTAGTCGATCTCCTTACGCAACAGGTCACCGCAGGCACGGATATCGAAATAGTGTGCGACGCCTTCGGTGGAAGCATGGGCACGGTGCGCGGTTCCGAAAGCATCGTTGACATACACCTCACCTAATGCTGCTAACTGTTTGGCGAATTCGGGGGCGTTATCGGTTTCCGCCTTATGGAAACGCAGGTTCTCCAGCAGCATCACCTGCCCATCTTCCAGAACATCCACCATTTGGGACACTTCAGGTCCGATGCAGTCCGGGGCAAACACTACGGGCTTATCCAGTAACAACGCCAATCGATCAGCCACTGGTTTCAAGCTGAATTCGGGTTTTCGCTGCCCTTTGGGTCGCCCCAAATGAGACATCAGGATTACACGTGCGCCACGACTCATCAACCGGGAAATGGTGGTTAATTCAGCGCGGATACGGGCATCATCGGTCACATGTTGCTGTTCATCCAACGGGACGTTGAAATCCACCCGCACCAACACACGTTTACCCTGTACTTCAATATCATCGATATGAAGTTTATTCATATTCAGGCAACTCTTTTAATCAAATCCACTACCCGGCAGCTATAACCCCACTCATTATCATACCAGGAGATGATTTTGACCATGTGGTTACCGATTCGCATGGTTAGTTTGGCGTCGAAGATGCTAGAATGGGGATTTCCTACAATGTCCTGGGACACGATGGGATCTTCGGTGTACTGCAGGATGCCCTTCATGGGACCATCAGCGGCTTCTTTCATAGCAGCATTGATTTCCTCGACGGACGGTTCCGCACCTAATAAGCAAACCAAATCTACCACGGATCCATCCATGACCGGCACCCGAAGCGCCATTCCGTCCATTTTGCCGTTCAATTCGGGAATGACCTTGCCCACTGCTCGAGCAGCCCCTGTAGACGTGGGAATGATGTTAACCGCAGCGGCGCGAGCCCGTCTTAAATCGGAATGCGGGAAATCGAGCAGACACTGATCGTTGGTGTAAGCATGAATGGTAGTCATCATACCATAATGGACACCGTACTTGTCGTTCAATACTTTTACTACCGGCGCTAAGCAGTTGGTAGTACAACTGGCATTGGATACGATTTGATGTTCCGGTTTGAGTGCGTCATCGTTGACACCTAATACTATCATAGCATCGATCTCGTCCTTGGGGGGTACAGTCAGTACCACTTTGGATGCACCTGCTGCCAAATGAGCGGCGATTTGTTCCCGTTTGCGGAATACGCCGGTGGATTCGATCACCACCGTTACGCCATAATTTCTCCAGGGCAAATCGGCGGGATTTCTTTCCGCAGTTACTGGAATTACTTTTCCATCTACGACAAGGTTATCGCCCTCGGCATAAACATCACCAGAAAACACGCCATGCACCGAATCGTATTTCAACAAGTGCGCTAAGGTTCCGGCATCGGTGAGGTCATTGATACCCGCTATGTCGATGTCCGGATCGTTGAAGGCGCGTTTAAGTACCAGTCGTCCGATCCGTCCGAATCCGTTGATTCCGATTTTTATTGCCATTAACTCCTCCCGAAATGTTGCGATTTTCACTGGGAACTACGTTCGGTAAACAATAACCAACGATACATAGTTCCCATAGAATTGCTATATTTTTTCAGCCAGCTTGCTTGCCGATCCGACCGCTTGGAAGGCGGTAAGGAATTCCTTGGCTTCCCGGTAGGCGTGATCCTCAATCGCCAACCGGTAGGAATCGGGGATGCTGTCGATTTCTTCCTTGAAGGGCTTGGTTGCCATCTTGACATTTTTCCCTTCATCCGACGCCCACTGTTTCATGCGGGTCATCAGTTCTTCGGGAAGATGTTCGTGGGCGATGTTTTGCCATAGTGTACCCACGTTCCCCTTCTTGATGCCGCATTCGGCGAATTGAATCATCAGATGCAACGGAGTACCGGTGATGCCGTGTTGGGCGATGTCCACGCCGTGCATACTGATCGCCCGGTGCACATCTTTGGTGCGTTCCAGGTCGATATGAATTTCTTCGCCGGGCAAATAGTTGCCGTGCTTGGATCCGTTGTTGATCGCCAATAGGTTGGGATTGATGCCGCTATCCACCAAGGCATCGATGAAATCCCGTCCTTCTTCCACCGATGTGATTTCGGCTTCGGTGCCGGTGGATTTGATCTCGCCCACTTCCACTTCCAGCCCTAAATCAGCATCGACGATCTTTGTAGCTAAATCTTGGGCGATGCGAATATTATCCGGTAATTCGTTGAAGCTGGCGTCGATGGCGAAACAGGTGTACCCAGCATCCAGCTCAGCGTCAATCAAAATGCGACCTTTGTTGATGTCGTCTTCCGAGGTACTTTTGATGGTGATGTGGTCGCCGTGGATGACAAAGGGTTTCGTGAAACCGGTACGTTCAGCGTAGTCGATGATGGTATTAAAATACACATGTGGCGGCATTCCGGTGTAACCGCCGTCCACGTAACCTTCGGACATGGCTAATTCAAACGCTACCAACGCATCCAATTCCTGTGCAGCACGCATGATGCCGGGAATGGCGTGTTTGATTCTGGTGTTACACGCCATCAGAATAAAGGTCTCATCGCGCATTTTGCCGAACAACTCCTTTCCGTTGATCAAGCACACCCCACTCGCACTCCCCAGTTTCGATCGAATATTATCGGGAACTAAAGTGTAAACGTCTCCCATGTTTCTATTCCTCCAGATGTACTGTCGATTTAATTATCCGAAAAAGATCTCAGCGATTTCGTAAAGTTTCATATCCACTTTTTTGTTTTCCAGCACCGCTTCTTCCAAGTCGACCATGATGATTTCCTCGGAACGCAGCGCCACCATTTTGCCGAATTGCCTTTGTTCAACCGCATCCACAGCCCGTACTCCGAATCGAGTGGCAAGAATTCGGTCATAAGCGGTTGGTGATCCCCCGCGCTGGACATGCCCTAAAATTGTGACTCGAGTTTCGATACCGGTAAGATCCTCGATCCTGTCGCCCACAATTTGTCCGATGCCGCCTAAGCGAATGTTCCCGAATTCATCCACCCTGTTCGACTGGCTTACCAGTTCACCGGTGGCTGAGGTGGCGCCTTCCGCTACTACTACGATGGAGAATTTCTTAGTTTTATGCCGTTGTTTCAAGGCGTCACAGATTTTCTCCAGATCGTATGGGACTTCGGGGATAATGATATAATCGGCGCCTCCGGCGATACCTGACATCACGGCAATCCATCCGGAATGACGCCCCATCACCTCCACCACCATGATGCGGTGGTGGGATTCGGCAGTAGTGTGCAGGCGATCGATGGCTTCAGTTACAACGGATACGGCGGTATTGAATCCAAAGGTGAAATCGGTTCCCATAATATCATTGTCGATAGTTTTGGGGATGCCGATGACGTTAATGCCTTCCTTGTGCAGCGCTAAAGCCGCCGACAAGGTGTCATCCCCGCCCACAGCAATCAAAGCATCGATTTCGTACCGCTGGATATTATCCCTCACGCGGAGATAGTCGTCTCGATCCTTGGTGGGATTGGTGCGGGAGGTTCCTAAGATTGTTCCACCACGATGCAGGATTCCCGACACGGCATAGAGCCCAAGGGGTTCTACAGCGCCGTCGATCAACCCCTTCCAGCCGTTCTTGATTCCCAGCACATCATAGTCGTAGCTGGTGATGGCACGACGGGCAACACCGCGGATTACTGCATTCAATCCGGGGCAGTCACCACCGCCTGTTAAAACGCCTACTCGCATACTATCTCCACAAAGTGATATTCAAAATAATGCAACTTAAAAATATACAATTCTTACTGAGGAAAGTCAAGGGAAATTTAAACGCATTTGAATGGTTAGCCTTTTCGATGATTATAAAACGAATCCAAGAAATCAGTATTAGGGATGCGTAATAACTACGCTCTTATTTTCTGGACATTTATAATTTGTAATGTTATATTACGTGCGGTGCAGTGTGTTATGTAATATCTTCCTTGACATATCCGAAAACTTCACTACCGGATCTTTGAATCATCATTTATTGAGGAGGTGTTATTGTGGTTTACACCAAACGATTAATCATTTCAATCATCTTAGGTATGATTGCCGGATTAGCATGTGCTTATATAGCACAGTGGAAATTGGGTCCAGAAGAGATGACTTCCGCTAAGATGTGCGGCACCGCTCTAAACCGCACTCTGATCGGTTTAATGATCGGAATTTCCTGCTGGAGGATGCACTGGGCACTGCATGGCATTATAATCGGATTTTTGGGATCGCTGGCTATTTCAGTACCCTTCGGAGCATTTATAATCCTCTCTGTTGCAGGGATTGTATGGGGATTTTTGATTGAGCTAATCACTACCGTTGTTTTCAAGGCACCTATGCGGACAATTGAACTCGCACCTGCACCGGCTCCAACTCCGGCACCAGCACCGACTCCACCGCCACCGCCACCGCCGCCGACTGAATGAGAATCAATAATTAGCTATTATTCACAAAAACCCCATGAATGCGTTCGTGGGGTTTTTATTTCTGCCAAAAAGCCATCGAGTTCAAAATTCGATCACCATCCCCCCCACTGGGAAGACTTTCCACTGCAGGATTTCTTCCACCTCGCCCAGGTCATTGCGGGAATAATTCCAGATGTTGTCGCGCCCGTAAATGTTCATGATGTCGAAATAGGTGACCAGGTTCCAATTCTTAAAGAAGAACCGCCGATCGATGCGGAGGTCCAAACGGTGATAGGGGGGGTGTCTTTCGTTGTTCCAGGGCTGGTTTTCTTCGACGACCCAGGAATGGAGTTCACGATGGTAAATGGGTTCGGTGTAGGGACGACCACCTAAATAGCGCCAGCGGATGCCGATTTCCATCTCGTCCGCTAAGGGCAACAGCCAGGCGGTGGCAAGATACCACCATCGGGTGCGCAAGTGCTGGTACCAGTGTTTTTTCCCGAAGCGGATGCGGTAGCCGCCAATGATGGTCAATACGTAGCGGTGGTCGTAATCCCAGTCGTAGAATTGTCCATTGCGGGGATCTACCGCTCGGGTTCTGTATAATGCTAAGCTGATGGTACCGTGGTAGTTATGGCTGAATTTTTTCTGCAGGAATAATTCGACGCCTTTGGAATCCCCTTCGCCCTGATTTACCATCCGACCGTAGTCGGGATCGAAGGGGTTGGCGGTGGTGGTGTGCAGCCGGATAGGGATATTGCGGTTGTCTTTATAATACAGTTCCATGGTGGCTTTGGTGTCGGGTCTGAGTAGGTATTCAATACCGAACACCATATGGCGGGATACTTTGTTTTCCAGGTCCCGATTGGCGGGATGCATGGTGAGGTCGATGTACGGTGGAGTTTGGGCATGTTCGCCGTACGCCAGATTCACCGTAGTTTTTCGGGTGGCTTGGATGGATAGGCTAACCCGCGGGGACAGATTTTCAGCACCGGTGTAATCAAACCGATCCCAACGGCAGCCGGCACGAACGGTTGCCCAGGTCCAGGGTCGCACCGAATACTGCAGGTATAATCCGGTTTTGTAGGAATCCACGATACCATTGCCAATCCAGGGATGATACAGGTAGAATACGCCGGTGATGGTGTCCTGTTCGGTGTCTTTGAAATTGGTGTCCCATAAGTACACGGTATCGGCTTCCGCCCAACGGTCGATGTCGGCGATGATGTATTTGCCCTGAAATCCGAAGCTGATATCGTGTTTGGGATGTAATTTCCAGGTCAGGTCAAATTTCAACGCGGTTTCCGCTTCATGGGATGTGTTATGATACAGGTACTTCCCATCGGCTTCCCATACATCCTGTTCCCAGTCGCTGATGACATGGGATAATGTTAGGAAGCTGAAGGCGTTGGAGCCCCACAGGGAACGTAAGGTTCCTCCCGTCACTATTTGATCGCCGTAGCTGATGACCTGGTCCACTCCCCTACTGTAGCCGCCGCTTTCGTCGTCCTCTTCGATGGAAATGTAATCATGACCGTAGACACCGTTTAGAGACAAGTGATTTTTTGCGTTAAGCTCAATGTCAATTTTAGCTTGGGCGTTGTGATATTGGGGGACTGCGGTTAAGCCGGTGCTGGAAATGATTAAATCCAAGAACGACCGGCGTGCGGAAAACATGAACGAGGATTTCTCGCGCGCTATCGGTCCCTCAACCATTATCCCGGCACCCGCCATTCCGACATTAACGTTTCCGGAATAGCGCGACATGTTACCTTCACGCAGGTGGATGTCCATTACCGATGAGGCTCTGTCGCCATAGCATGACGGGAAGGCTCCGGCGTAGAAATCCACCTCCCGCACGAAATCGTTACTTAACATATTGATGGGTCCACCGCCCTCTCCCTGCTGCCCGAAATGGTTGGGATTGGGGATTTCGATATTGTCCAGCAGGAACAGATTCTCGTTGGGCATGCCACCTCGGACGATGATTTCATTGAGCTGGTCGGCACCGGATACCACAGAAGGCAGCGCCTGTATCGAGCGTTGGACGTCTTCCACCGACCCTGGATCGATGCGGATTTCCGCCCAGTCCATGCTGTGGAAGCTGGTTGACGCGTCACGGCTTTTCGCGAAAAAGCTGGGCTCTACTACCACATCTTCCATCTCAATAGGCGATAGTTCCAGGTGCACGATTAGGGATGTTTTGTCCCCTGTACTTACAAAAACGTCTGGCTTGATAATCGGCCGGTACCCCAGGCAACTGATGTGGATGTTGTGGGTGCCGACTGGAATGAACGGAATGCTGAAATGACCCTCCAGGTCGGTGGCGGCACCCATTTGTAAGCCTTCCACGGATACATTGGCACTGGGAATTGGTCTGCCAGTGGATAGGTTCAGTACCTGCCCGTGGAGAATACCGGTGGCAGCAAATACTTTTAAGCTAATTCCATTAATCAGCACTAGAGCAATTAGAAAAATGGCGGCTATTCTTGAAAAGTATTGCATCAGTGGGTTATAGGGCAATCGGTGATTTCCTATGATAATTTTGTGAACTTTGTTACAAGGGGTGTTGAAAAATACCAAATAATATAGTAAATTTAGAGGAATTACTCAAGGATAGATTTGTAAATTTTTAAGGATTAAAGGTTTTAATTATATCAAATTTGACATATTTAAATTCAATGCAAACAAAATATTCCGTGTTTTTTTCTTGACATTAGCACGATAAATATTTACATTGGGTAAATAAAGTCAAATTCCGCGGTTTCTCCGCAGTTCGCGAAATTTTTAGGTAAGAAGAACATCAAAAATGGCTCAGCCTTCTGCCTATGCAGCAATTTTAGGGGGAGGAAAGAGCCGCCGATTCGGCACTGATAAAGCTCTGATGACCTTGGATAGCCACCAGGTGGTTGATTTTATTACCAAGACACTTCGTAATTTGTTCCACCAGGTGTTTTTTATTACCGATGATCGTGATAAATTTCACGATGTTGATTTAACAAATATTGTAGATGAGATTTCCGGGCAAGGTCCATTGGGAGGCATTCACAGCGCATTGGGTGTGGGAGAAGGTGACTACTGCTTCATCACCGCCTGTGACACGCCATTTATCCATCCTGACATCATCCAATGTTTGTGGGAGGAAATCGCCGGGGAGGATATTATCGTCCCCACTCATCAGGGGAAGACCGAACCCTTGATGGGGTTCTATTCCAAGCGATGCCGTAAGGACATCGAAACCGCACTGAACGCAGGACAACGCCAAGCGCATGCTTTCCTGGAACATCAGCAGGTGCGTTTAGTCAGGATGGATGAACGGTTCCCACCGGAATTACTTGAAAAAACCTTTTGGAACATTAATACTGCTTCCGACCACGCGGTTGCCAGAATTTGGTGTCGAGAACTAAATGCCTGAGCCGATAGAGAATATCAGCATCTTAAAGGTTAGCAACACCGATCACCGGCAGGTGGATGACGTGATTGCCAAAGAAGCACCGCTCACGATTTTTGTCAACGACACTGAATTGGTGACGCTGCTTTGCACGCCGGTGAATCCGAAAGATTTGACGGTGGGATTTCTGTTTTCGGAAGGTGTTATTTCCTCGATCGACGATATCGCACGGATATCGGTGAACGAATCCAAGGGTGTTGCCTGGGTGACGCTTAAGGAAGGCACTCCGTTTTCCGAAGAAGATTTTCACCGAGGACGGGCGATCACATCCGGTTGTGCCAAAGGTCAGACATTTTCGCATCTGGTGGACAAATTAGACCTGCCCGCGATGGATTCACAAGTTCGGTTTTCGGTGGACACGCTGTATCAATTGATCAAGCAATTGCAACACTTGTCCACCATCTTCGAGCAAACTGGATGCGTACATGTGGCAGCGTTGTTCGGGGATGCCGAAGTGCTGGTGTGCCGGGAAGATATCGGCAGGCACAATGCGGTGGATAAGGTAACCGGGCACACTCTGATTCAGGGGTTGGATTGTTCTGACAAGGCGATGTTGGTTAGCGGCAGGCTGTCATCGGAAATGGTGCTGAAGGCGGCTCGCCGGCAGATACCAATATTAATTTCCCGGTCGGCGCCGACCTCATCGGCGTTGAAGATCGCTGACGAAGCGGGGATGACGTTAATCGGATTTGCCCGGGGGAAGCGGATGAACATCTACAGCCATCCGTACCGGGTGGTGCTCAACGGCAACAGCCTGGAATAATCATTTTACGAAAGCATCAATGTGACAGATAAAACGAACCAAACGACGGTGATTTCGGGATTGGATACCGCGTTGCGGGATATGGCGAAGCTTACAAACCGTGAAGGAGTGTCGCAGGAATACCTGGCATTACATTCCAGCTTGGTCAAATTCCGAAAACGGGTAATAAGCAGAATCGTCAATACCCGCCATATCACCCGGCATTTTTCCGAATCATATAGCCATGACGATCCGGTGTGGAATGCACGGTTAGCCGATGCAGTCAAACTGACTCTGGAAGAATTCGATACTTTTCTGGAGCAGGGGGATTTCCCGGAAACGATTACCATGGTAGTCAAGACGTTACATACCAGTGATATTGAATTGTTGGTGGATTGGGTGACGGCGATCAGAATGTCATCTCCCCAGGATATTTCGAAAATTGCCTCGAAAGTTTCGACGGAAGCGGATGTGTTGAGTTTCTTGGGTCGGGAGCTATTTAAGCCGTATTTCCACCTGTTAGCATCGCATCAGTATACTGAAGCAAAAGAAACCGAATGGCAGGAGGGATTCTGCCCGGTATGTCATAGTTATCCTCAGTTTGGCAGGTTGGAAAAGGATGAGGGTGCCCTGTGGTTGTGGTGTGATTTGTGCAATATCCAATGGACTTTCGAACGGATGACGTGCCCATTCTGCGGCAAAAAGAATCCGGAACAATCCCGATATTTTACTGCGCAGGATAAAGACATTTCCGGTCCACCGAAGGATCCGATCAGGGTACAGGTGTGTGATAAATGCCAATCGTATATAAAGATATATGACGAGCGGATTTCAGAGTTGAAACTGGAGCAGCCAATAACGGAAGATGTGGGGTCGCTGGCATTGGATATGGTAGCGGTGCAGGAAGGTTTCGTGCATCCAAACGTAGCGATGACCTTTAGTTAAGTTAACAAGTTATCAAGTTGACAAGTTGGCAAGTGCCCCCCCTTTATCCCCCCCGGTTCCCGGGGGGGAGATAAGAAGAAACCTCGCCGATTGTTAATATTGTGCTGAATAGTAATAATAGGAATAACAAATAGATAAAAGAACGCAGAAAGCTAAAATCCAAAGTTCACAAAGGAGAAAGCTATGCAAGTAACCCGAAGAGGGTTTCTTCAAGCGTCCGGTGTGGCAACGGCAGCAACCCTATTTGTCAATTTAGGGGTTGATTTAATCCGTACCCAAGCTCATGCCGCGACCCTTAAGACCCGTTTCGCCACGGAATCAACAACCATCTGCCCTTATTGTGCGGTGGGATGCGGGTTGATCGTGTCGGCGGTGAATCGCAATGTGATTAACGTCGAAGGCGATCCGGATCACCCGATCAATGAGGGCGCCCTGTGTTGTAAAGGGCAGGGATTGTACCAGGTGGCAACCAGCGACCGCCGGTTGGACAAGGTACTGTACCGAGCACCCGGCGCAACCGACTGGGAGCAGGTATCCTGGGAATGGGCAATCAACCGGATTGCTGACAAGGTAAAAGAAACCCGGGACAAGCATTTCATTGCCAAGGACAGCAAAGGTCGCGTGGTCAATCGCGTCGAAGCGATTGCCGGATTAGGCGGCGCCGCATTGGACAACGAGGAGTGCTATCTGTGGCGGAAATTAGCCACCGCCATGGGCGTCGTGTACATCGAACACCAGGCTCGGATATGACACAGCTCCACTGTCGCCGGTCTGGCGGAATCATTTGGACGTGGGGCAATGACCAATCACTGGATTGACATCGGCAATTCCGATTGCATCATGATTATCGGCTCCAACGCCGCCGAGAACCACCCGCTGTCCTTCAAGTGGGTGACTCGAGCGATGGCGAAGGGCGCGAAATTGATCCATGTCGATCCTCGTTACACTCGCACATCTTCCAAAGCAGACATTTACGCACCATTGCGGTCAGGCACCGACATTGCATTTATTGGCGGTCTGATCAATTACGTATTCCAGCAGAATAAATTTCACAAGGATTACGTGGTGGAATGCACTAATGCCTCCTTCCTGATTGACCCAGCTTTTGGATTCAAAGACGGTGTGTTTTCCGGGTTGGTAGGCAGAAAATATAACAAGAGCACCTGGAAATATCAGTTGGATGCCGACGGCAATCCCAAGCAGGATTTGACATTGTCCGATCCTAACTGTGTGTTCCAGTTGATGAAGAAACATTACGAAAAGTACACCGCGGACATGGTGAGCAACGTGTGCGGTATGCCGACCAACACCTTCGACAAGATTGCCGATTGCTTCACTGCAACCGGAGAAGAAGGACAATCGGCAACGATTATGTACGCAATGGGCTCCACACAGCATACCTACGGAACCCAGAATGTGCGTTCCTATGCGATGCTACAGTTGCTATTAGGAAACATCGGTGTGGCGGGCGGTGGAATCAACGCACTGCGTGGGGAATCCAACGTACAGGGTTCTACGGACTACGCATGCTTGTTTCACATCTTACCCGGCTACCTGAAAGTACCAAGGGCAACCAACACCAGTCTGCAAGCCTACCTGGATAAGTGGACCCCGAAAACCATGGGCGGCGACATGAGCGCCAACTGGTGGCAGCACACACCGAAGTACATGGTCAGTATTCTGAAAGCCTTCTGGGGCGATCACGCCACCCAGGCTAATGAATTCGATTACCATTACATGCCCAAGTTGGACGACGCCACCAACTATTCCCATATCGCCTTGTTCGAAGCGATGGACGAAGGGGATATCAAGGGATTGTTCCTGTGGGGTCAGAACCCGGCAGTGGGTGGTCCCAACGCCAGGAAAGAGCGTCGTGCGATGGAGAAACTGGACTGGATGGTGGCGGCAGACTTGTGGATGACCGACTCCATGTTGTTCTGGAAACGTCCGGGCGCTGATCCCAAGAAGATCAAAACCGAAGTATTCGTGCTGCCAGCAGCGGCATCGGTTGAAAAGGAAGGTTCCATCGTCAATTCTGGACGCTGGATGCAGTGGCGTTACAAGGCTGCCGAACCACCCGGAGTGGCACGTACCGACCTGTGGATGCTGGATCAGTTGTACAAAGCAATAGCAGAGAAATACAAGCAGGGCGGCACTTTCCCGGATCCTTTAGTGAACTTGATGTGGGATTACGGGGATGATGAGCCGAGCCCGCACGTAGTATCGAAAGAATGCAACGGCTACGCCATGGCTGACACCGGAAACTACAAGAAAGGTCAGCAGCTCGCCAGCTTCGGTCATTTGAAAGATGACGGTACCACCTGCAGCGGGAACTGGCTGTACTGCGGCAGCTATACCGAAAAAGGCAACATGGCTGCACGCCGGAACAAACTGGATGCACCGAACAACATCGGGCTGTATCCGCAATGGGCATGGTGCTGGCCGGTCAACCGCCGGATCATCTACAACCGCGCCTCCTGTAGGCCCGATGGTTCCCCATATGCTGCTCATAAATGGGTAATCAAATGGGATCCAAGCGCCAAGGAAGGCAAGGGCGGTTGGATCGGTGACGTTCCTGACGGTGGATGGGCGCCAGGAACCAAGCACCCGTTTATCATGAAGCCGGAAGGTCATGCCCGGTTATTCGGAATGGGTCGCGCTGATGGTCCTTTCCCGACCCATTACGAACCGGTGGAAAGTCCGGTACAAAACCTCCTACACAAGCAGCAGACCAATCCGGTCATTAAGATCTGGGCATCCGATATGGATGATCTCGGCACACCAGATAAGTATCCTATTGTGGCTACCACCTATCGTGTGGTCGAGCATTGGCAGGCTGGGCAGATGACTCGTAATCTGACGTGGTTGTCCGAGCTGATGCCTGACATGTTTATGGAAATGTCGTACCAACTTGCCGAGGAAAAAGGTATCAAGAACGGTGATCGTGTGAAGGTTTCTTCCGCACGCGGCAGTATTTCTGCCTACGCGGTGGTCACTCACCGGTTCCAGCCATTCAAACTCAACGGTAACACTGTCCATCAGATCGGGCTACCCTGGCACTGGGGGTATTCTGGAATCGCCGTAGGAGATAGCGCCAATGTGCTTACCCCGCATGTTGGTGACGCCAACACCATGATTCCCGAATATAAAGCCTTCCTCTGTGACATAGAAAGGGAGGTGTAATCATGGCTGAGAATGCATTTCTGTACGACGGAAGCCTGTGCATTGCCTGTCGCAGTTGTCAGGTAGCTTGTAAACAATGGAATTACCTGCCCGGTGAAAAGACCACGTTCTTCGCCAAAGAAGGCGGGTATCAGAACCCTTCGGACCTGTCCCCCATTACATGGAATGTGTTGAAGTTCTATGAAGTGTTCGAAGGTGGAGAGGTGAAATGGTATTTCCGGCGGCATCATTGCTTCCACTGTACCGATTCAGCTTGTATTAAAGCGTGTCCGGTGGAGCCGAAAGCGATGACCCGGCATCCGGAATTCAAGACCGTGTATGTCAACGATGAACTGTGCATCGGCTGTGGTGCCTGCGTGGATGCCTGTCCATTCGGCGTCCCACATGTCGATCCGGCATTGGAGAAATCACGGAAGTGTACCGCTTGCTACGACCGGGTGGAAAATGGCATGATCACGGCATGCGCCAAGACCTGCCCCACCGGTGCCATTGCCTACGGACCGAAGAGCGAGATCTACCAACGGGCTGCTGACCGGCTGAATACCTTAAAGAAAAAAGGGAAAGTAGATATCTACGGAAAGAAGCAGCTTGACGGTCTCCACTCCATCATGCTGCTCCCGGGCGGCTTGAAACATTACGACTTGCCGGCGAATCCTCAGGTTCCTGCGGATCTGGGTATGCTACAGGATTTGATCCATGCTATTCCAGGCGTGGCAATTACTGCAGCGATGGTAGGTATGGCAATGTCCAAGCTGCGGGAGGTCCGTGAAAGCGAAAATGCCTAAGGCATCTCGCATTTCAATAATTTCGGATAATCCGTAAACAAAACCGCATGTCAGAAAATAATCTGGCATGCGGTTTCTTTATCTATATTCTTTGACGCTGGGTTTTCGCGGTGCGTGGGTGTTATCCTAACAGGTTATCCAATGCCATCATGATGATGAACCCAATGACCACGCCGAATGTGGAAATCCGCTCGTTGCCGCGGGTGTGGGTTTCCGGAATGATTTCGTCGCTGATAACGAACAACATGGCACCGCCGGCAAAGGCTAACGCAAAGGGCAGCACCGGTTGAAAAATTACCACCATCGACACGCCTAATAACCCACCGATAGGCTCCACCAATCCAGATAATGCGGCAATAGAAAACGCTGCCCATCGGGAGTACTTTTCCCGTAAAAGGGGTAAAGCAACTGCCAATCCTTCCGGCATGTTCTGCAAGCCAATCCCAATGGCTAAGGCGGTGGCGGCACCGATGTTACCACTTCCGAATCCCACCCCGACCGCCATCCCTTCCGGGAAATTATGGATGGTAATAGCTAGGACAAACAACCAGGTCTTCCTAAGTGAAGAAGACGGTCCCTCAGCCCCTTTAATGAAGTGTGTGTGAGGCACCCATTTATCAATCCTATCCAAAAACACCGCACCGGCAAAAATCCCCGCCACCGCCATAAACACCCCACTCCCTCCCCACACTCGATTGCCGTATTCGATGGCAGGGATCACTAAACTGAAAGAGGTAGCGGCTAACATCACTCCCGCCGCACCACCCAGCATGGTATCCATCACCCGGTCGGAAATTCGACGGATAAACAGTGCCGGCAGTGCACCAACTCCGGTTGCCAAACCCGCCGCTAAGCTTGCGAGTAGTCCAAGAACGATCACGTTTTCCAACATAAAAAAACCTATCAGATGAGCACTGTGTATTCTGTGATAACAACTGACTGATAGAAAATGTGCTTGAAAAATATAACAAAGAACTGGTGCAAAGTCAACAGTTTTCCACAGTTATATACCAGGTAGCATTCTGCTTCCGGCAGGTCTCCCGAACAGAACAATAACAGATAGGAACGCGAAGTTCATAATTATGTCAAGAAAAACATAAATAATTCTTGCATGTCATTTTTCCGGTGTTTATATTATGTTAGATTTGATATAACACATTCTGCGGACTGTTGTTATTTTTTTTCAGTGGCTTGCTAAATATTTCACAAAGTATATATCAAAATATAATCAGAGGACAAACCAAGAAGGAGAGGAAATGATCCTGCGTTCCATGTCCCGATTTAGTTGGGTCACGCTTATTTCATTTATGCTGGGGATGGGGGTTTTGGTGGGATGTGATGACGACGGTGATAATGGGGGTAACGGCGGAGGAACAGATCCGGTGACTGTCACCATCACCTTGGGAAACAACAGTCTGGAAGTAAACCTGCGTGATTTGCAGTCATTTGAGATTGAAGGTTTGGAAGCGGATTCTTTGAATAATTTGATTCCAGACGATTTTATAGATCCCTGGGTGGACCCGGATACAGTGGAATGGGACATGCGACCACTTCACGGATACCGACCGGTGGGCAGCGATGGATTTAACCCCCACGACGATAGAGGTTACGATGATTTGTACTGGGAATGGATGTCGTTAGGATTCATCTTCGTGGAAACACGGAACGTGATTTTCCCCGATTCACTGATTGATCTGCCGGGCGCTTTTAATGTTAATGATACTAATGAGTTCTTGATTTTCCGAAAGCTAAATGTGATAGTGCCGTTTGATTCCTTCTTAGTGGAGTTCGATGATATTACTCCGACACCTGTGCTAAATCCTGATTCGGTGATGGAAAACGCACTTCCACTGTCGGATTTCCTGCCGGACACCATCGTCACCTTAGGTCCGGAAAATTACGCCTATAAAGTTCGAGGAATGGATGGGTTTCCATCTAACAGACCTTTAACCTGGGAACAACTGCAGGCGGGATACTGGTTGTTAGATACGGAAAAGACTTGGTTTCTGGCTGACAGCCTACAGACCGGACATTACAAAGTGCAAGCCTTGGCTCGAATAGAAGTTTTTTAGGGTCGATTCAACATGCAGAGGGTGATCGGTTTCATATTGTTGTTGGGGATAACGTTCGGGGGATGGGCGCAGGTGGAATATCCGTTTACGGTGGACGACAGTGCCCGGGTGGTATATGTTCTGGACGAGGTGATTGTGTATTACCCCAAACCGGCGCGTAACCCGAATCCGGTCCTGGAAATCACCGACACCCGGATCGAAGAGCAAAGTGCCAATTCTTTAGCAGATGTGATCAAGTACGATCCGGGATTGTTGGTGACTGCCGGCAGGAAAAACAGTTCGGAATTGCGAATCCGAGGCAGTAAGAAGGAATCGGTGTTGTTCCTTTTAGACGGTCGTCCCTTGAATGCCGGTTACTTCGGCAGTTCCGACTTGTCATTATTACCGGTGGATCAAATCGAAAAGATACAGGTGGTTAAAGGTCCCGCCAGTGTGGTGTACGGGGCAAATGCCATGGGGGGAATTGTCAATATCATCACTAAAGGAGGTGTCGGAGTACCGCTGAATGCATCGGTGAAAAGCTTGTTCGGGGATTTAAATACTCGGGAGATCAGCGGCTCCATCGGCGGCAGTTTCGGAGATTATTCGGGATGGTTGACGGTGGAGGAATCCAACCGTGACGCCTACCAGTTAAGCAACGATTTCGAACCATCCTACCTGGAAGATGGCGGAACGCGCAACAACAGCGACCAGCATCGGGTTGGGGGGCATTTTAAAATTGGCAAGCATTGGAATAATCGAGGGAATATCAGTCTGATGTTCAGTTACATTCGTGCTGATAAAGGACTTCCCAGTTCCACCAGAGATGCCAACTACTGGCGGTTTGTGGATTGGATGCGAGCCGGTGGCAATCTCAGTGCATTATATCAGCTCCATCCGACTCTCAACTTTAAGGGCTCGGTATTCGCCAACCATTACTTCGACGAGCTAATCAGCTATCAGGATAACACGTTTTCCATGGATCGGATCAATTATGATTCCCAGCTCTACAATTGGACCTATGGTACCACATCGGACATCCAATGGATCGGAATCAGCAACCACATGATTACAATGGGGTTTAAGGGGCAGGAAGACCGGTCTAAGAAGCGTGATATCGATAAAGACTTGCCCTGGGGCAAATACTCCACTCGAACAGGATCTTTGTTCTTAGAAGACCGTTGGCAAATCACCCCGGATATCATGCTGACTGGGGGTGTCGGTTGGCATGGTTTTTATAAGACACAGGCATCACAGGGAAACGATATCCTGTGCCCGATGGTCAGCGTAACTAAAGAATTCCCTTGGACGATTACTACCCATCTCGGGATGTCGCGCAGCATCCTCTTCCCCACTCTGCACAACCTGTACAGCCGGTCGTCAGGTAATGAAAACCTCAAACCAGAGGAAACCTGGAAATACGAATTTAACGTCGAACAGTTTTTTGCCTATAATAAAAGTCGTTACCTAAGTCCCCAACTTGCTATCTTTTACAACCACACATTAAATCAGATCGATAAGTCACCCTGGACCGGAATTTACCGAAACATCTTGGAAGTGAACACCTGGGGGGTGGAAACCGGGGTGGAATGGGGCGCCAACCGCTGGTTATCGGGAGACATGACTTGGGCGTGGCTGAACTGGGAAAAGGATTATTTTATCATCTTAGAAACACCTCATCAAAAGATTTCCGGTAGGTTCAAAGTGCGAACACCCATCCGGACCAGGATCAATATGGAGATGTCCTGGTTCGGCAAACGCAATGCAGAGGGTATTTCCGGTGCTACAATTTCGTTACCGGACTATATGGTTTTCCATGCCAACCTAAATCAACCGGTAACCTCATGGTTGGAATTCCGGTGCGAAGCACGCAACATTTTGGATGCGAATTACGAGGAGGAGTACGGGTATCCCAGTCCCGGACGACAGATATTGGTGGGGGTCAGTATAAATTATTCCGCCAAAAATCAATAGGCGTCACGATAACTACTACGGCGTAAGTCTCTATATTACAAACGGTTCCGAATTATCGGAGCCGTTGTTTTTCATAGTTGGGGAACAATACTATTACAATCGGGTCTAATGGAAAAAAATTACTACTAACAAAATAAATGCTTGAATAAATTAGAGATTATTAGTATATTTAATGTATCGATAATTTGGAATCGTCCTTGATGGGCAAGTTTTGGCTTTTAACCATCCTCATTGTAGAAAGAAACGGAGTAGTTTTTATGCAATCGAACGGATCATTTTTACGCGAGATAAGGGGATGGATGTTGATCGGTCTGATGCTAATTGCCGGATGGTGTTACGGTGAATGGGTCACCGTGGGAAGCACGGCAAACAATGAAGCGGTATCGGCAACTGTACTACGATCCGACGAAAACGGAACGGATTTTACATTGTCTGTAAGTGGTATTCAAATAGATGGTATCACCCTTAATGGGGAAACATTCTCGAAATTGACAATCCCAGGTGAATGGAACACATGGCAAGTTGGGTATCCTGATCTGCCGAAAGTGGTAAAGCTGGTGGCGATTCCGGCGACAGGTAACGTGGAATTGCACGTGGAAGCCGGGGAATTCACGGTGGTGAATGGGGTGAATGTACCGCCGGTGCAGGAAGAAGACCTGATGGATGTGGCAGCAGCAGGTGATGCGTTGGAATTCAACGGTGACTGTTATCGGGCGGATGCATTTTATCCTGACAATTTGGCGGAAATTTCCGAGCCGGTGGTTGCTCGGGATTTTCGGTTGGTGGCAGTGACTATGTATCCGGTACAATATAATCCGGTGACGCAGCAGCTTCGGATGTATTCTGATCTGTCCGTGTCGGTGGAACACACCGGCGGGCAGGGAGTCAACGAAAAGCAGGTGTCGGAAAGACGGTTATCCCGGGGGATGATGCCCTTTTACCGTCATGAGGTGTTGAATTTTGATGAGCTGGATTTGCAGGACCCTGGAGCAGGATTCGGCACTATATTGATAATCTGCTACAACAACTCAACAGTACTGACCGAAGCCAATAAAATCGCCAAGTGGAAACAGAAAAAAGGCTACAACGTCGAAGTAGTGACCACCTCGGTGACGGGTACATCGGCAAGTAATATCTACAACTATATCTACAACATGTACCACAATCCCAACCAGGATCCACCATTGGAATATGTAATGATAGTGGGGGATGCTTCCGGCTCATACAGTGTAGCAGCGGCATCGTCAATATCGGATTATGGTTATTCTCTGTTAGAGGGTGGTGACTACATTGCCGAGATTGCTATCGGACGGTTATCCTTTAATCTCATTAATGATTTGAGAGCCATCCGAAAGAAGCTCATTAAATATGAAAGTAATCCATATATGGGGGGTTCAAATCCTAATTGGTTCCAGGATGCTTGGATGTACGCCGGAACATCTATGTCGGTTACCTCCACCGTTCACACCATGGAATATGTCCGACAGTTGTTATACAGCGCTGGGTATCAACAGATAAATTTGGACACACATGGCTACAGCGCGTCTGAATCGACCATCCAAAGCAGGATTAATGCCGGTGTAGGCATATGGAATCACCGTCCCGCATGGGTTGGTGAAGTCTATTGCAGTCACGTAGATGAATTAAGTAACGGCTACATGAATCCGTTATGTTTGAATCTTAGCTGTGGTACCGGCGATTTTGTCAGCAGTGACGATGTGTCTGAGTGTCTGCTTGCACAGGGGAGTGAACTACAACCCCAAGGAGCAATTGCGGCAATCGCAACGGCGACTTCTGGGACACATACCCAACCAAACAACATATTTGATGGTTCATTCTTTCACGCATTAATAACCCTTGGGCAATATAACGTCGGAGATGCTTTAGCGATAGGGAAAGCTCATTTCTTATGGCAGTCAATTGGATGGTCGGGTCCCCACGAGTCTTATGAGTATTGTTATTGGAACAACTTAATGGGCGACCCTTCTACCGAGATTTGGACGGATACTCCGGAAGTGATTTCGGCAGACTACCCATCCTCGATTTCCATCGGAACCAATATGGTCACAATATCGGTGGAAGACGCATCGTTGCTACCTTTAGAAGGGGCTTATGTCCATATCTATAAAGCAAACGAAACCATGGTTGGCGGTTTAACCGATGCCACTGGTGAAGTGTCACTGCCAATCACGGCGACCACGGCAGATAGCTTATTTATCACGGTTTCGGGACATAACCTGAAACCGGTAGTAGGCTATGCATTGGTACAATCTTCGCCCAGGAATGTGGCGCCGGTGTCAGTAGCGATTGATGACGACAACAGCGGCTACAGCCAGGGAAATAACAACGGGGAAGCGAATCCCGGTGAGGCATTGGAAATCAATGTAACATTGAAGAACTGGGGAACTTCCTCGGCAAATGGTGTGTCCGCAACTATCAGTACCAGCGATCCGTATGTAGCCTCCATGGGCAATACAACGGTGTCTTATGGTAACATTTCAGGAGGTAGTCAAGTAACTCCCACCGACGATTTCGAGGTGACATTGGCATCGACAATTCCCCATGGTTATGACATTCAGTTGGAGTTGGAGATTACCGACATGAATCGGACTATCTATACCTCTTTAGTAGTACTTTCCATCGAGGAAATCGATTTGGAATACGATTCCCACGCCTGGGTGAATGCCGGAAACGGAATATTCGATGCTGGGGAAATAGTGAACCTGCAAGTGACATTGGAAAATGTAGGACAGGTGGATGCGCCTTCAGGAATCACTGCAACCGTAGCGGTAGACAACCCTGCCATCACGATATTGGATGCCACCGGTACCTACCCCGCTATCAATCAGGGAGCCACGGGAACCAACTCCACTAATCGATTCCAACTTCAAGCCGATACTACCTTGTTCAACGGCACCCCGTTTGAAGTCACATTGTATCTGGAAAATGCCTCCGGATTCCGGGATACTGTAGTATTCCAGGACACAATCGGCACAGTGGTAGTCACGGATCCCATGGGACCGGACGCCTATGGATACTACGCATTTGACAACGAGGACCTCTTCTACAATAAGGCACCTTCTTATTCATGGGTGGACATCGATCCCGGTCACCAAGGATCCGGAACATTGCTTTCCCTCCCAGACTATGGGGAAAATCAAGATGTGTCTGTTTATGTACCGCTGACATTCACCGTTAATTACTACGGTCAAACCTACAGTGGTATTACAGTTTGTTCCAATGGCTGGTTGGCGTTTGGGGATCAATCTGATCTTGCCCACGCACAGAACTGGCGGATTCCGGGGGCATTGGGAGCGTTATCTCAGGTCAGCGCCCTATGGGATGACTTCCGATGTTACAGCTCAGGCGACGGCAGGGTGTGGAAATACTACGATCCCAGTGACCATTTGTTCATCATAGAATGGAGCCGGGTGTACAACTTGGGAAGTGGTGACCGGGAAACGTTCCAGGTGATCATCTACGATGAGAACTACTACCCGACACCCACCAATGATGCGGAAATCCGTGTGCAGTATATGTATGTAACTAATGGGGATAACTACGACAATTATGCATCTGTAGGTATCGATAACCAGGATCAATCCATTGGATTAGAATACACATTTAACAACCAATACCCTCCGGCGGCGGCGGCATTAACCAACGGCAGAGCGATCCTGTTTACTACTGATCCGGGTACGCTGATCGATCCCCCGAATATCATTGTGAATCCGCTGTCAGTCACCGGTTTTGCTGCACCCGGCGACTCCACGGAACAGTATGTCACTGTCTCCAATACCGGTGCTTCCAACCTGAATTACTCGATATCGATTTTCTACGTTAGTGACGGCGGATTGGATAATCCGATACTCCCCTTTACACCATTAGTCCGACGGGACTACATCGATTACAGCAGCAAGAACCCCTTTACTGTGGATATTTCCGACCAAGGACAAAGCGGTGGGGGGCAATTGGACAATTCCGGAGGACCTGATAACTTCGGGTATGTCTGGATCGACTCCGACGAACCCGGCGGTCCGGTGTATTCTTGGGTAGAGATTGCCACTATCGGCACCAACACTGGGATCACCGGTGACGACCAGAATGTCGGTCCTTTCGGTTTAGGTTTTACCATGGAATTCTACGGTCAGAACTATAACTCCATCCGGGTATGTTCCAATGGCTGGATGAGCTTCACTTCTACCCTAACCACTTATAGTAACCGGACCATTCCTTATGCTAGCAATCCTAACGCGTTACTGGCACCGTTCTGGGATGATTTGTATCCACCGGGCAGCGGTGATATCTATTACTACCAGGACACCGCCAATCAGCGCTTTATTATGCAATTCGATAACATGGACCATATCGGTATCGGAGGTCCGTATACCTTCGAAGCTATTCTGTACGCTAACGGTAGGATTGTATTTCAATACCAAAACCTGGTTACCTACCTGACCAGCTGCACGGTGGGCATCGAAGATCACAATGGTACCGATGGACTGCAGGTGGCATACAACCAAGCATACTTACACAACAATATGGCGATTGAATTCGCCATGCCGGGACAATGGTTGGAAGTGACGCCGCTATTTGGAACGGTTGAACCTGGAAACTCTGATGAATTGACATTCAAGATGAATGCAGTGGAACTGGATACTGGAACCTATGAAGCTAATGTGACTATCAGTAATAACGATCCTAACAATTCACAAGTGGTGGTTCCGGTGACATTTATTGTCAGTGATGCCCCGTCAGCACCGCCCGAATTCGTGGATAATTTTGTGATTCAAAAAGTGGGCGACCATTCGGTGCTCACCTGGTCGCCGGTCACGGAAGACACCAGCGGTTTTCCCATTACTGTCAGCCGGTACAACATTTATCTGGATACGGTGCCGGATTTCACACCGGGACCCGGTAATTTCCATGATTCCACTCCGGATACCACGTATATGCATGTAAATGCAATACAATCCAATGTTAAGCTGTTTTACGTGGTTACTGCAGAGCATTAGGAAATCTATGACCGGCACTCGAGTGCTTAAGCGATTAAAAGCATATCCGATGTGAGATTAGCATGTATATGATATCAGGAAAACCCGTGTATTTAACACGGGTTTTCCTGATTGTGACAGTTAATAGATTCTAAATAGTGATCAAATAGGAGTTGACATCGATTTATGATATTGTTATATTGTTAGCATCAGGTATAAACAATTAGCACTTATATATGAAAAATTACAGACACAAAGGACCTAAAGTCCTACTTGTGGGGATTGATGCTGCCGATCCGGACTATATAAATCGACGCATCGAGGCTGGTGGATTGCCCAATTTCAACGCCTTAGGGGAAAAAGGAATCCGATGCCGAATGCGATCCACTTTCCCGGTGTTGTCCAGCGCGGCTTGGTCCACTATCTCCACCGGGTTACCTCCGGAAGGTCACGGAATCTACGAATTCTTCCGGCGAAAACCGGGGACGTGGATTGACGAACCGGTACTGGGCGGTAACAAGCAGGGGGATAATTATTGGGAGATCGTTGCACGTCATGGATTGAAAACGGTGACAATAAACGTTCCCATGACCTACCCACCGCAGCCAGTGAATGGTGGTGTAGTAATTTCCGGTATGGATAGTCCCGGTGAGGCAAGTGCCTTTGTGACACCTGCATCGGAGAAGGCGGCGTTGATGGAAGCGGTTCCGGATTATCGTATTGAAATTACCGCTGCACAATTTCATTCCGCTGATGATTTTATTGAGGCGATATCCAAACAGATGGAAGCCAGGATGCGCGCTACGGAGTTCCTGTTGGAACGATACCACCCCGATCTTGCCACCGTGATTTTCACTGCCTTGGATCGAGTACTCCATGCTCTCTGGAAGTACGTTGATCCAGCTCATCCCGCTTATCATGCGACAGAAGCCAGCCAATGGCGCAATCAAATAGACCGTTTGTACGACCAGGTGGATGATTACTTGGGCAGACTGGTGGATTGGGCGGGTCCAGAAGCAATTACCCTCGTTACCAGTGACCATGGTGGTGCTGCCGTACATGGTATTTTCTACCTGAATCGTTGGTTGGCGCAGGAAGGATATTTATCCATCAAGACCGATGCAAAATTCGAGACGCTAAAAAGAGCGGACAAGCTTCAGTCATGGATAAAACGGAACGTGCCCCGTGAAGTGAAGAATATATTCAACCGCTTTTTCCCGAACCTGCACACCAGCGTGGGCACCCGATTGGGATTGTCGGTAATCGATCCGGAAAAAACCAAACTGTACGGCTGGCGGAAAGCCGAAGTCTTGCGGGTAAATTTAGCAGGCAGGGAACCGGGAGGCATGGTCCAACCCGGTGAGGAATATCGCAGCTTGATTAAGGAGGTGAAGAACAAACTGGAGGCGCTGGTTGATCCGCGTAACGGGCGCAAGCCCATCAGAAAAGTGTGGATGCGCCATGAAGCATATCCCTTGGCGAATCGGTCGGCGGATTGCCCGGATTTGGTGATCGAATGGGGGGATTACTTGTACGATTGTGATACCACGTTGGAGGATTTGCATGGTGTGCTTTTCACTACCGAAGAAAAAATCGGGGAACCGTTCGGCGTGGAAGTGAACGGGAAGCATGCGTTACACGGCGTATTTGGAATCCGCGGTCCCGGAATTAACAGCCAATGCGACTTGGACGTCATGAATATCATCGACATCGCACCGACCGTGCTTACCGCTTTGGGGATGGAAATTCCCGCTGCAATGCCGGGATCACCGCCGGAACAACTGTTCTCCGACAAAACACCGAAAAAAGCCCAGCCAATAACTGCGGAAGGCAAATTCTCTTCGGATAGGACCCGAGATTTGGACACCGGAGACCAATCATCCTACTCTAAAGAAGAACAAGAAATAATTGAAAAGCGTTTGCGCGATCTCGGGTATTTGTAATACTCTGAATGCGCTATTATTGCTTAACTATAAGGGAAACCAATTTGGCAATGGAACCGTGTCAGCGAATAGCAGTCATCGGATTAGACGGCGCCACCTGGGATATCCTTGATCCCTTGATGGAACGGGGGATGATGCCGAATTTGAAGCAGGTTATCGCTGATGGCAGACGTGCCAATATGCACTCCACCACGCCGCCGATGACCGCGTTGGCATGGACCTCTTTTCACATGGGGCTAAAACCCGGCAGTCACGGAATCTATGATTTTTCATTGTATCAACCCGGTTCCTACCTGACGAAATTAGTCAATTTCAAAGACCTGCCTGCGGTGACTTTCTGGGAACGGTTGGCAGCGGCGGGGCAACGTCCGATACTCCTCAATGCACCATTTACTTATCCCCCTCCACCGATCAATGGTGTCGTTGTCGGCGGATTCCTAAGTCCTGGTGAAAAATCGGCATTTGTTTACCCTTCTGAGCTAAAGGATGAACTGTTTCGGCAAATCCCCGATTACCGGATTTTCCAGAATCCCTCGGTTGGTGGTCAAGCGGGCATTGAAAACTACACCAAAACAATCGTGAAGGTACTCGATGCCAGGCGAAAAGCGGCACTATATCTCCTGGAAAACCAACCCTGGGATTTCTTCTTGGTGCAGTTTCAGCATCTGGATATTTTCCAGCACGCCCTGTTCCCGCAGATCAAGGAAGCGGCGGTAGGCGACGCCTACCCTGCAATCTGTGAGGTTTACCGCATGTTAGACCGTGCCATTGAGGAAATCCGCTCACACTTGACCGACCGGGATTTACTAATCGTATTTTCCGACCACGGATTTGGGGAATTATATCAGGAAACTGACCTTAATTTGTGGTTGGCGCGTAACGGATTTCAAAAACGCAAGTCGGCGAAGGTTCTTCTTAATTTTGCAGCACGACTGGCGATTCGGCTGGATGTCATGGGATTGAGATATAAAATCCATCCGCAGAGTAAAGGGGTAAAGAAGCTGGCAAGAGCATTTAATTTGGAACTGGATTGGAACCGCACCAGGGCATTTTCCATTAACGGATCGCACTACGGGCATATATACCTGAACCTGCAAGGGCGGGAGCCCAACGGCATCATACCGCCCGAAAAATATGAATCAGTGCGGGAGGAACTAACTTCCAAAATCCAGAACCTGCGAAGTCCGGTCGACGGCAAACCGATGGTAAAGCGCGTCTGGAAACGTGAGGAGTTGTTCCAAGGACGATACCTGGACAATGCGCCGGACATCCTGATCCAGAACCGTGAAGGATATAAATTTGTGACCAACAACAAGGTGTCTGAAGGAAGGCTGTATTTCCCGCCACGGATCGGACACTGCGGTAACCACCGATCAGTTGGAATGACCGCCATGGCGGGTAGAAATGTGGAGCCTGGTGAAAGCGATCTGGACATCGACATCCAGGATTTCGCACCGACTATTTTAGGCGCTATGGGGACAGCTATTCCGAAAGAATTGGAAGGTGTATTTCGGTCAGAATTCTTCGGAGGAACCACTCCGGAATGGGTCAAATACGAAGATTTACCGGTCTATCGAGACCAGAGTGTGAATGAGGTCTATACCGATGAAGAACAGGAGGAAATCAAAAATCGGCTTGAACAATTGGGTTATATGTAATACTTACAGTAAATTAGAACATAGTATCTCATTTGAAAAATGTAGGAAAATTTATCAAAACAGAAAAGGCAGGCGGAAGCTAT
>CBDVBD010000001.1:0-73108 GCA_965372135.1 uncultured bacterium | reverse complement strand
TATGCTGGTGCAACAAGAGTAAACACAAATATTTTAGAAAAGAATTCGATTCATGATCTTATTAATTATCCATATTTGGGGGAAAGGATTTTTCGGTATTATTCGAGGAGAAATCGGGGAACAAAGCTTTTATCGCTTTTTAATACATATATGAGAGAAAGAGAAAACCTCTACGAAGAAACTGAACTTCAATTTTTTGAGTCACTTATGTTTTTGAATTCTTCTCGAACATTATCAAAAGAAATAATTAGACTAGCGAGCGAATTTGCCCATGGGAATCTTAGGAATCAGACTAATCGCCCTTTAGGTAGATCAGCAGCTATTACAGTTCTTTATTGGT
The DNA here is from genome assembly GCA_965372135.1 of uncultured bacterium. Lineage (GTDB taxonomy): Bacteria > Electryoneota > RPQS01 > CBDVBD01 > CBDVBD01 > CBDVBD01. The sequence goes on along the minus strand of CBDVBD010000001.1, from coordinate 72,768 downwards.
TCGGCGAGAATATGAGGAATCTAAGAGACTTGTTCACAGAAAATGACGCTAAAGATTTGCCAAAGGAGGTTGCCCGTTCCTGGTTGGCGTGCGCAGTAGCATTGTCACCAGATTGCTTCAGTGTTCTAGTAAACAAGCTTTTTGGCCATCCATCGGATGACTTACTAAGACTAGTTAGGTTTATCGAGGGCATTTTAAGTGGAAAAGTAGAGTCGTTGGGAAACTACAAAAGCAAAAAATCTAGATGGCCTATGCCAGGTCGTTATTATGATCCACGTGCATGGTTACTGTTGGATCTCGCGTCATGTGGAAAAAGCAATAATCTTAAAATTGCGGTCGAAAATGATTACAATTCTTTTACAAAGTATATTTACACAAATAGTGAAGAGAGAGTTGCAAATCGCGTTGCAACCAGAGCTAATATCCAAAATAGACAATTCTAATTCTCAATGCTAATGTTACGATTGATAGGAAATAGGGTAGGGTTGAAGGAAGGGGAAGGGGCGCGTGCTGCCCTGATGTTCGGGTATATTTTCTTGGTGATCGCATCGCTCCTAATCGTCAAACCGGTGCGGAATTCGTTGTTTCTGACACGATTCGGACCGGAACAGTTACCGTATGCGTTCATCATAGTAGCATTGGTGTCCACCATAGTGGCGTTCTCCTATTCCCATCTGGCGGGAAGGTTTTCATTAGACCGGCTAATGAGTTCATCCCTGTTGTTTTTTGCGGGATGTCTAACCGTGGTGTGGGTGCTGCTGATCAGTGGATACCAGGCGGGGTGGTTTATCTATGCGTTCTACGTGTGGGTGGCGGTTTTCGGGATCATTACCGCTTCGCAGTTCTGGCTGTTAGCCAATTATGTGTTCAACGCTCGGGAAGCCAAGCGAATGTTCGGATTCTTGGGTACTGGCGGGATTGCCGGGGGGATTTTCGGGGGGTATTTGACCAATGCGATGACCAGGGTGGTGGGGACGGCACATTTGGTTTTCGCCTGTATCATCTTCCTGCTGGTTTGTTTCGTTCTGTTGCAGTTGGTTTGGAAGAAATACGCGTTGGCGAATTACCGGGACAGCCAATCCAAGCGATATCCTCAGGAAGAGAAATCCGGTTTCACCCGTCCGATCAAGACGGTGTTAGGATCGCGGCATCTGACCTACTTAGCGGCGATAGTGGGTGTCGGGGTGGTGGTGGCGAATTTGGTGGATTACCAGTTCAACGCGATTGCTGCCGCCGAGATATCCAACAAGGATCAGTTGACGGCATTTTTCGGATTTTGGTTTTCCAATTTGAGTGTTTTTTCATTGGCGGTTCAACTGTTTTTCACCAGCCGGATCATCAAGAAATTCGGGGTGGTTAATTCATTGAATTTCCTGCCGGGTGGAATCATGGCGGGCGCGGCTGCAGTGCTGTTTGCGCCTTTCTTATGGACGACGGTGTTGTGGTCAGCGGTGATGGTCAAGGTGAGTGAAGGAGGGTTGAAACAGTCCATCAACAAGGCTGGATTGGAGTTATTGGCGCTGCCGATCCCCAGCAAAATCAAGAACGAAGTCAAGTCGTTTATCGATATTTTCGTGGACAATGTAGCGACAGGAATCGGGGGAGTGTTGCTGCTGATTTTGACTGCGGGGTTCCAGGTTGGTGCGCAATGGATCAGTATTTTGATTGGGGGACTGGTGGTGGTTTGGATGTTCTGTATTCGGTTTGTGAAAGGGGAATATGTTAATTCTTTTCGGGTGGCGATCGAAAAGCGCACGCTGGATTTGGCGGACCCGTCGGTCAATTTGGATGACCCGTCGATCGCACATTTATTCGAGAAGGTGTTCGAAGGGGATAACGAACGGCAGATTCTCTATTTATTGCGCTTTTTGGAGGATACACCTGCAACTAAGTTCGTCACATATATGGAGCGGTTAATCCATCATCCATCGCTGGAAATCAAGGCTTCTGTACTGCGGATGGCGATTGTGAACCGTGATATCGATCTGATCGAAGTGGCACAGGAATTAACTCAGCATGAGGACTCCCAGGTCCGAATTCCAGCCATTCGGTATTTGTGCAGGCAGTCGGAACAGCCGATGGAGGTACTACATGACTTCCTACGTAATAATGACGTTCACGTGTATACAACGGCTATGGTGTGTGCGGCGGAGGAATACCGCGACAGGCAGGAAATTCGTGAGAGCATGGATTTCGTCAAGTTATATGAGGATACTTTTGCGCCGGAATCGTTTGGGGAAATGAGTGCGGCGGATGCTATAACGGTAAAGACTCGGGCAGCGGAAGTGATCGGTATCGTTCAGATTCCGGAATTGTATCCGTATTTGCATAAGTTGTTCAAGGACACATCCGACCGAGTGCTGCAGGCATCGGTGTCCAGCGCGGGAAATACCGGCTCGCAGGATTTCGTGTCTTTGATTTTGGAACAATTGAAGACCGGGAGTGTTCGCCGGACAGCAAGGGAGGCGTTGGCACAATACGGGGAAACGATAATTGAGGATTTGGTTGCTGTGTTGGTTGATGTGGATGCAACGGCGGATCTTCGATTTGGGGTGGCAAAAGTGTTGGCGATGATCAAATCGCAGCAGTCGGTGGATGCGTTATTGGAGCATTACGAGCAGGATGATTTGGGGCTGAGGTTTCAGATAATCAAAGCATTGAATGCGCTACGAAATAGAGCACCGTCGTTGAAATTCGATAAGAAGCGTGTCATCGAATTGGTCAATCTGGAAGTGAGAAATTATTACTTGTTGTCATCAATCCGGCAACAACATCATGCCGCCAAGAATACTTATGTACAAAAGGATTCGGGAGATGCGCTGCCAGCGTGGTCCTTGTTGGATCGGGCGATTATGGAACGGTTGGATGTCACGTTGGAACGGGTATTTCGGCTGTTGGGGTCCCGGTATTCGCAGGGGGATATCTACAACGCCTACCGGGGTGTGTTGAGCGGGAATCCGGTTTATCAGGCGAATGCGGTAGAGTATTTGGATAATATTCTGGATGAGGGGTTAAAGTTGATAATTATTCCGATTGTGGAACGGAAATCGATGGGGGATTATTTGGCGGAGGTTCCCGAAATGGTTCCTGTGGATGTTTCAGAAGGTGATGGCTATTTGACGATGTTATTGAAGGGTACGGATGTTTGGCTGAAGGCGTGTGCCCTGTTTCTGATGGCGCAAGCTCGGGACAAGCAGTGGATGGATGTTGTGTCGGGATTGATCGAGCATCCAGAGGATATTGTTAAGGAAACCGCGGAGTATGCAGTCAGGGAAATACAAAATGTCGCCTAACAGATAATTAGATTAACTTAAGTGGGTAAACAGAACATGATTACCACTATCGAAAAGGTCATTTTTCTGCAAGAGGTGGATGTTTTCGAGTCGTTAAAGACTGAAGATTTAGCGCAGTTGGCGTCGATTGCGGAAGTGTTGGAATTTCCAGCGGAGAGCGAAATATTTTCGGAAGGGGGAACCGGAGATTCCATGTATTTGGTGATGGAAGGGCAAGTGCGGCTGCATCAACAGGGGAAGGATGTGATGGTGGCGAAGGAAAAGGATGCGTTCGGGACCTGGTCGCTGTTCGATGACGAACTGAGGGTGGTGACGGCGACGACATTGGAACAAAGCCGGTTGCTGCGGGTGGATAAGGAGGATTTTACCGATTTGTTGGCGGATAATGTGCGGATTACTCAAGGGGTGATGAAGGCGCTGGTGCAGCGGGTACGACGGTTGATGGGATTGGCAAGTCTGCAGCAGGTGCGACCGAAATAATTGCAATGCGCCGGAAATTAAACTTGACAAATATCATGTTATTTAGTATAATGTCTATGAAAATTCAACCAGGCTAACAGAAAGGTCATGATAATGGCGGAAGACAAACAAACAGTAATTGTGGTGGATGATGAGGATATGGTGTTGACCAGCATCAATGCATTTTTAGGACTGGAAACCGAATACAATGTGGTGACGTTCACATCGGCTATGGATGCGTTGGAGTATGTGAAAAATAACGATTTCGATTTGGTGATCTCGGACTATTTGATGCCGGAAATGGACGGGATTTCGTTTTTGGCGGAAGTGAAAAATATCAGACCGGAAGTGCCGCGGGTCATCCTAACCGGGTATGCGGACAAGGAAAATGCGATCAAAGCGATTAATGAAGTAGGATTGTTTCAATATATCGAGAAGCCGTGGGATAATAATGATTTATTGTTAATCATACGTAACGGAATGGAAAAGCAGTTGTTAATCAAGAAGCTGCAGGAGAAAATCGGGCAAATCAATTCGGCGTATGGGGAGTTGGATAAGCTGCATCAGGAGATAGTTAAGACGTTTGTATGAAGAAGTTAGCAAGTTGACAAGTTATCAAGTTTTATCGGATTTCGGTGAAATCCGACTAATTGTACTGGGTCCCCGCCTTCGCGGGGATGACACAAGGGGAGTATGGGGATGACAGATAGGGGTGTATGGATGACAGATTGAAAAACGGGAATGATTTGCCAGTGGGCGGACTAGCGTGAGCAAGTGTGAAAGGGCTTACGATTTGATTCGTAAGCCCTTTTTTGTGATGATATTGTGTCTGGCGGCTATTTCAACAACAGGATTTTTTGGGTTTGTTGTAATCCTCCTGCACTGAGTACTGCGAAATATATGCCGCTGGATAAATCTGCAGCATCGAAAGATACCCGATATGCACCACCCTGGTGCCAACCGCTGGATAAAGCCGCCACACGCCTACCTTGGATATCATAGACTGTCAAAGAAGCATTGCCGGATAGGGGTAAGATATAAGAGAATATGGTTATGGCGTTGAATGGATTGGGGTATGGATTGGCTAATTGGAATCTAAGGGGTGTAACCTCCACTCCCGGATCGTCCACATAAACCATTGGCGCATCAAGGTCACTTAAAGCATGGTTCAGGAAATTATACGCCGAAGCAGTTGTCATGTAAAATACCGGGACATCCATGAGGATCCAGGAAGGGTTGGCGCTTCCTCCACGAAGTCCGATGTTTCGTCCATGATGAGGATAGGAAGCACCTGAATTTGCCAAGAACGTGGCAATCACATCCACGTCGCCGGGGAAGGTTTCTGTCCATATCGCATCTATCAGGAGAAGTCCCCCCTGCCATACCGGGAATCGTGCCGAATCGAAATCCAGGTTGGGATAACCGCTCGATCCCGAGGTTCCGACAAATTCCATCTCAGGCAGTGGAGTGACTCGGATGGAATCGATTCCGTATATATCATACATAAAGTCGCCGGGATGGAACCCGTGATTGTAGCCGGTTCTTCCTGCTAACACATTCGACAACCTCCAACCCGAGATCATAATTCTCCCCCAATTCGCCAGGAACTTACGAAACGCAGTGGTATCTTCAGCAATGGTTGTATTCATAGCGTCGATGTGTACGAAGACGTGGGAATAGGGTGCCAAGTCGGCATCGGAAATGGTCACATTGGCATTGATGCTGTCTCGTCGATCCCAGTTATCCGAAACTTCGAAAGCTGCCAGCAGGGAATCGTAGAACTGGTCAACCTCCTCATCACCGGGAAAACTGGGGGCACCTGCACCATCGGGAGTGGCATCTATCACCAGGATTCCCAGGTGATGTGATGCCAAGCGACCTTCCTGAATGGGGGTCGGTTCTCCAACAATTTGTTCTGTGGTACGGGTTCTTACACGGTACAGATACAACTGTCCGATTTCCAGGTCGGTGTCGAACCATTCCGAATCAGGATGAGTTATGGTGGTTATTTGGGCGAATTGCCCGCCGGGAATGGTGCGTTCGATGAGGTAATCCTGAGTATTTTGTTCGGGTCGGGGTGTCCATTGCAGGTGTACATTGTTGGGCGTGGATGTGGTTTCGAAGTTATCCGGGGGCACAGCTCCAATTGGTGTGCCGTTGGTTTCACCGCTGAATGGTGATGGCAGTCCGTCCTGATTCGATACGGAAATGCTGATGCCGTATTCTTGATATTCGGTCAATCCGGAAATTACGTAAGGGGGAGGATCGGAAGTGGTCAGGATATCCTCCCAGTTCAACTCATCCGTTATTCGATACGCGATGCGAATAACTCCTCCGGGAGGTGGGGTCAAGGAATCCGACCAGGATACTATCAAGGTTTCGCCATCACCACCATTGATCACTTCCGGCGCCGGCGGCTGTGATTCAGTTAATGCCAAAACTGTGGTTACACCAAGGACAAGCCGGCAGATTTTCCGGGCATAGGAGAATGACATATTTTCGGGGATGTCGTTGGGACCGTGTTGAAATGCGACGTCTTCGGCGGTTTCCATGATACGTACCGACGGGAAGCCGCGGTTGTAGAATGCGACGTGGTCACCGCTGCGACCAGGACGATCCAAGGCATTGATCAGGGTGACGGTCAATCCATCGGAATAGGCTTCCCCGACCCATTTCACGTACCGGGCTAACTGGCGGGAGGATGATCCCTGGGGTGGTCCGGAAAAGCAACGCAGGGTGGTGGAATCCGTTAAGCCGCTTGGGTGAACGATGTGTCCGATCATATCCATGTTAAGCATGGCGGTGAGATCGGCACCGGAATTTTGTAATGATTGGGCATAGGCATGAGCGCCCAGCAGTCCTTGTTCCTCACCGGCGAAGGCGGATAATGTAATGATGTTATCCAAGTTGGTACCTGCCAGGACGCGATTCATTTCAAGCATGGCTGCCACCGAACTGCCGTCGTCATCTGCGCCGGGTGCGAAGACGGAGGTATCGGAGCCTGAAGCCCCACGCGAATCCAGGTGTCCACCGAGGATTATGCCGGGAATATCTCCGGCATTTCCGTTCACGGTGGCGTGTACGTTGTAACAATTAAATAGGTGTCCGCCAAAATAGGAGGTCCAGGGGAAAAATTCAGTGGAGGTGCCCCATAAATCGAATTTCGCCCGGGTCCAGGTGCGGGCGGCACCAATGCCGCGGTTTGAGGATACGGTGTCCGAATAGGTGTGCCGAGTGTGGAAATTGACAAGCGTAGTGACATTTTCCAATAATGAATCAGCGCTTAACTGGTTCACCAGACTGAGAATATTCGGATCGGCGGGTAGTGGTTGAGGATCGGCTTGGAGGTCTATACCGGGGAAGGTGAGAAACATCAATAGAAAACATAGACTTACTGTTCCGGATGGTAATGATTTCCTCATTGTCACACCTCGAATTTGGATTAAGAAGTCATGGTAACAATAATATAAGGTATCAGACGAGAAAATCAAGTAAAAAGGGGCGGAAATTAAAATCCCCTGCCGAACATCCGGCACGGGATTTTTCTGCGACCTTACAGATCAGGCTATTTCGTTATTATTCATATTTTATTCGTATCTTAGGGAATCCACGGAATCGGTTACGGTGGCACATAATGCCAATTAATTATTGTGATGGTTGTTTTTCATTCGTTTCCGGAACATAATCGGGACACTGTCCTTAATTGGTGCACCGATTTGGATCAGTTCCCAGTCGCGGTCACGTTCCCGGATTACGCTACGGATAGTTTCCAGTCTGGTTTCAGTGGTAGGCTCATCGCCTTCCCAGTCTATTATTTCTACCCGGTACTTGATGGTGCGTTTTCTGCCGTTGATTTTGACATCGATTTCAATATTCTGTTCCGCTTCGATTGTAGGAATTTGAATGACGACTTCTCTCATGATGTTCACCTTTAATTAAGTTTATTCATATCTCAGTGAATCTACCGGATTTGCGACAGCGGCTTTGATGGCTTGGATGCTAACCGATATCATGGCAATTATTAATGCAAGAACCGCTGCCATGAAAAAGATCACCCAGCTAATTTCCATACGATATGCGAAATTTTCCAGCCATTTACTCATAACGTAATAGGCAATCGGGATTGCGATGACATTCGCAATCGCAACTAAAATCAGAAATTCTTTGGACAGCAATCCAATGATATTTGACACGCTGGCACCAAGTATTTTCCGAATGCCGATTTCCTTGGTGCGTTGCTGTGTAATGAATGCGGCTAAACCGAATAAGCCCAAACTGGCTATAAAAATAGCGATGATTGTAAACACCATTAGAATTTGTCCAGTTTTTTCTTCCGTAAGATATAATTTCGCGAAACGTTCGTCGAAAAACTCGTATTCGAACGCCTGATTCAGGGCGTATTTATGCCAGATATCCTGGAAAGAAGATAACATAGTCCTAATTTTTCCGGGCTCAATGAGCACCGAAGTGAATTTCGCAATGTCATCGGACGCCAATGGATGGATCAAAAGTGGTTTTATCTGGAATTGCAGGGACTCGAAGTGAAAATCTTCCACTACCCCTATAATTGTGAATTCGTTTTGATCCGTGTCCGTATCGACAAGCTTTTGCCCAATCGGATCGGTCAATCCGAAAGCTGAAACCGCTGACTGATTAATTACTATCTTATCCTGATGCCCGGTAAATTCTTCGGAAAAATAACTCCCCTGTACCATTTTCATCCGATAGGTATCAGCGAAATTTCTATCGGTCCATACTCTCCGTGTAATCTGATTATCCTCCTTTGGGGCAACACTCGATCGATAAAGATTATCGCCAAAGTAGGTCCCCATTAGGTTCCCACTCTTGGACACACTAACCACTCCTGGAACACTTAGCAATTCTTGCATAAAAGGATCAATCTGTGCTCCAAGATCATCAGTTTTTTTAATTATAACTACCTGCTCCCGCTGAAAACCTAACTTCACATTTTGAATGAATTCTAATTGCCGGTACACCGAAATAGTCCCGATTATAAGGGCTATGGAAACTGCAAATTGGAAAACCACCAGCACGCTCCGCAGTCTGGATTTTCTCTGGTTTCCAATTGATTCACCCTTCATGACTCGCACAGGATCGAACGATGCCATATATAGCGCAGGATAGGTGCCGGCAATGATTCCCACCAGCAGGGTGATCCCAAGGAGAATTGGAATGGTTTGGAGATTTTGCAGGTACGAAAGACTAAGGTGTTTCCCAGTTAAAGAGTTAAATTGGGGCAGTAATATTTCAATTATTGGTAGTGCCAATAAAACTGCTACGAAACTCATAGCAATGGTTTCCGCCAGGAATTGCCGGATCAATTGAAAACGGCTCGATCCCACGGTCTTCCGTATCCCAATTTCTTTAGCCCTCCTAGCTGATCTAGCGGTTGCTAAATTCACGAAGTTGACGCAAGCGATGAGTAGAATTGCAATGGCGATAATTGAAAATATATACACATAGCGGATATCGCTGTTCGGTTCGAGTTCATATTCCAGGTGTGAATAGAGATGGATATCGGTAACCGGTTGCATTAGGTACCTAAAATATCCTCCCTCTGCAAACAACTGATCAACTGAAGTTCCAAAGATTTGTGTAGCTATTGGAAAAACATATTTATCGGCTAATGTTTGTATTTTTACTTCAAATTCCTCTGTCGACGCTGCCCCATTCAATACAAAGTAGGTGTGATAATTGTTACTGAGCCACCTTTGATTTCGGCTGTCCTCCACTGAGCACATAGATGCCAGGAAATCATAATGAACGTGGGAATTGTGAGGAACATCCTCAAAAACACCGGTCACTAAAAAATCCGTCCGATTGTCCGAATTCAGGATTTTTCCCATGGGATCTTCATCACCGAAATATTTCTCCGCCATGGAGCGGGATAATACTACTGAAAGTGGTTGTGTAAGTGCAGTGTTTGGATCTCCCTGTAGGAATGGCACAGTGAACACATCGAAAAATGTCGAGTCGGCATAAAACCATCGCTCTTCACTGAAGGCTTTATTGTCATATCGTATCACGGGAAATCCGAAGTTTCGAATACGGGTGACCGCTTCGACTTCCGGAAATTCCTCGAGAAGTGTAAAGGCGAATGGTGCACTTGCCAGGTTGCCATGAATTTCGCTGTCATTCACTAACGCTGAAATGCCGACTTTGTAAATCCGGTCTGCTTTCTGGTGGTAACGGTCATAGCTCAATTCGTCCTGTACAAACAGTGCAATCAAGACAAAACAGACTATGCCTATGGTCAAGCCGAAAATATTAATGAAGGAATATCCTTTATATCTGAGGATATTGCGAACTATGACTTTTAAATAATTTTGAATCATGGTTAAACCTTAGAATTTTATCCCCAATGTTCGAGACTATTCATATCTCAAAGATTCAATTGGATTAGTAACAGCTGCTTTGACAGCTTGGAAGCTTATGGCTATCAAGGCAATCATCAACGCCAAGAATGCTGCTAAGAAAAAGATCACCCAGCTAATTTCCGTACGATATGCAAAATTTTCCAGCCATTTACTCATGACATAAAAAGCAATCGGGATTGCGATAACATTCGCAATCGCAACTAAAAACAGAAATTCTTTGGACAGCAATCCAATGATGTTCGACACGGTAGCACCCAGGACTTTGCGAATACCGATTTCCTTGGTGCGCTGCTCACCAGCAAAGGCTGCCAGACCGAACAATCCCAGGCATGCTACGAAGATCGCCAGCAGGGAGAACATGATGAAAAGTGTGCCGATTCTCTGATCTTCTTTATAGGATTCACGAATCATGCCCTCCAGAAATTGGTATTCAAAGGGATGTTCGGGAAGGATGGTACTCCACACCTGTTCGATATCGGCTATGATTTCCGCTTGATTCTCCGGAGGCAGTTTCACGGTCAGCAAGCGGTGATATTGGGGTGCATAGAATAGTGCATAGGAGGGGATACGATCATGCAGGGTCTGGGTGTGGTAATCTTTTATCACGCCAATCACCGTATATTCATCCTCGCTTCGCATAAATTTGAATCCAATTGGGTTTTCAATTTCGAATTCTTTGACCGCGGTTTCATTAATCACGATCGCATTAGTAAGTTCCGACGGGTATTCCTCCGAAAAGAACCGACCGCTAACCAGTTCGATACCAAAGGTGTTTAGGAAATCCTGATCAACATTATTTAGGTGTATGAATTTAGTTTCCTCGTCCGGTTTATTTTCCGGAATCACGGTGGTGAGTGTAATTCCAAATCCCGCGGGTGCGTTGGCAACAATAGACGCATTGATAGCATTAGTTTTCTGCAGGATTTCACTTTTGATTAGCTGGCTCTTTTCCGCGGTCAATTCTTCATCGAGATTTAGCAGCAGGATGTCCTCTTTATCGAAACCCAAATCTGTTGTTAAAGCATAGTTAATTTGTTTAAAGATGGTCAATGTACAGCAGATCAGAACGATTGCCATGGTGAACTGTACCACCACTAAAATCCGTCTTAAGGTTGATTTTGAGGTTCGTTTGGTGATGCCGCCTCGCAAGACCACATACGGGTTGAATTTGGAGATTATCAACGCCGGATAGCTACCGGAAAGAACACCGACTACGATAATCATTGCCGCAATTGCTGTTAGAATTACCGGGTCTTGGTAGATGTTAATGGTGAGATCACGCCCTAAAAATGTCGTCAGATGCGGTAAGGCGAGTTCGAATAAGATTATTCCCAACAGCATGGAAATAATGGTGATAAGCACGGATTCGCTGAGGAACTGTTTGATTAATTGGTGGCGATAGGCGCCCAGGACTTTGCGTACTCCGACTTCCTTCATTCGATGGGAGGTTCTGGCGGTGGCGAGGTTGATGAAATTGATGCAGGCGATAATTAAGATTACCGCCGCTATGCCGGAAAAGAGATAGATGATATTCAGGTTTCCACGGGGAGATAGTTCATGACTTAACTTCGAGTGGAGATATATTCGTTCCAACGGCTGCAGAAAGACTTGGAAATTCGGCGCTTCATCAGCGGCGTGTTTTTCCAATAAGGCGGGTATTTTCTCTTCAACAGTTGCCGGATCAACGTTTTCGTGCAGCAATACATAGGTGTAATCGGTTAAGATATTGTACCAAGATTTCACTTCTTCCCCAATTTTTTCTAAGGTGGAATAGGAACAGATGAAGTTACTGTGCATTTGTGTGTTAGTGGGAAGTTTTTTCATCACGCCGGTGATTTCAAATTCCATTTCATCCTGGATGGTCAAGGTTTGCCCGATGGGGCTTTGGCTGCCGAAATACTTATTACTGATTTCTTCAGAAATAATGATGGTAAACGGTGCGTTTAAGGCGGTTTGGGGATTTCCTTCTTTTAAGGGCAGAGTAAAAATATTCAACAGCGCTGGTTCAGCAGCAACCATGTTGTCATCCAGGACAATATCCCGGTTTTCAATTGTGATGCGGGTAATGGGTTTTGCCCGGAATCTGACCATTTGTTCCACTTCCGGAAATTCCTCTTGCAAAGCTGGACCGAGTGAAGACTGGATATTCGCCATCGGTATGCTGGCATTTCCGACTGAGAAGATCCCAGCGACACGGAAGATGCGATCTTTGTTCTGGTGGAAGTTCTCAAAGTTAAGTTCGTGATTGACAAAACCGATAATCAGCAGACAGCCTGCCAATCCAATCGCCAATCCAGCAATACTGATAATGGAATACAGCTTGTTACGAACCAAATTACGATAGGCAATAATCAAATAATTCTTAAACACGCTCGACTCCTTATACCTTTACTCGTACCTCAATGATTTCACCGGATTTGCCAATGCGGCTTTCATTGCCTGAAAACTAACAGTCAATAATGCGATACACAGTGCCAAAATCGTCGCCAGCAGGAACACGCCAACACTAATTGTGATATGATATGCGAAATTATCCAGCCACTTATTCATAAAATAATAAGCAATGGGAATCGCAATGATGCCGGAAATGACCACCAAAACCACAAATTCCCGTGATATCATGGCAATGATATTGGATATGGTAGCACCCAGGACTTTTCGAATACCGATTTCCTTGGTGCGACGTTCCGTCATGAAGGAAGCCAGACCAAACAAGCCCAGAGAAGCAATCAGGATTGCCAACAAGGAAAACACAGTGAATAGCTGTCCGATTCTCTCTTCGGAACGATATAGTTTTTGGTACGTTTCATCCAAAAATGAGTATTGAAAGGAAGATTCGGGATCGATTTGCTTCCATTTGTCCTCCATGTAGGCGAGTGTAGATGCAGCATCGTTAGGCTCGATTCGAACCCCAATCATATTGTAATATTCCGGATTAATATACATCATCAGAGGTTCGATATCCTCCTGTTTGGAATACAGGTGAAAGTCCTTGACTACTCCGATAATGGTGGCGTCTTCCATGCCATCTTCCCTTGACACACCCAGAGTTTTCCCGATGGGATTTTGGATGTTCAAATTAGTCACTGCTGCTTCGTTCAAGATTATACTGAAAGTTTCGCCATCGGAAAAATCCCTGCCTGACAGTAACTCTAATCCTAACACATCAATAAATCCACGATCAACCGATGCAGCTTGCAGCATGATAAATTGATCTTCTTCAGTACCTTCCAAACGTACTCCTCTTCGCTCCCGGCTGTTAATGCCCGGCACGACGTACAATCCGGAAACACTGTTAATATTGGGATATTGTAAGAGCTCCTCCTTGATGACGGAATATTTTTGATTGCCTTCTTTCTGGTCCCAGGGGATATATATCAACACCACATTGTCTTTATCGAAACCGAGATCCGCATCGATCATGTATCGAAGTTGCTGAAACACGGTGACAGTCACGGCGATTAGAACGATGGAAATCACAAATTGCGCCACCACCAGAAACCGCCGTGAAAACGATTTTCCGGAATGTATCATCGTATCGGTTCTTAGACAATCGATGGATGAATTACGAGAATAATGCAGGGCTGGATAACTGCCGGCAATCAATCCAACTACAATCAGTATCACTGGGATGAACAAGAATAAATATCCATAGTTCTGGTGTTCAACATCCAAGGTACTTCCTATGAATGAATTCAGAGTAGGATAGAACAATTCAAATAATACTAAACCAAGTAAGATCGATGCGATGGCGATTAACATCGATTCGGTTAAGAACTGCTTCATCAGTTGCAGACGATTGGCACCAAGCACTTTTCTTACCCCAATTTCCTTCATCCGTTTCAGGGAACGTGCGGTGGATAAATTCATGAAGTTGAAACAAGCAATCACCAACACCAGAACCGACACCACGGAAAAAAGGATGATAAATGACCGATTTCCCGCGGCTTCCAAATCACCCATGAAACCGGATGACAAATGTATTTCACTAAGCGGCAGCACATAGAAATCGAACATATCAGCAAACTGCTGGGATGTATTTGTACTCAGAAGCTGCTTGATATGCTCCATCAATCCTACCGGTGTGGTATTTTCATGCATCAGGATGTATGTAAAGCAATTCCCGAAATTGTTCCAGGGTGATTGCACGCTTCGTTGCATTGTTTCCAGGGAGGCATAGGAAATCAACCCATCGAATTTTATGTGAGTATTTGCGGGGACATCTTCCATAACTCCAGTGATCTGCATCGGGTATTCATCATCGTACATCATAATTTGTCCCACAGGATCGCTGGTCCCAAAATATTTTCGCGCCATCCTTTCCGTTAACACCATCGTTAAGGGTTCCGTCAACACAGAATTTTTGTCGCCGCTTTTTAGGGTGAAAGAAAAAATATCGAATATGGCGGGATCTGCAAACATACACCGGTTTTCGGTACTGGTAATTTCATTGTATGATATACTTGCACCACGATCAGAATAGAATCTAACAACATTTTCCACCTCGGGGATGGTTTCGAGCAATGCGGGACCCAAGGCAGGCATTACTCCTGCCATTTTCATTTTCCCGTCACTGTTTCCAAATCCGAGAGAGATCCGATAAATACGATGGCGGTTTTGATGAAAATTCTCGTAGCTCATCTCATTCGCGACATACATGGAGATCAATAAACTTCCCGACATTCCAATGGCTAAGCCAACGATGTTGATGATAGAATACACTTTGTTCTTGAACAGGTTCCGAACCGTAACTTTCAAATAGTTTTTAATCACGATATCCTCAAAAACATGTTAAAGTTATTCGTATCTCAGTGAATCTATTGGATTAGCGACGGCTGCTCTGACAGCCTGGAACCCCACGGTAAGCAATGCGATAACCAGAACAAGAATCCCCACCAGCAAGAATACACCTGCGCCGACATCGATATGATAGGCGAAATTCTCAAGCCATTTACCAATGGCGTAATAGGCAATTGGGAAAGTGATTAGATTGGCAATAACCACTAAAATTACGAACTCCCGGGAAATCAGTCCGATAATGCTTGCCACCGTGGCGCCTAAGACTTTCCGAACACCAATTTCCTTGGTGCGCTGCGCCGAGGCATAGGATGCTATTCCGAATAACCCAAGGCAGGAAATTATCACCGCAGTTAGGGCGGCATAGCGGAAAATTTTCCCGGTCTTCTGCTCTGCATGGTACATGGCGTCATAGGATTCATCGTAGAAGAAATAATCGAAAGGGCGATCAGGAACCAATTCTTTCCAAACTGTTTCAATTTTTCCTAATGCTCCTGATACGTTTTGCGGAATGATCCGAATTGAAATATGGGTTAAAAGCTTCGGAAAAACCACCAACGCAACAGGTTGAATCGGTTCATGCAACGACTTGAAGTTAAAATCCTTCACCACACCAACCACTTCGCCTTTCCTGATGATCTGAAATTGTTTGCCAATCGGATCATCCCAGCCAATATATTTTACAGCAGATTCGTTTAACACATACTGATTTAGATGTTGTTCTCCTTGAGAAAAGTCACTTCCCTTAATCACTTCCAAATCAAAAGTCTTGATAAAATCTTGATCCACGGGGGTCCACCTCATCATATCCCAGTCATCCTCCGGTCGTCCTTCCCACCAGGTGCTCTGACGATAATGATTGTAACCACTGGAAAAGTTGGAATAGGAGACATTTTGAACTTCAGGTATGTTCATCAATTCACTTTTCAAGGCGATAAGTCGTTCATTCACTCCCTTTCCAATTGGGATATTAACAATGTGGTCTCTGTTGAATCCTAAATCCACCGTCTTCAAAAATGTCATCTGCTGACTGATAACAATCGCAAACAAAAAGAAGAATATTGACAAGGCAAATTGCAGTACAACCATCGATTTTCGAAACTGGGAACCACGTCGACCGGTATCGATTTTCCCTTTAATTATGTTCGATGGTTTCAGCGAGGATAGAAAAAATGCCGGGTAACTCCCAGCAACCAGACCAGTCAACAACGCCAATAAAATTAATCCCACAGCCATTTCTACTCGCAGCGAATTCAAATGTAACTGCTTATCCACTAAGGGATTAAATATCGGTAAAACCAGTTCTACCAATGCGACAGACAATAAAACAGCAATAATTGACATGATAACCGATTCACCAAAGAATTGCCAAATCAACTGATTCCGGCTGGCTCCTATCACTTTGCGCACCCCAATTTCTTTCGTCCGTTTTGTAAACCGTGCCGTGGCGAGATTCATGTAGTTTATACATGCGATCAGCAGTACAATTAACGCGATAGCAGCAAATATGTAAACATCTATGATGCTGCCGTTTGGGCTGATTTCACCTGTGACATGAGATTTCAGGTGGATGTCGGTTAACCTTTGCACGAAAAAAGGATTATTGGTATTCTCAGTATGACGCGTGAAAGCTTCACCGATTTTATCCCGTAACACCCGAGGAGCCACCGGATGTTCGGTCATGAAATAGGTCAGATAATTATATGCGCCCCAATGTTCTTCCAATTTTGATCCATCTTTTTCGATGAGTAGATGATAGGATCCCGCCAAGTCAAACTGCATGTGAGAATTGTTCGGTATATCCCTAAATACACCGGTCACCACAAAATCCCGCTTGCCTTCAAGATTTAATACTTTTCCGATGGGATTTTCTTCCAGAAAATATTTCTTCGCAGTGGATTCAGAGATCACAATTGAACTGGCGTCCTTAAGCACATCATCTGATTGCTGGGTAATGAAATCAAAGGAAAACATCTCGAAAAACGCCGGATCCACCAGAAAAAATCTATCTTCGTTGAAGTATTTATCCCCATAGCTGAAAACAAAACTGGAGGCTTTGGTATAGACATCGATTCTGGCGGTCTTGGTGATTTCCGGTATCTCCCGCTCGATTAAAGGTGCCAACGGTGGCGGTGAACCGATATAATCATTTAAGACAATTCTGTAGATACGATTGCTGTTTTCGTGGAATTTGTCATAGCTCACTTCATCTTGTATCCACAACAAAATCAGGATACAGCACGCCATTCCAATGGCGAGCCCTACCACGTTAATCACGGAATAGAATTTGCTTTTGACAATGTTTCGAATCGCGATTTTTAGGTAGTTTTTAAACATTTTTCTCCCTATTACTCATATCGCAAGGAGTTAATTGGATTAGCAACCGCGGCTTTGACAGCTTGGAAGCTGACAGTAATCACGGCAATAATCAGTGCCAGAATCGCAGCCAACGCGAACGTAGTCCAACCTACATCGATGCGATATGCGAAATTCTCTAACCAGTGGCGCATCACGAAATAGGCTATGGGAAAGGCAATAACATTGGCTATCACCACCCATTTAGTGAATTCCTTCGATAACATTAAGACCATGCCTGACACAGAAGCGCCCAACACTTTCCGAATACCAATTTCCTTGGTGCGCTGTTCGGCGGTAAACGCAGACAACCCGAATAATCCAAGGCAGCCTACGAAAATTGCCAGCAGACAAAAGGATAACGCTATATCGCCCAACCTCTGCTCGGCACGGTACAGGTTGTCATAAGATTCATCGAGGAAATAGTAATCAAAGGGTTGCTGCGGGAAAATGTCGTTCCACTTACCTTGCAGGAGATCCAATGTGTGTTGGATTTGGTCGGTGGAAACACGCAGGCACATCATGCTGGCATCACAGATATTGCGGATGATTAGGGGTTCGATTTCTTTGTGCAAGGATGTGAGATGAAAATCCTTCACCACACCGATGACGGTATTGGGTTTCCAAATAATTTCCCCATTTTCAATATCCGGAGTTTTTATAGTCTTCCCTACCGGATCGTCCCAGCCAAATTTCCGGACAGCGGTTTGGTTAATGATTATCGCTTCCGCGGTATCAGTGGCGAATTCGAGAGAGAAATTCCGTCCAGCATGCATTTCCACACCCAATACTGGTAGAAAATTTTCATCGGCATAGAAATGGGCGATCATCTGAGTTTGATCTTCGGAAAAATCCTCCGGAATAAATACGCTTTTACTGGTGAATTCACCAGGGATGAAGCTGGTCAGAGCAACGTTCACTACTCCATTCACGCTCGCCAATTCGTGTTTTAGGGCGGATTTGGACTGATCCTCTACATCACTGACAGTGGGGATTACAAGAACCTGTTCTTTATTGAAGCCCAGTTTCTTAGTTTTCATGTACCGTAATTGTTGATATATGGTTATTGTGCCGATGATCAGAACGATGGAAATCACGAATTGAGATACCACTAAAATGCTTCGGAACCGGGAATTTGCAGCACCCAATTTCAGATTTCCTTTGAACACCTTAACCGGCTTGAAGGAAGACAAAAAGAACGCAGGGTAACTACCGGCGATCAATCCCACCAAAACTGCCAGCCCCAACAATCCCGGGATCAGCCATGGTGTTTGGAATAGATTGACATCCAGCTTTCCTTCGGTCATGGAGTTGAATACCGGTACGAACATTTCCAACAGGATGACGGCTATTATCAAGGACAGCAAGCTATAGATAATAGATTCGCCCAGGAACTGTGCGATTAGTTTGCCACGAACTGCGCCAAAGGTTTTTCGTATTCCGACTTCCCGTGCACGAATTGCCGATCGGGCAGTGGATAGATTTATGAAATTGAAACAAGCGATTAGCAGGACAAACAGAGCGATACCGGCGAAGAGGTAAACATTTGTAATATCTCCCAGAGTAGAAATTTCGTAATCCATTTTTGAATATAAATAGATATCAGTGAGAGGTTGTAGAAAAAAATCTAAAGTTCCTCCGATTTTTCCCAGTTCGTCACCCATATTCTGGTCTATTAATTCGGGAAATTTCTGCTCCAGCGCTAAGATATTAGTGTTTTCTGCCAGCAACAGATAACTCCAATAGGAGAACTCAAGCCATATTTCCAGATACTCTCTGTTCTCGGCATATAATGTCTCAAAAGAACATAACATATTGAAATTCAAGTGCGAATTGTATGGAACATCTTGCATTATTCCAGTGATGGTGAACTCATTTTCGTTGTTGATTGTTAAGGTCTTACCGATAGGATTTTCATCTCCGAAATACTTCGCCGCCATGGTTTCAGTCAGCACGATTGAGTAAGCTGTGACCAGCGCTGACTGGGGATCGCCCTGCAATAACGGGAAGCTAAACACGTTGAACACTGAATTATCAGAGTAGAAGATATATTCCTCATAGAACTTTTTGGATCCGGTCTCTACCAGGACTTTTCCTAAGGGTTGCACTCGTACCGCATCTTCGACTTCCGGGAATTCTTGCACCATCACGAGGGGTGCCGGTGCGCAGCTCACGGGTGCCTGCAGCTCGCTGCCGCCGATATTGGTATCCAGGCAAAGGCGGTAAATTCGGTTTGCATTTTCGTGGAACTTGTCGTAGCTCAGTTCGTGGTTCACCCAGAGCAGGATCAGGATGCAACACGCCATTCCGATGGCTAAACCTGCAACATTAATAAAGGAATAGGTTTTGTGCCTTAAGATATTGCGAAAAGCAATTTTCAGATAGTTTCTCAGCATATCATCCCTCTTTCTTTGTGGCAATTGGTCTCTACTTGACCGATTGCATTGTTAGTATGATATGGTCGGTTGAGAATCCGGCAAACACACCACGCCCGCCATGGACGTTGGATATAGGATTGGATTCCTGAAAATTAAACAGCGACTCCAAATATTCGATGTAATCCAAGCTGGTGGCTTGGATTTCGATCAAGTTATGATCTGTATAATTGACTGCCAACCAAGGTACTGTCACGCTACGTGCACTTCTTCCAACCACCTCGAGATATTGAAGGTCAGGTTCTTCCCCAATTTCGTAATTTGGATCAAGTGGAATACACGGCAAGACATTTTGTGTCAAGGGGTCAATATTTTGGCACATGGTTCGGAGAACGTACCCTCCGGCGGAATCTGCTTTTGTCCAAATCAGTTCTAAGGGAGGATCGTTCCAATCCAGCGGAATCCAGATAGTGTCGTTGATAACTTCATGGTTTGTCACAGTGATAGAAAAGGTATCGGGCATCATCGTTTCCGCCCACAGGTAAATGTTCTCGTCGGGTTTTCGTGCTTCGATCCGATAGCGCACGAACGCCTGGGGGTACAAATGGTTCCCCGGGTCCGGAGTGTACACCCATCCCTCGACAAACCGATAATATTCCCGGAAATGAATAGTATCTCCGGCTGCTGGATTATCAACCGGAAACATCTTTACGTCTGCACCGAAAATGAACCAATCATCCGGATGATAGACCGCATCCAACGACGCCACCCGGTCAAGAAAGATGTAATCCACCCTTTTCCCGTTATGGATAAACGCGGACAGAACCGGTTCGCGAATGTATTCTTCCACTTCGGTGGGATTTTTTTCGCAACTGGATACTAACAGAATTAAGATTAAGCCCGGAATCAGCAACCACAGGGTTCTATATGAACGTGCAGGTTCTGCGAAAGTCAAGAAATCGCTCATTTAGAACCTCACTTCATAATTGAACATAGGAAGAATCGGCAGCAGTCTGACATCCTCAATTTCCACAGGATTCTTTTTGGTGCTTACCGAACGTCGCCAGTAACTCCGGCGGCTATAGACATTGTATAATCCAAACCGCACTGTCGCGGGATGTCCGGTCCAGAATTCGTGATGGAATGCCGCGGCGATGTCCAACCGATGATCCGTCGGAAACCGGTAATTGTTCAGGTCACCGTATAAAATTTGGCGGTCATATCCATAGCTGGTATATCGGCTGGGATATATTCCCAGTTCTTGAGTATATCCTTGCCCAGTGTGAAACCTCCAACTTCCGGAAAACTCCCAGCGTTGATTCAGGATATAATTTGCCACCGCAATGAAATCGTGTCGACGGTCCCAGATGGGGTAGTACCAGTTACCATTGTTCAGGTATGTTCCTTCGAACCGTCGTTTAGTCCAAGCGAGTGAATAACCCAACCATCCGGTCAGACGACCAGCAGTGCGTTGGAACATCCATTCCATACCATAGGCATAACCGTCACCACCTGGGAGGAACACATCACTGGCAGTTTCGACTTCTTTGGTGCGAACCCGGTTATATTCGACGATATTATTCATGTCGGTGTAGTAGGCTTCCGCGGTGAATTCATACTTGTTCGAAGGTTCCCACTCAAATCCTACCACCAATTGATCGGAACGGGACGGTCCCAGGGATTCATCCACCGGCACCCAGATGTCGTAGTTGCTCATCCCCTCACCGAAATTGAGGAGATTTATAAACTGGGTGTAGCGTCCTCCTCCGATTTTGAAGCGCATGTCGGTAGTGTAATGATAGACACAAGCTAAGCGGGGGTCGAATTCGATGTAATTCCCTTTATCATAATAATATACCCGCAACCCGGGCTTCATTTCGAAATGTGCACTGATTCGCCAGCCATCTTGAATGTATGCCGAATACAAATGGCTGATTTCATCGACCTGTGCTTCCGTCACACCGAGTTCTCTTGCATTCAAGGTGAAATCGTAGCGGTTCACCGCCACACCGGTCTTTATGCGGTGGTCGTCGTTGCCCAAAAATTCCAAATCGACTTTTAACAGATAGTCCAGAAGTGTGTCATCGGTTTCCGATACGAACACACCATGATTTTCTTCGCTGGATTCCGAACGATAACGACTGACGGCAGCATTGGCAGAAAGGAACAAATTCCGACCCAGGACATGACGGAAACGACTGGTGAATAAGCCGTTACCCCATTGCATATTTACATCAGTCTGATTGCTCTCCGGACCATAATTTACATAGAGGTCATCCTTGCCCCAATATCCGGATAAGTTTAGGGTGCTTTTTTTGGATAAGTCAATGTTTAATTTGCCATTGGTGTCATAGAAGAAATAGTCCGGAATGTCCAAATCGATGCCTTCCGCAAGCAGGAACTTCACCAGAGGATCCACGTAGCTCCGTCGCCCGGAAATGGCGTAGGATCCTTTGTTCCCGGGCAGAGGACCTTCCAGTGCCAACCGAGCGGACACAATACCCACCGACGCTTGACCTGTGAATTCTTTACGATTTCCTTC
This sequence comes from uncultured bacterium, assembly GCA_965372135.1. Lineage (GTDB taxonomy): Bacteria > Electryoneota > RPQS01 > CBDVBD01 > CBDVBD01 > CBDVBD01. The sequence goes on along the minus strand of CBDVBD010000001.1, from coordinate 50,549 downwards.
GTTGGTGACTATCTCCAAGACGCTCCCGGATCGCCCTCCATATTCAGCGGGGAAACCGCCTTTCATCAAATTGACACGTTTGGTGACATCGGCATTGAAGGTGCTGAAGATTCCGAACAGGTGATTGGGATTGTAGATCACATTGTGGTCCAAGAGTATCAAGGTCTGGTCAGGACTTCCACCCCGTACGTAGATACTACTGGACAGCTCTGATGAGGTTTTGACGCCGGGAATGGCTTGCACGGCTCGGAGTACATCAGATTCCACCGCCAGCAACGGTAATCTTCGAAGAGTACTTCCGGTTAACGGCACACTGGAAACAGTGGGGGCTCTGCGCACGTCCCTTCTTTTCACAGTCACTTCTGCTGCTTCCAGTTCGATGGCTGTGGGGGTTAATTCGAAGGTTATCGGTTCCATCAGCGTTTCAGACACCACGATCTTCACCACGGTGGTTTGGTATCCAAGATGTGACAAGTGAAGGGTATACTCACCGGGTTCCAGGTGATCGATCACGAAATAGCCGTCCAGGTTGGTGAATGCTCCCCGTTGGGTTCCCTCGATTACTACATTTGCTACCGGTAGTGGTTCAGCGCTGGTGGCATCCACTACAAATCCACGGATGGGATTATCCGCCAAGGCTAAATGGCAGGAGCAAAGTGCTAATAATAAAGAGAATCCGAATTTGTTCCAAAAGGTCACTTAAGTATTCCAATCTCCTCAGTGCATTTATCAAGGTGGTATTTTATGTATTTGATTTTATTTATTCGTATCTCAGTGCTTTTATTGGATTTGCAATAGCTGCTTTTATCGACTGGTAGCTGATGGTCAACGTGGCAATCGCCAATGCAAGCACCGCAGAACCAATGAATATCTCAATTCCAATGTCCACCCGGTACGCGAAATTCTCCAACCACTTCTTCATGATGAAATAACCGATGGGCCAGGCGATGATGTTTGCCAACAGCACCCATTTGGTAAATTCCTTAGACAGCATAACCACAATAGCGGGCACCGTCGCTCCCAACACTTTTCGAACCCCGATTTCCTTGGTGCGTTGTTCGGTACTGAACGACGTCAAACCGAACAACCCCAAACAGGACAGTAAGATGGCAAGGACTACAAAATATCCAAAAAGAGTTCCGGCACGTTGTTCAGCACGATAGGCACTGTCAAAATCTTCATTCAGGAAGCGGTATTCAAACGGATAATCCGGTACGAATTTTTTCCACACGCTTTCGATATGTTTAATTGTGTTTTTGATGTTTTTGGGATTAGTCCTGATCAGTATCCGACGATAATAATCCGGGTACATCATAAACATCAACGGTTCAATCTCGTAGTTAAGCGGCTTAGAATGAAAATTCTTCACCACACCGACAATAACCCCATTCACTTCCGCTTCGTCATCTATATTGAATGGTTTTCCAATTGGGTTTTCCATCCCCATCACCCCAATAGCTTTTTCATTCAGTATGTAGTTCAGGGTGTCATCGGGAAAATCGTGGGAGAAATTTCTGCCCTGGACGATTTCCAGACCTACGGTCTCAATATAATCCTGGTCAATGGTTTCGAAGGCAAACGCAGCCCCTTCATCAGTCTCCTTTCCTTCCCAGACGATCCCCCGGATAATCGCTCCAACATCATTGGGGAAGCCCATTGACCTGGTAATTCCAAGAATATCGGGAATTTCAAGAAGTTCGGCTTTCGCGGCATCGAAACTGTTTCGTAATTCTCGTGGTAAAGGTAAGTACATCAAATGGTCTTTATCGAACCCCAAATCTTTATTCTGGATGTATCTCAGTTGTGAAAAGATGATTCCGGTGCCAATCATTAAGATAATGGCAAGGGAAAACTGGATTATTACCAACCCTTTTCTAAGCAGTAATCCCAATAGATTACGCTGCAATGTTCCCTTCAATGTGGTGACGGGTGATAGGGAGGATAGAAATACCGCGGGATATATCCCGGATATTATTCCGGTAATTCCAACGATAACAACAGCAAGCAATCCAAATCTGTAATCCATGTAGTTAAAATGAAGTTCTTTTCCGGTTAGGTTGCTAAAAGCGGGAAGAGCCAATTCGACTAAAAACACTGCTACTATCAACGCTATCACCGAAAACAGGAGCGATTCCCCGAAAAACTGATAGATGATTTGGGTTCTTTTTGCGCCCACAACCTTCCTCAAGCCTACTTCTTTGGCACGTTTCGCTGACCTGGCGGTGGCGAGATTCATGTAATTGATACAAGCAATCCCCAGGATGACAATTGCAATAATGGAGAAGAAATACACATATTTCAGACCAACACTTTCCCCCATGGGTGTGTAGAGATGGACCCCTGTCAACGGCTGCAGTCTTAACGACGTTTGTTCCGTTTCGAGTTTTTCCTTTATCATCGCAGAAAGTTTCGCTTCCAATTCGGAGGGATTGGCATTCTGATGCAGTAAAATGTAGGTTATGAACCAATGGGAACCCCAATCAGTTTCACCCTCGGATTCTCTTTCTACTACAAATGAGACGGGGATAAACAGGTTATGCTGAAGCTCGGAATTCTCGGGAATGTCTTGGATTATGGCGGATACGGTAAAATCCTGTAAATTATCCACGGTAACAGTTTTCCCCAGTGCTGGTTCAGTGCCAAAATATTTTTCTGCGAGATTCTGCGTGATTACCAGAGAGTTGGGATCAGTGAGGGCGATATTCGGATCCCCTTCTATCGCCTGAAATCGAAACACTCGAAAAAATGCGGAATCGGCAAAACATACGTGGTTTTCTTTGAAGACCTTGTCTTGATACTTTACCAGGGCACTTCGGTAAGTAAATTTTGTTGCTTCAGTAATTTCCGCAAAGGACTCCTTCGCAGTATTCGCCAACGGATAGGGGGTCGAAGAGTTGGCATCGACTTCGTTGCCCATTTGATATTGCTTGTTAATACGATAAATCCGGTCGGCATTTTCATGAAATCGGTCGTAACTCAGTTCATGCTGCACCCATAAAAGAATTAAAATGGTGCACGCCATGCCGATGGCAAGACCGAAGATATTGATGAAGGAATATCCTTTGTTCCGAACCAGGTTTCGGGCTGCTATTTTGAAATAATTGCGAAACATATTTCCTCTCCTATTCGTATCTTAGAGCTTTGGCTGGATTTAATAGCGCAGCGTGCCATGATTGGCTCAAGACGGTCAATACAGCAATTGCCAGAGCTGCCAGACTTGCCACCACAAAGGGAGCAGGATTCAACTCCACCCGGTAGGCGAATCCTTGCAACCATTTGGACGAAACATACCAGGCAAGGGGTAAGGCAAACAGATTCGACAATGCCACGCATTTGATAAAATCCAAAACCAGCAACCGGATAATGACGGGTATGGAAGCTCCCAAGACTTTTCGCACGCCGATTTCTTTAATACGTTGGGTGGTGGAATGGCTGGCGAGACCGAACAATCCCAGACAGGCGATGAAAATCGCCAATCCGGAAAAGATGTTGACGATTTTACTGGTGTTTATATCACGCCGATAAAGGTTGTCGAACTCCTCGTCCATGAAGGTATAGGAAAACGGATATTCGGGGAACGATTCGTGCCATTTCTCTTCGGCGTACGCCATCGCTTCAGGAATCCGTCCCGACTGAATCCGTGCCGCAAGAAGATTCCCCGGGGAACCGGCTAACGGAAACATGATAACCGGTTCTATATTCTGGCGCATTTCGATAAAGTGGTAATCCTTAACTACTCCTATTATCTCTGCCCCAATGGAATCATCATCGTCGAAGTAGAACTTTTTCCCCAGTGGTTTATCCCATCCGATATGCCGAACCGCTGCTTCGTTTACCAACACCACGCCGCTGGTGTCAGTGGAGCGTTCCCGGCTGAAATTCCGCCCTTCGACAATTTCCATTCCCAATGCTTCGATTGTTTCCGGACTGATGGTCATTTGACTGAGTATCCAGATCTCCTCCTCAGAAGCACCTTCAGGTATCACCCCTGTACGCCCAAAGGTTCTGCCGGGAATATTGGTAGAAGTTGCTGCGGAAACAAAAGCACTGTGTTTGACTATTTCGTCACGAAACGTACCCAAATTCTCCCTCATTGTCCCACTGTACGTTTCAAACACCACCACCTGATGGCGATCATACCCGATATCCTTATTCTGGATATAGTGCATTTGCTTCTGCACCACCACCGTCATGCAGATCAAAGCGATGGAGAGGGTAAATTGAAACACCACCAGCGCCTTACGCAGAAAAGTACCCTTCCGCCCGGAATGGAATGTTCCCTTCAGTACAGTTACCGGTTTAAAATTCGCCAGCACAAATGCTGGATATAATCCCGCCAGTGCACCAACAATTAGCAGCATTCCCAAGATGAATATATCCAATACAATGTTACCGGTTAGATTCAAAGACATGGAAGCGCCGGTAAGATTGTTCAGAAAAGGAAGGACAATAATTGCGATATGGATGGCGATGACTAATGATATGAATGTGGTAATTAACGATTCTCCCAAGAATTGCATCACAAGCTGCGACCGCATGGAGCCTACTACTTTACGCAGCCCCACTTCTTTGGCGCGTTCGGCGCTTCGCGCGGTGGAAAGGTTCATATAATTGACCGATGCAATCAACAGGATTAATAATGCGATGATGGAAAAGATATAAATGTTTTTGATGTCGCCCTTGTTGGCTATGGAATCGAAAATGATATCTGTTGATTTCAGATGGACATCCAGGAGAGGCTGTACCGTAATCGAAAAATTCTCCGACACTTCGTTGTCTCGTAACATTTGGGTGAATTTATCATCGAGCCCTTCCGACGAAGCGCCTTCTTTCAAGCGCATATATGTGGGCATGTTGACAATATTGTAGCTTTCCAACCATATCGGATCAGTGGATCCTTCGGGCTGGTCGTCCCGGGCTCTGGATTCCAATGTGGACATGGATCCAAGGGCATCGAAGTCCAGATGTGTGTTATCCGGGAGATCCTGAAGGACACCCGTAACAGTCACATCATACGCTCTACCTGTCCTCAGGGTCTTCCCCATGGGGTCTTCATCACCGAATACCTGATCGGCAAGTGTCTCGGTTAATACAATTGTGTAGGGTTCCAACAGTGCCGTAGCAGGATCACCCTGTAACAACGGAAAGTCGAAAAATTCGAAGAAATTCGGATCGCTCATGCGCACCTGGTCCGCAAAGATACCTGAATTGTCGCCGTAAGTAAGCAGCACCTGCGGTCCGCCTGACAGGCGCAGTGCATCTTCCACTTCCGGGAATTTTCCCTTGATGTCTGGTGCAACTGCAGGAAACGTTATTCCGGCGCGCTGCCCGTGAGTTCCCAGTGCCGCATCTATGATCATTACCCGGTAAATCCGGTCGGCATTTTTGTGCATATTCTCAAAGGATAACTCACGCTGGATGAACAGCAGGATTAGCATGCAGGCTGCCATCCCGATGGCAAGACCAACGATATTGATAAAGGAATAGCCTTTCTGCCGGAGCAGGCTTCTTACCGCGATTTTAATGTAGTTTTTGAACATGTTAGTCCTTTTCTACTCGTATCTCAAAGCATCCACGGGATTAGTGGTCGCTGCTTTGATAGCCTGAAAACTCACAGTGATGAACGCAATCACAAAGGCAAGCACACCTGCAGTGACAAAGGTCCACCACTCTACATTGATCCGGTAGGCGAAATTTTCCAGCCACCGATTCATCGCGTAATAGGCAACCGGCCAAGCGATAATGTTGGCGATAATTACCCAAAATGCAAATTCCTTCGATAGGTGCAGCACGATATTGGACACTGATGCACCCAATACTTTGCGGACCCCGATTTCTTTGGTGCGTTGTTCAACGGTGTAGGATGCCAAACCGAACAAACCCAGACAGGATATCAAAATCGCCAACAGGGTGGAATATTGTGCCAGGCTGCCCAGCCTGTATTCGGTTCGGTACAATATGTCATAGTCCTCATCCAAAAAGCGGAAATCCAGAGGAAATTCTGGCAGAACTTCCTTGGTGGTTTTCCGAAGTTGCGCCATGGTTCCGGTTATATCTTCCGTGATGATTCGAACTACTATGTAATTGAAGAAATTTGTGTTCCGGAATACCACCAGGGGTGCAACTTGTTCATGCAATGATCGGAAATGGAAATCCTCCAGAACACCGACAATGGTAAACGTATTTATTTTCTGAGTTTGAATATTGGGTGCGGTTATTTGTTTTCCCAAGGGATTATCATATCCCATCACTTTTGCAGCCGTTTCGTTAATCAACACCGATGCGGAATCACCAAGAAAATCCCGGGAAAACGATCTGCCCCGGGTTACTGGAATTTGAAATACATCTGTAAAATCATCACTGGTACTAGCAAAACGTATATATTCTGTGTTTTCAGGATCTTTTCCTTGCCATCCAAAGTTATTCGCTACATAATAAATATCCGGCGGTAACTGGAGAATACTTGTTACACCCTTGGCACCTGGAATCTTCAGGAACTCTTGTTTCACTGAATCAAATTTTGGTGGAACGCCCATCTGCCCGGCACAATTGATATATACAAGATGGTCCTTATCAAATCCCAATTTTTTGTTGCTAATATATTTCAGTTGATTGTACACCACCAGGGTGGAGATTATCAAAGCCACTGACAGTGTGAACTGAAAAATAACCGTTATTCTTCGGAACCAGGTTTTACCACTCTTGCTTTTCTGGGAGCCTTTCAATACAGTAGCCGGTTGAAAAGATGCCAGGAAGAAAGCCGGATAACTACCCGACACGATTCCTGTAAGTATCGCTATCGCCAGTAACCATAAGAAAACCTTTCCTGAATCTAATAAATGAAGTGTTAATTCTTTTGCTAATAGATCGTTAAACACGGGAAGCAAGGCTTCCACTATGGCTAATGCGACAACCAGAGCAATAAATGATAGGAGAATAGACTCCCCTAAAAATTGCCGGATCAAATTGCCCCTAACTGCGCCCACTACTTTTCGTAAACCGACTTCCTTGGCTCGCTTGCCGGCAATGGCGGTGGTTAAGTTCATGAAATTGATGCAAGCTATCAGTAAAATGAATACCGCAATAGCTGACAATAAATAGACATAAGTAATGTCACTAAGACCGACCACATCTCTTTCGAATTTCGATTTGAGGTGGATATCCGTTAACGGCTGCAAAAACAACCTGCTGGGTAACTGCTCGTTATGACGGACAATCAAATCACCGATTTTCGCACTGACATCACGATAATTTGCCTGTTCATCCAAAAGCACATAGGTATGAAATGTCCAGAAATTCCAATTTTCCAGGTCACCACCGATTTCATTGAAAATGGTGTTCGGCATCAGAAAATCGAATTGAAAATGAGAATTACGCGGTATATCTTCGATCACAGCAGTAATTATAAAATCCCAAGTATCATCCAACCGCAAAGTTTGCCCCACCGCTTCATCCTCACTGAAATACTTTTTTGCGGTGGTTTCAGTCATAACTATGTTAAAAGGATCATCTAAACAGGTTGCCGGATCTCCAGAAATGAATGGAAAATCGAATATCTCGAAGAACGCCGGGTCAGCCGCGCCACTGGTTTTTTCTAAATAAGCTAAATCACCGTGTCGTATCAGCCAGGTTCCATGACTGCCTCGGGTTTCAAAATACCGGGTGGCTTTCACCACTTCTGGGAACTCATTCAACAACAGATCACATGCCTGTGGAGGTATGGTGGCAAATTCAGCCTTTCGATCACTGTAATGCCGTTCTCCGATAACCCGGTAGATATTATTTGCATTTTCATGGTATCGGTCATAATTCAACTCATCCATCACCCACAGCATTATCAGAATACAGCATGCCATCCCCACCGCCAAACCTATGATGTTGATAAGGGAGTATCCTTTGTGTCGCAGGAGATTACGAATAGCCACTTTTAAGTAGTTATGAAACAGGATACCCTCCCAGCAATTAGATTGAAATATAGTCTAATGATGACATGTCGGAAGCTCATTATTTTGTTATCATTAAGTGTGCTGTGTATGTTCTTTCACTATTTATCAAAATGCTGTCATAATGAGGCTAATATGACAGCGAATACTATTCATCTATCAGGTTACGATTTGATGTCAGTTTAACCATAGCTATCCTTTATCACTCAATAGCAGGTGTGCTGTCCTGCCGAACTTGCTTCACTATATGCTTATAACTCATTAACAATTTGTAGCACCAATTGATGATTTTGGGTTGGTTTGGTGAATCCTGATCGACCAACGATGTTGAGTGTGACCGGTACAACATATGGTCTAGATTAGCAATTCCCAAAGCGCCAATCGCAACTACCATTGTCGAATGTTCCTGATGGTCGGGATTTACTTTGTCGTAAGTATCATGTTTCGTATGCGGCTGGTATCGAACCGGATTCTTTCCCTGCTGCAGCCAAGAAAACGCCGGCACACCGGCTTCAAAAAACGATCCGTGATCGCTGGTGCCAGCACTTCCACAGCATTCCTTGATAATATCCGACAAGTGATCGACTTTCTCAATCTTGAAAGGCATTTCCTGATTTAGTGATTCGATCGGTGCAAATACATTCCGGAAATCACCCATCATAGCTTCGGTGGCATGGATTCCCGAGATATGATCACTACCCTGATCCATATTCAGCATTGCAGTGATTTTCGACGTTAGTTCCGGATGATTAGATACGTAAGCTTGGGACCCAATTTTTCCAATCTCCTCCCCATCAAATAGGATGAATCTTATGGTGCGACGTGGTTTAGCGCCTGATTCCATCAACAGCCGCGCCGCTTCCAATGTGGCGGCAACTCCGGTGCCGTTGTCGGATGCTCCGGTTCCGGCATCATCGGAATCGATGTGCGCACCGACTATCACATACTCATCCGGGTACTGTGTGCCTGGAATGTCCGCTACAACATTATAAATTGGAATCGTTTTGTTCTTTGTAAACCGAGACTTTATCGCCCAGAAGATCTTCCGAACAATATTTGAATCCCCAGAACACGATCCACAACCACCCCCACCTGTATGCGAGCTTTCCTCAATATGTACATTGGATAAGCCAAAGCTGATAAACTTGTCACGTGCCCATTCACTTGCGGTATGTACATTGTCAGACCCAGCGGGACGCCCACCGATTTCGTTGCACAAATAATCCAAATACTCCATAATCCGGTTGTCAGTTCTGCCAACAGTTATGATGCGTTCGAGTGCAACCGCATCGGCTTCGGAATCGGATGTTTTATATTGGCTTCCAAGGGCAACCGTGTTGTATTTTGCGATAACGCCTTGGTTGTCGATCACTGCCCATACGCTGGTGCTAATTGCAACCAAGCACAGAATTAAAATATTTGCTGCGGTAATCCTCTTCATATTGTCCCTCAAGGTTAAGTCTTTGTTAACATTATTAATACGAACGTGGTAGTTCCAGTTGTTGTTCGGCGATTTGGTTCAAGATCAATGCGTCACTGATCGGTGCTGTTTTCAGCAGCCGGGCGGCTTCCCATAGTTGGATAATTATGAGTTCATTAGAGACTGTCCACAATCCAACCGTCTTTCAGGTAAATAATCCGGTTGCCGTAGGCGGCATTCTTTTCCGAGTGTGTGACCTGAATGATGGTGGTGCCGTCCTTGTTCAACTGGGTGAACATATCCATGATTTCCTCCCCCTGTGAAGAATGGAGGTTCCCGGTGGGCTCATCCGCTAACAGTAGATTTGGATTGGTAATGATCGCCCGAGCTACGCCGATTTGCTGCTGCTGTCCGCCGGATAACTGATTCGGAAATAGGTTTTTCTTTCCCACAACCTGAAACCGGTCCAAAATATCACACACCATGCTTTTGCGCTCACCACCCTTGATTTTCTTGTACAGAAGCGGGGTTTCCAGGTTTTCGTACACCGTGAGTTCATCGATTAGATGGTAGCTCTGAAACACGAATCCCATGTTTTCCTTGTACAGTGCAGCCCGTTTTTTCTCGTTGAGGCGGTGCACTTCCTGATCAAGGAAATAATATTCCCCTTCCGACATGGAATCCAGCATACCAATGATGTTCATTAGAGTAGTTTTACCGGCACCGGATGGTCCCATTATAGTCACAAATTCACCTTCCTCGATTTCCAAATCTATGTGACGCAAGACATAGGTATTCATGGTTCCAGCAGAGTAGAATTTGGTTACATCTTTTAAGCGTATCACGAGCAACTCCTTTTTGTTGAGAGAAACAACACAGTCGATCTTTATATTCGACAGACAATTAACTACTTTGAAACTTAGACAGTAGTTTATATCTTACATGATGGTTCATTCGACCATAATCGATCCTTGAAACATCCCGCCATGGTTTAGTTGGACAGTTTATTTGGTCTGTGTGTTCAGGTTGTGTCGGTTGGTTTTGTCCGTCCAGTTGTCGCTGAATCATCGGATGGGTGATTAAGCCCCTCTGTTCTTGAAAAATTGAATTATTCCGCACATTCATCACCAACGGAAAGGAAAACATGTCACACAAGCAAAACCCTTCGTCAATGGACGGTATCACCATTGACGAAGTACCGTGAATAGAAACGCCTTTCATTCCACGGTCGTATTCTATGTTCATGGGTTGTTTCGGATTCAATTCACTATGGGTGTTAGTCGTATTCAGGTTATTCTGAATACAGAGAAACACCAACACACAACACACCATACTGACAATGAAGCCGGCAAGATTACTCACGAGATTCGCACTGATATCCGCGACATCCCGCCGAACGATTTCCCAAAATGTGCCAAACATAACAAAACCTCACAAAATGATGATGTTGACCCTTCAGGCGCCCTTAGAAACCTCCATTACTTTCATAAAGCCCCACTTCTATGGACCGGGTGGCAGATCTGGCAGTTTTAAGATTCATGAAGTTGAAGCAGGCTATCAACAAAATGAGAACTGCAATCATTGAGAGGATGTTAATGAATGCGAAACTGCCACCCGATCCTTCGAAGGAGAAGTGGGAATGGAGATATATTACAACCGGTTGAAGAGAGTAATCATTGGACGTCACATTAGGAATGGTACGATCCACAGTCGCCAGCGGCTCTTCAACCTCGGAAGCAGGACTTGTGCTGACGATGTCCTTGTTTATCTTAGATGTATCTGATCGATGTTTACTCATAGCGTAACGCATCCACCGGATTCGAGAGTGCTGCCCGAATTGCCTGAAAACTCATAGTGCCAACCGCAATCACCAAAGCAATTAATGCTGCCATCACGAAAGTAAATACTGACATTTCAATATGATAGACGAAATTTTCGAGCCACTTATTCATGCTGTAATACGCAATGGGCCAAGCAATCACATTCGCAGCTATCACCAATATCACGAATTCCTTGGACAACAAGCCAACGATATTCGTAACGGATGCTCCCAGCACCTTCCGGATTCCGATCTCCTTGGTGCGCTGTTCCGCGGCAAATGCCGTCAATCCGAACAACCCCAAACACCCGATAAACACTGCCAACAGTGAAAAGGCGGTAAAAATCTGGCTGAGTTTGGCTTCGGAACGGTACATCTCATCGAAATCCTCTTCGATAAAGGAATAATTGAAAGGAGTCGATCCTGCATAGGTCCCCCAAATCCGCTCTATCGATGCCAACGCCCCGGAAATATCCTGTGGCTTTACTCGAACCGCCAATAATTGGTACAGGGATGGTTTGATAAACATAAACATGGGTTCGATGGTTTCACGCATCGATCGAAGATGAAAATCCTTCACCACTCCAATCACATACGCATCCCCATGTTCAATCGTACATTCACCAGGCACCGAAAATTGTTTTCCAATCGGATCCTGCCAACCTAACGTATTCACTGCCGTCTGGTTCAAGATAACCGCTTGTCTTTCATCGGTGCTGAACTCTTTAGAAAAATTCCGCCCCTGCACCATCTCAAGACCCAACACATCCACATAATCGTAATCCACACTAACTGCCTGCATCGGTGGAATCTTTTCCGGATACAATCCTTCAGCAGTTACACCTGTCTTCATCAACCGACCGTTGGCGGGCAGTGAAAATGCCCCTGCGACATCTATAATGTTCGGATCCTGCAGTAATTCCCGTTTCATGGGCTCATACTGCTGCTGCACAATCGGAGTGTCCATTTGCAGAATCACCACATGGTCCATTTCAAACCCCAAATCCGTGTTCTTCACAAAATGCAGTTGACTGAACACCACCGAAGTCGCCACAATCAACGTAATGGAAATCGCAAATTGAAACACCACCAATGTCCTTCGAAGAAGGGATTTTGTTGATGAGGTGGATGTGCTGCTTTTCAGTATTTTCACCGGTTGAAATCTCGACAGGAAAAACGCAGGATAACTTCCGGCAATCAATCCCACCACCATGGTAATTACCACCAGCCCCGGTATCATCCAAATCTGGTGTAAATAATCCGTGGAAAGCTCTTTTTCCACAAATCGGTTAAATACCGGCAGGAGAAGCTCGAACAATGCAACCGAAAGCAGAAGCGAAACAGATGTAATCGCAATCGATTCACCTAAGAACTGGTTAATTATTTGTTGTCGGTTTGCACCAAATGTCTTCCGGAGGCTGACTTCCCGGGCTCGGTGCATCGACCGCGCAGTGGACAAATTCATAAAATTGATACAGGCAATCAACAGAATCAAAATCGCGATCGCGGAGAACAGATACACATACCCTATATTACCCTTTGGTCGAAGTTCTCCCATCAAATCCGAATGAAGATAAACACGCTTCAAGGGCTGTAAATGAAACGTGAAAATCGACGCCATCCCCGGATCAACATGCTTCTCCAGTAACCCGGGAATCTTTTCCTCCACTACCGACGGATTAGCTCCTTTTATCAATAAGATATAATTGTACGTTTCACCCAGACGTCCCCAGCTTTGGAAATCCGGGGTTTCGAATGCGATCTTGCTTGAAAACGAGGCAAAGAAATCACCACGAAGCTGTGTATGGGGAGGTATATTCTGCAGGATACCGGTCACCTCAAAATCATGCTCGTTTTCGTACTTTAACACCTTCCCAATCGGGTCATCATCACTAAAATATTTTTGCGCCATTTCCTCGGTAATTACCATCGTAAAAGGTTTACTCAATACGGAGTTTGGATCGCCCTGCTTCAAGGGGAAGGTAAACACCTCAAACAACGTGGAATCGGCAAAGTAGAAATTTGGTTCCTGAAAGCGGTTATTCTCATAACTGATCAACACATTCCGTTCCGGACTAAACCTAACTGAATGTTCCACTTCCGGGATTTCATCATCCATAATCGGCAGCAATGGAACCGTCCCCATCGCCAAAAAGTCTGTCCGCCCACCGAAGTTCACTTCCGTGGTCACCCGGTAAATCCGATCCCTATTCTCATGAAATCGTTCGAACTGCAATTCATTGACCACATAAGAAATTATCAGAAAACAACACGTGATCCCGATCGCCAATCCCGCCACATTGATGACGGAATACGCTTTGTGTTTGATCAGGTTTCGCAAGGCAATCTTCAGATAATTCTTAATCATAGTTACTCCTAATCCTTGTTATTCATATCTTAAAGCATCCACCGGATTCGCTAAAGCGACTTTCACCGCCTGAAAACTCACCGTCAATAACGCAATCGCAAGGGCAATCGCGCCGGTCAGAATAAAGGTCACCATGCTGATATTGGTGCGGAAAGCAAACTCTTCCAGCCACCGTTTCATCACAAAATACCCTACCGGCCAGGCGATAACGTTCGCAATAATCACTAAAATCGCGAAATCCCAGGTAAACATCCCGACAATCCGTGATACCGAGGCGCCCAACACCTTTCGAATTCCCACTTCCCTGGTGCGCTTTGCCACCGCCAACGACGTCAATCCAAACAATCCCAAACACGCCACCAGAAACGAGAAAACCGACGAATACTTGACGATGTTACGCCACCGTAGCTCGTTGAAATATTGGTTGGCGATATCCTCATCCAAAAAGGAATAACTAAACGGATTCCCGTTACTGACATTCGTCCATGCATCCTCAAGATATGCCAATGTTCCCTGAAGGTCCTCAGATAGAATCCGCACTGCGATTCCGTTGATGCTGCTCAGGTGATCGTGTCGGGGCATATGTAGAACCAGCGGTTCGATGTCTCTGTGCATGGGATAGTAATGGAAATCTTCCATCACTCCTACCACCATGGCATCACTAAATCCCTTGGGAAGCTGCTTGCCGATGGCATCCTCCCAGCCAAAATTTTCCACCGCGGTTTGATTGAGGATAATTGCGCCATTCACGTCCGCGGGATGGTCGGGTAGGAAATTGCGTCCTTCAACTACATTAATCCCCATGGTTGGGATGTAATAGGGATCAACCCAATTGATATAGAAATAATCTTTTGCATGTTCCGAGGCATCGGCATACCCCGGACCGGTGATGTCTTCGCCTATCAAAACCGTAAATCCTTCCTCATCACCGTAGTTGATGTAAAGCCACGACTGCCCCAATCCGTAGGAATACCCAGTCACATCTACCACCGATGCCTGACCGGTAACTTCATTGCGGAACCGAGTTAGAAGGTTCGCCGCCTCTTCGCCAGTGACACCAGTGGGAAATGTTACAGCCATTTCCTTATTATATCCAAGATCCTCGGTATTGATATACTTCATCTGCGATGATATGATAAACGTGCACACTATCAGAAACACCGAAATGGCAAATTGCAGCACAACCAATCCATTGATTAGACCGCTTTTGCCTCCCAATTTGATCGCCCCGCGGAAGGTATCCACGGGGTAGAGCTTGGACAAAAGCATTGCCGGATAAATCCCAGCCAAGAATGAAGTTATCAATGTTATTACAATCAGCGCCGGCAGCATAGTCCAATCAGAAAATAAATTCAGCGACAGCTCCTTCTGAGCCAATTCATTAAATGTGGGCAAGAAAACTTCAGCCAGTGCAACACCAATAATTAATGCTGTAACGCTTAGAAACAGTGCTTCTCCCCAAAACTGCTTCATGATTTGTTCTCGCTGAGCGCCCAATACCTTCCTTAAACCCACTTCCCGCGCCCTGCTGCTGGATCGTCCCACTGCCAACGTCATGAAATTGATGCAGGCAATCAATAACATGGCAAAGGCGATAGCAGCTAAAATATATGAATACAGCGGATCGCTGCTGGGTATCATCGCTCCATCCAGGTTGGGATTCAGATGGATTTCGGTCAGCGGCTCTGCCATAAATAATAGAGTACTTTCGATTCCCTCCTCTTTAGACAACCGATCGATATGACCGGTCACCTTTTGCTCGAAAGCCTGAATATCTGTTTCAGGTTTTAATTGCACATAGGTGGGAAAAAGAATAATACCCCAAGTTTCCAATAACCTTTCGGGGAAAATATATTTCAAATGGTCGTTAGAGACCAAAAAACTGTACTGAATACTGGAATTGTCCGGAGCTTCCTCGATAATTCCCGATACGGAAAAATCGAGGGTAGTTTCCCCTAACTGCATAGTAATAGTAGCGCCGATGGGATCTTCATCGCCGAAATACTTCCGTGCCATCTCAGGGGTAAGCACAGTAGAATTCAGATCATCGAGCACACTGCCAATGTCACCCTGAATCAGAGGAAAGGAGAACATCTGAAAGAAATCGGGATCCACAAACACCACTGCTTCGGAAAACGACTGGTCACCATGCTGCACCAATTGTTGTGAGCCGGAAACCCGTGTTGCGCCCACAACTTCCGGAAAGGTTTCCTTCAATTCTGCATTAAGAAGTGCCGACATGGAGGCAGTTCCATTGGCAAGCTCATCGGTTCCTACTTCGTATCGAACCATGCGATAGAGATTATCCGCATTCACATGGAATCGGTCGAAGGATAATTCCTGCTGCACATACAGGAAAATCAAGGTACAACAGGCAATTCCCACCGACAAACCTATTACGCTGATGACAGAATACAGTTTGTTCCGAATTAGATTGCGAAATGCCACTTTCAGGTAATTTTCAAACATGGGTAACTCATTAATGTTAGATCATTCATATTTTAATGCGTCAGCCGGATTCTCTGAATACCAGTTGTTGAGGAGATCATTAAACACTGACCGTCCCGCTGATATTTTCGGTAACCACATGACCGTCAAACAGATGAATGGTGCGGTGTGCGTAGTCGGCATAGGTTGGTGAGTGCGTCACCATGATGATGGTGGTGCCGGTTTCGTTCAACGCGGTTAGATTTTTCATTACCTCATCGCCGTGGCTGGAATCCAGGTTCCCGGTGGGCTCATCCGCCAGAATCAGCTTGGGTTTGGCAATCACCGCTCGCGCAACCGCCACACGCTGCTGCTGACCACCGGATAGCTGCTGGGGAAAATGGTTTTTCCGAGGTGTGATCTGCATCTGCTCCATCACTTCACCTACCCGCGTTTTGCGATCGGAGGATGAGACCCCCAAATACAAGAGCGGCAGTTCGATATTTTCGAATACGGTCAATTCGTCGATCAGGTTAAAGCTCTGAAACACAAACCCGATGTTCCGTTTCCTAAGTTGCGCCCGCTGCCGTTCCGTGGACTTGGACACCTCATTACCCAGGAAATAATATTCCCCTTCCGTAGGATTATCCAGCATCCCCATCACGTTCAGCAGGGTGGATTTTCCACACCCCGACGGACCCATGATGGCAACAAATTCACCCTCTTTGATCTCCACATTCACCTTGTCCAGCGCTGTGGTTTCCACCTCTTCCGTAGTGTAACCTTTCTTGAGGTTCTTGGTCCTAATCATTCTCGACTCCATGTTGTATGTTGTACATTTTTTTATGTTTCGAATTCGGTTTTTGTGCAGGGTGAGGAATCAAGATTCGTTGACACCCTGCACCACGAAAGCATGTAAAAGATTTTCTGTTACTACTGTTTTAGCATTAATCTATCCACATCTCCGTAGTTACTATAAGACGAGGTTATCACCTTCTCACCCGGTTCCAACCCTTCCAACACCTCAAACACTTCCGGATTCTGCCGCCCGATCCTGATCTTGCGCTTTATCGCAAACTGTTCTGATTCGTCCAACACATATACCCACTGCCCGCCGGTGCTCTGGTAAAATCCGCCGCGATCCAGAAGCAGTGCTTCCGACAAATCTCCTAATTCCAACCGGATATGCAGCGATTGCCCGCGCCGGACTTCCTCCGGTTCCTGATCCACAAATTCCATGTTCACTTCAAACCTGCCGTTAATCACCTCCGGATACACTTTCTTGATTATCAATTGATAGATCGAATCCGCCAAGGTAAATTCCCCTCTGAGCCCGATATTCACCCGGGTGATATAGTGCTCATCCACCGCCACGCGCACTTTGAAACCGTCCAACACATCGATCTGCCCCAACCGTTCTCCCCGGACTTTTGATTCCCCGATCTCCGCATTCAACGACGTCAGATGGCCGGAAAAGGGAGCCTTCAGAATCAAGTTTTCCACATTTTGTCTCACAAATTCGAGGTTTTCTTCCATCCGGTCCAGCCCTGCCTCCAATTGTTCAACCTGCACCTCCCGAAATACCGAATCCTGCCGGTGGGATACCAATGTCAGATCCCGTGTATTCATCAAATACTGGTACTGATCCAATGCTTCCTCATAGTCCTGATCGGCAATCAAATTCCTCTTTTTCAATTCCTCATTATTTTCCACTACACGCCGCTGCTGGGTAATCTGGTAATCCAATTCCAGAATCTCACCTTGGATTCTCAGACGGTTTTGCTCCATCAAAAGCCGTGTGTTTCTCAGATTATTGCTCTGTTGGAACAGCTCCGCTTCCCGGTACATAATATCCATCATCAGGTTGGTATTCACCAATTTCAAAATACTGTCGCCTCTATTGACATAGGTCCCAGCTTCCAGGTATATCGAATCCACCCTACCCCCCTCGATGGCGTCCAAATAGATGGTCTTGATGGGAATCAAGGTTCCGGTCACCGCGATAAATTCCTGAAATGGTCCTTTTGTAACGGTGGAAATAGACAGCCTTTCGGCATTGACATTCAGCTTGGTGTCCCTGGTATCGAATAAAATGACTTTCAATGCAAATACCAAAAAAACGGCAGCTAAGGACATCGTAGCAATCCGTTTTGGTGTCCACTTCTTTTTCTTGATTTGACGGTCCATGATCTTCCATTCCTCAGAAAATAGCAATTCTATGTTCATTATATTAGGCAAGATTGGTGCCAATGCGGGTATATATAATATATCATACGTACTTAAATTCCAACAATGACAAAATCGGAAATCCTATTCATGTTGTATCTATATTATAATTATCATAATACAATTTCATATCCACATGCGATTCCTTTGACCATTCCCCCAGTTCACCCACTCCAGACTAATCCTGATATTACCTGACAATCGGCGTCCAGTGTTCGGTTCCGGTCAACTAATGTCCGATATCGGACACTAAAGGCTAACTACTTATCATGCTTAACCGCTGCTGAGCCTTAGCCGCTGGTTTCTCAGTATATAAATTTGCGCATGTGGAATGATATTTGCCATACAGAAGTAATCCGAAATCACAAGTGAATATTTTCATTCACCAATACTTGACAATATCGCTGTAAATCCATATATTACGAGACAACAGATGATTGATAAAAAGGTTGATCTCATGGCTAAGGTTTCCGGGAGAATCCTGATCGTCGATGATAATGAGGATATCCTCCTTGCTGCACAGATGTTCCTCAAGCAGCATATCTCAGTGGTACACACGGAAAAAAATCCCGACCATATCCCATCGTTGCTACAGAATGAGACCTACGATGTTATCCTGCTGGACATGAATTTTACCGAGGATGTAACCAGCGGATTGGAAGGGTTTCACTGGTTGGAAAAGATTCAGGAAATCGACCCCTCGGCGGTGGTGATTATGATTACCGCTTTCGGTGATGTGGAAATGGCGGTTAAAGCCATCAAACAAGGTGCCACCGACTTTGTGCTGAAACCCTGGCAGAACGAAAAGCTGTTAGCTACACTATCCTCCGCAATGAACCTGCGTCAGTCGCAGCGTGAGGTGGATAAATTCCGATCGCGCCAAAAGCAATTAAGTGCCGATATCGATCAGCGTTTCCACGAAATGATCGGAGTCAGTTCCGCAATACAAGAGGTGTTCAACGCAATTCGAAAGGTGGCGGATACCGATGCCGATGTGTTGATTTTGGGGGAAAACGGCACGGGAAAAGAATTGGTGGCACGCGCTCTGCACCGCGGCTCGGAACGCGCGGATGAAGTTTTTATCAGTGTGGATGTGGGTGCGATTTCCGATACGTTGTTCGAAAGTGAACTCTTTGGTTACATGAAAGGTGCCTTCACCGATGCCAAGGAAAACCGACCGGGTCGATTCGAAGTAGCTTCCGGCGGCACCATCTTCTTGGACGAAATCGCAAACGTACCGATAGCCCTGCAGGCGAAGCTGCTGCGGGTATTGGAAAACCGCCAGGTAATCCGGCTGGGATCGAATGCACCCATCGACATCGATATTCGCTTGATATGCGCCACCAACTTGCATATCCATGACATGGTGCAGGGCAATGAATTTCGCCAGGACCTGCTCTATCGCATCAACACCGTGGAAATCCAAATACCTCCACTCCGTAAACGTGTGGACGATATCCCGCTGTTAGTGGATCACTTCGTATCGATTTTTTCCAAGAAATATAAAAAGCCCATAGACAGTATCAATTCCGCCACCATGAAAAAGCTTCAGCGTTATCATTGGCCCGGAAATATCCGTGAACTCCGGCATGCCATCGAACGAGCCGTTATCCTGGCGGAGACCGAAACGCTGCAACCGTCGGATTTTCTGTTTCCGTCTGCCGTGGCAAACCTGGAAGGTTTGATATTCGATAATTTCGACTTGGATTTCGTGGAGAAAACCATCATCAGAAAAGCCTTGACCAAGTACGAAGGGAACGTGACTTATGCCGCAAAGGAATTAGGCATCACTCGAGCCTCATTGTACCGAAGGATGGAGAAGCATGATCTTTAAACGGTTCCGCCTAAACTGCACCTTGCGGCTGATTTTGTTGGGTGCCACCATATTCCTGTTTCTCTATCTTCTATTCCAAACACAACTGTATGCCACGGTATTCATTGTCGGTGTACTCATTATTTATCAGGTGTTTGCACTATTCCACTACGTGGAAAAAACCAACCGCGACGTCACACGATTCCTGTTATCAATAAAATATTCCGACTTTTCGCAACCCTTTGCCAGCACTTCCAAAGGTTCCACATTCAAAGACCTGCACAATGCATTCGGCGAAGTCTTGAACAACTTCAAGCGAATCCGGATGGAAAAGGAAGAGCATCATCGCTTCATTCAAACCATTATCCAACATGTCGGCGTGGGTCTGATATCATACGACGTGAACGGGGAAGTTACGTTGATCAACAATGCCGCCAAACGCCTGCTAAAAATCCCTAACCTTCGTAATATCAAACTGCTATCCCCCATCAGCCGGGAACTGGCAGACACCCTTATAAATATCCAACCCGGCGAGAAAGAACAAATCAACTTGCAGGACGAAGAGCGATCGCTGCAATTGTCGATTTACGCCACTGGATTCGTCTCTCATCAGCAATCCTTTACCTTGGTGTCGTTGACCAACATCCAGCGGGAGTTGGAAGAAAAGGAAATGGAAGCCTGGCAGACACTTATCCGTACCTTAACGCACGAAATCATGAATTCCATCGCACCCATCTCTTCCTTAGCCTCCACAACAAAATTAATGTTATCAGCTGATACCGATAAATTCAATCCTGAGGATGAAGCTGTCAATGACATCGTTAACGCAGTAAAAACCATCGAAAAACGCAGTAATGGACTTTTGCATTTCGTGGAGGATTACCGAAAACTAACCCGGATTCCCAAACCGAAATACGAAGTATTCCTGATTGAAGAATTATTCAATCGAATAAGAAACCTGATGGGGGATCAAATCCGGCAAAAATCCATAGATCTCCAGGTATCGGTGGACCCGGAAACATTGGAACTGACCGCTGATCCCAACATGATCGAACAGGTATTGATCAACCTCTGTAAAAATTCCGTAGAAGCCCTGGAAAACGCTCCCAATCCGACCATCAAAATGATTGCCAGGACCGACGGACGGGGGTGTCCGGTGATCCAGGTGGAAGATAACGGACACGGCATAAAAGCGGAAGTCCTGGACAAAATCTTTATCCCATTCTTCACCACTAAAACCGAGGGTTCCGGTATCGGGTTAAGCTTGTCAAAACAAATCATGCGATTGCACGGCGCCACCATGAACGTCAGTTCAGTACTTGGTGTAAACACAGTATTTACGATACGTTTCTGAGTCAACAGATTTTTCTCTTTTCCACCCCATTCCTAAATTATCGTTACTCCTTAAAAATCAGCTCCCCACATTTCCGAAATTTCCCTTGATAAAAAAGATGGTTACCAGTATATTTGATTGACAGGTTTCACCATACATGTCAGACGATTAAATCTCCTATAATGATGGTTTATCGGGTGCTGACCATGTAGGGCGACTATAACGATGATGGATATATTGACGAAAGAACGGAAAAATTGGCGAAATATGAATGAAAAAATTGAAGAAATTCGGGTGACCCGGATCGAACGATTCTACGAACGTGTAGGTGATCAAATTCTGAGTGATTTTGTACCTTTGGATGGGGAATTATTCCGGTCGAAGGAACCAGTGATTTTCCAGGATCGTCTCAATGGAGAGTATACACCGATTCGAGAAGGAGATTCTTGGGGGGAAACGTGGGACAGTGCCTGGTTTCATCTGAAAGTGCAGGTTCCGACGAGTTGGAAGGGGAAGAAAGTGGCGGCATGGTTGGATTTCTCCGGGGAAGGATTGGTGTATTCGGGTGACGGGGAAATGCTCCAGGGGATCTCCAACGGGTCGGTATTCCGGGAGGAGTTCAGCCGGGATGTAGTACGTTTGATTGATAGTTGTGCCGGTGGTGAGGAAATCGAGTTATGGGTAGAAGCGGCTGCCAACGGACTGTTCGGGGTGATTACCGAACCGGATCCGGCGTTGGATTCGCCAAAGCGATATGGGTATTACGATGCCAAAGTGGTTGCGATGCGGTTGTGTGTGTTCGACGAGGAAATTTGGGAGCTGCACCTGGACTTGCGGACGTTGATAGGATTGATCAAGCACCTGCCCAAGGACAGTGTACGCCGGGCATGCATCATCGATACGGTCAATTCAGCGATCGATGCATTCACCGATCATCGGGACAATGCAGGTAAGTGTCGAGCACGTTTAAAACAGGAATTGGATAAACCAACGTGTGAGTCGGATTTGGCGGCAACCGCCGTAGGACATGCTCATATCGATACAGCATGGCTATGGACGGTGCAAGAAACGATTCGGAAGTGCGCCCGAACATTTTCCAGTCAAATCGCGCTGATGGATCAGTACCCGGAATATGTGTTCGGGGCGTCGCAGCCGCAGTTATATGCGTTCGTTAAAGAACATTACCCGGCATTGTATGGAAAGATCAAGCAACGTGTAGCAGAAGGACGGTGGGAACTGCAAGGGGGGATGTGGGTGGAGGCGGACTGTAACCTAATTAGCGGGGAATCGATGGTCAGGCAAATCCTGCACGGCAAGAATTTTTTCATGGATGAATTCGGGATCGATGTTGATAACCTTTGGCTTCCGGATGTGTTTGGGTATTCGGGATCGATGCCGCAAATTATGAAGAAAAGCGGTATCGACTATTTCATAACTCAGAAGTTGTCATGGAATCAGATTAACGAGTTTCCCCATCATACGTTTATCTGGCGTGGGATCGACAGCAGCGAAGTCCTTACACATTTCCCTCCGGAAGACACGTATAACAGTTATCTGTCCACCGATTTTTTGGTTCCGGCGCAGGACAAGTTTAAGGAAAAGGGATTCCTGCCGGAGTTTATTAGCTTGTTCGGCACCGGGAACGGCGGTGGCGGTCCAAAAGAGGAAAATATCGAATTGGGGAAGCGGATGGAGGATTTGGAGGGCGCGCCACGTGTCCGTTTCGGCACCGCCAGGGATTTTTTCCATCGGTTGGATACACACCGAGATAATATCTCCACTTGGGCGGGGGAATTGTACCTGGAAGCACATAGAGGGACGTTGACTACTCACGGGTTGGTCAAGAAACAGAACCGATTATTGGAACAACAGTTAAAGGTGACGGAATTTTTATGGTCGTGTCTGCCATTGGAATTCTACCCTTCTGAAGAATTGGATCGGATTTGGAAAACGGTGCTGATTAATCAATTTCACGACATCTTGCCCGGGTCCAGCATTACCAAAGTGTACCAGGTGACGCATACGGAATACCGGCAAGCTTTAGATAGCCTGGATGATTTGATGCAAAGAGCCGCAGAGAAGCTGTTTAATCCCAGCCACGATGCGCTGGTAGCGTTTAACAGTACGCATTATCCTTACCATGGTCCGGTGGTGCTTCCAGAGGGCTGGCAACAGTGTGGCGTGGAAGACCAGCACGGGAATACACTTCCTGCGCAATGGGAAGGTGAGCAGGTAATAGTCCAGATTAATATTCCGCCATATTCCTTTGTAACTATCAAGAAAGCCTCAGGAGATGTTCCGGTTCCGGTGGACACCAGCAGTTTGGTGTTGGAAAACGACCTGGTGCGGTATCAATTTGATAATGACGGACGGTTATTGCAAGCATGGGATAAGGAGGTCAAGCGCAACATTATACCGGAAGGGAAAATGGGGAATGTGTTGACGCTCTACGAGGATCACCCCAATGATTTCGACGCATGGGAAATCGAGATTTTCTACGAAGATGCAGTAATTGATACCGCTACAGCCAGCGGTATGGATTTCCTTCCCCGGGGTCCAGTCAGACAAGGATTCCGGTTCAGATTAGGTGTCGGAAAATCCGACATCGAGCAGAAGGTGACGTTGGCAAATCACAGCAAGAAATTGGATTTCGATACGACCGTTGAGTGGCGGGAAAAGCACAAGATGCTCCGGGTGGCGTTCCCGGTGGAGGTTTATACCGATCAGGCGACGTTTGATATTCAATACGGGTATATCCAACGTGCTACGCATCGCAATACATCGTGGGATGCGGCGAAATTCGAGGTGGCGGCTCATAAGTATGCCGACATCTCAGAGCAAGATTATGGGGTGGCACTGTTGAACGACTGTAAATACGGTCATAAAGTTCTGGGCAATGTGTTGGATTTGAATTTGCTGCGCGCACCGACCAATCCCGATCCCGATGCAGATCAAGGAATACATCAATTCACATATAGTTTTCTCCCACATAATGGGGAGTTAATCCATTCCAATGTGATTGCTCAAGCGGCACATCTGAATGGGGGCATTACGACTTTTAATGGGTACGATGCGGGAGAATTTGTAGTGCCGTGGAAACTGGAGGGAGATGGTTTGTCATTGGAAGTGATGAAAAAGGCAGAAAAGGAAGATTGTCTGATTCTGCGAATTGTGGAGACCAAAGGGCGTTTGTCTACTGGGCAGTTGATAGTGGGGAATCCCGATGCCTTTTTAGTGGATACTAATTTGATGGAATGGGAAGACGGTGATAAGTTATCATGTGCAAACCCGATAGAGTTGATGTTGAATCCTTTTGAAATCAAGACATTTAAGTTAGTGTGATCCAAAGTCTGACGTCAAATGGGCTTTTGAAACAAATAATAAGGGGCAACAGAGGCAGGCATGTATCGAATATTACCTTTAGAGTGATCAAAGTAAACACTTCTAATGAATATAGGATTCACTCTTTTTCCTGTTGCCCCCTATATTGTTCTAATTGCAATAGTCTCGCTCACTTGGTTGGGATTTCGATGTTTTGGTAGAATGCTCGCCAACCGATTGCAACACCTACCACTGCACCAACCCCAGCAGCACCGGCAACTGTTTGATCGGATGCGTCAAAGCCCAATGACGCTCCACCAGCAAATAACGCGGCTAAACCTACGGCAGACAACCCAACCAAAAGCAGGTCCTGGGGCTTTCGTTTCAGGACGATGGTTTTCACATCCTTCAACGGGACTTCTCTAACCTGACCATTACTTTGTAATCGAAAGATGTTATTCTGCAGTGCGATGAATTTGCCGGAATAACTTATCCCATTTTGCAAAATCAGGTCCATGGGTTCGTGTTTCCATTCCACCGACATTCGGTTTATCTTAATGGAACGGGCTTGGAATAGGTCATCGCCGTCGTCGATTCCGTTTGTTTGCTGCGTGAAACCAATTAGGGGATGGAGCAGCATGCAAAACGTAAGTAATATCGAGATTTTCTTCATGATGGTGTCTCCTTATGTTTTCTACCATTTCCAATAGATTTCCAAGTAGGGAGACTGGAAGTGTAACCCGAGCCGAAACGCTTCCGTGATGGTGTAGATGAACCCGAAATCGAGGTCCACCGGTTGGTAGTCACCGGTTTGGGTTTCCACGGAGAACGGTGTGTTATCGAAATCGAAATAGCTGCGGGCGGTTTCCTCGAGAGTGATAAACTTGTGTCCGTTATCGGCAAAGACCTCGATGAGGAATTTCAGCTTTTTGGTGAGGTCATAGTCCATGGCTGCCCAGATCCGGTAGGGGAATTCAAACTCATCGTCCCATTCATACTCGGGATTTAATTCCGGTCTGGTGTGCACCATGGAGTTGGTTTGCACACCCAAATGCCAACCCCATTTCCCGCGACCGCTGGGAAGATTTTGGCGGCGGCTCAGGACCAGATAAGATTCCCAGTAGAACTCCTTTTTATCGGGATCTTCCAGCACACTATCCACGAGCACAGCGCCTTTTTCGTGCAAGGAACTATCGAGACCTGTGTCGATAATCCATTGGCTGTACTTTTCGGCTTGCTGTTTAACTTTATGATGGCTGAATAGCCTGGCACCGACGGCTAAGCTGATCTCCGAGGTTCCAGTGGTACGGCGGAAGATGCGGAACATGGGGTGCAGGTTCAGGTCGTACACAAAGTTGTTCCCGAACTGGGTTCGCAGCATAAAATTTTCGGTAAACCCATAGCCCAGAGATAGACCGCTCAGATAGATGGTATGCGGTTGCAGTGGAAAGGCAGTGGGATCCAGGAAGATGTCGATAAGCTCTTCAGCGGGATAGAACCGCTGCTTCTCTTCCTCCCAGCTCACTTTTTTGTCACCGTAATAGCGATCCATGGATTGGATGTCGCGCTTCAGTACCACAACCACGCCATAGGGGGTCTTGATGGAAATCGAGTAGTCGTCCTCGGAAAGGACCGGACCCACGAAGCGGGTGTTGTCGTTTTTTGTCAGATCCACCATCTCCTCGAGGATCTCCCAAGTGGGAATGCGTAGCGTGCCATCCGGGGCTTCGATCACCGCGATGGAATCGTGTTCGATTGCGGTGATGGTCCCGGCAACGACATTTCCATCTCGGAGGTGGAATATTCTGGACATTCCGACTTCGACGGTGGCTGGTTTGAGCGCTGCACTGGTCAGTGCTTCCGGTGATTGACCGGCTTGGGCGCTACCCGAAAAGTAACAGGTAGTTGACAGCAGCACCAAAGCGATCATGGTTGAATAAAAATTACTCCGTTTCTTCATTTTTTCCTCCTCACGTGTTTTTGTTCGATAGTACTTGAAGATTTGTGTTAGTGTAAATAGGAAATTACTTACAAGCACTAATTGATGATTATGTTGTATTGAAATTATAGACAAAGCCAACCCAGGGGAAAAACGGAAATCCCCGCATTCCTGCGCCTGCCAGATTACAGAGACCCAGGTCTGCAGCAAGGTTATCACCGAACATCCTGAATCCAAAAGAGATGAGGGAAACTTCCGAATCAGGCGGGAACCAATTCTCGGTGATCAACTTAAAACTATTGGATACCTGCAGTTCCCCCCCAACCATGACAATTGGTTTGTCGGCGGTTTCTTTCCCAGCATATCCCCACCCAAGGCCAAGCGTAAAGGCACTGGCAGTTGAACCAAATGTACCTAATCCATAGATTATGCCCATACCTTCGCTATTTCCCCCAGTTGAGCCAATGTGCATAATACCCGCTGCCATATCAATACCCTTCAGATGGATTGGCGTAACCTTGGGCGCCAAATAAAACACTTGTTGTGGGGCTCCGGGAAATATGGAGATTCCTCCAGCTAATGTGAGTACGTCACCAATGCCAACGGCTACAAAAGGAAGGAATAATTCATAGATGGAAAAGTACCCTTGCCCTGATTTCAGGGGTCGCGCAGTGGGGGCGAAGAACAGCCTGGTATAATTCGGGTCAGACCGCCGATATTTTCCACCCACTACTACACCCGAAAGAAGCTTCATTTTCTCAATTTGATTCTTTTCGATGTTGATCTCAATGCCGATTAAGGTTGTTAGGCTGATGGTATCGTTATCCTCATCCTCAATCATCCCAATTAGCCTCGATCCGTCTTTCAACACAATTTGGTATACTTTATCTTGGGAGGTTGTGCCCTGCTGTGCAACAGCGAAATTGGAGGCGATGGATAAAACGAGTAAAATCAGAATCAAAAAATATTGTGTTGACTTCATGGTGATTCTCCTTCTTTAACTTTGATCTCTTGAAGAATTGGTACGATATTATGAAATGATTCGATATCGCCGTTTATCTGAACTTTTGTGTCGATCCCATTCAACGCACCGGCGACTCCACCAAGGACTGCACAGATCAAAACCATCGGGGTTTCCAACATGGTTTCCGCCATTTCGAACGGCGACCAGTTCACATTGGTCCATGTAACCGGTACAAGCTGCGAACTGAACAATCCAAGAGTTGCGCCAAGCAACGTTCCAATAACCACCCCAGATACAGTATTGCCTTTCTCCTCGATGATAATGTGACTGATTTCCGAGTAGTGTACATTCCTGGAATGTTGGCTGCGATTCTGATCACTATACAGCTCTTCGCTGCACCACAGTGTTAGTGATGTGTCAGAAACATCAAACACTCTACCGGGGTGCTGGTCACCGTTTTTGCTGACGACGGTTACACAAGGAATCTTTTTGATTTGTGATTTCTGTGCGGCTGAAACAACAGTGGCACCAGATAGAATGACAACGGCGATCAGGACACCACTTCCGATAAATTGATTGAAGGTGGCAAGGAATCGGTCCAACGTTCCATTTTGATTATGCATTTGCTTTTTCATTACTCTTCCTCCACATTTTCGTTTTTCCGTCGCTTCTCACCAATGTAAACAGTCTGCAATCCATTCGAATCACAGGCTACGTAAGCGTAATCACCAGAAATGGCAATACTCTTTGTATCTTGTGGGAGCCTGCATAAGCCTGTAATAATTGGATTGGAAGGATCTGTAGCCTTAACTTCAATCAAACTGTAATCGGTAACAGCATAACCGAAATCCTGGGATACCGCAATTTCATTTGGATACCAGATATAATAACAACAACCAACTTCTACGGGATCTGAAGGTGTAGATATATCCGCAATCGTTATATTAGGGGAATCTCCAGCGACATAGATGTAGTCGTCGGAGACGGATATCTTCCATGCAGCATAGGAAAATCCACATTGAGCTACTTCATTGGGATTTGTTGGATCGGATACATCCATAACCATTAAACCATTTTGCCCACATGCTAAATAAGCGAATTGATCTGAGACCTCAATGACACTACAGAGCGTTCCCATCGTGTAGTTAAATCCAACTTGCACAGGATTAGTGGGATTTGAAATATCGATCACCCAAAGATACATGCCACATCCATAAAAATTGATGTATCCCGAAACATAAGCGTAATTCCCGTTAATTTCGATATTTCTTGCGGCAAAAGCAATTATGGTGGATACAAGACATCCAACTTCTATGGGTCCAGAAGGGTTGGAGACATCGATCACTCTTAAGCCTCCACACACTGCATAGGCATAGCCTCCAGCAACTGCAATATCTCGAAACGAATATGTTGACCGGTAGAATCCAACAGAAGTAGGATTGTCAGGATTGGAGATATCAATTATTTGAAGACCAGGATCATAAGTAGGATACGCACTGTTAACCTGCACATAAGCGTAGTTACCTACAACAACAACTTTCTCTGCTCTCCCAAATAAATCAGTGGAACCTACAACCTCATATGCCTTTTGGGACAATGAAATATCGATGGTTGTTGTTTGATTTGATGATACCTGTCCTGTACCAAATCCTGAATAAGTTGCATGTCCTTCACGGTATCCCTCGGAAATTATGTTATAACTTCCAGAATCCAGTTGTATATTGACAGTATAGCAGTCTCCTTCATGCAGCATTTTAATTAACTCTAATGAATATGAGGGTACAAAGCACAGGACGCTATCGAATTCACTCTCATCCGATTCAACATTAATTAGCAGATTTCCAGGTAACGGAGGAGAATGCCCGGTACTCTTGGGTTGTTTTGGTTCGTCAGGTCCCATAGGTGAATCGCAACCACTAAGCACAGCTGCGACCATTAATGCAATTAGCAATACCAGTCTATTACGATTTTTCATGACAACCTCTTCTTTAACCCAAAAAAACATTTCTACACTTACGCTTTGCTATAACTCAAAAGCCATGCCAATGATTTAAGTAACTGAATGATAATGTATTACATTATAGGAAATTCCAGGGAAGTGTATAGAGAATTGAACAGATTAATGCTTTTGTGTACACTGAATACGCGCTTAGGTAGGCAGATAAGTAGTGAGGGGTATATCAGGGAAATTGAGTTGCTTTGGACAGGATTTTGAGGGAATGTTTTCAGTGTCGGGGCTTAGAACCAGCCCAATTCACTGAATTGGGGGAATCCTTTGTGCAGTATGCCCCAGAAAATGAAGAGGATGTCGGCAGTGAGGAATGCGGTAAAATAGAAGAGGATAACAGGACTAAGCAGCAATCGCAGATGCATTACCCAGGATATTAGGACAAGGAGAACTGGGATAAGAACTGCTGCCGGGAAAGTCAAAACAGCGGTTTGTCCTTCCACGCCATTGCAGAAATGGGTGAATCCATATAATAAGGCACCGCAGAAAATCCAACGTTTAGATGGTGCCGATATTGGTTCTGATCGGGAATCCGAACAATAGTCAAGCAGAATCAGTCCGAACGCGATCAGCAATAATCCCGAATCCCAGAAGAAATGGCTTTGGATCTCATCAAAGAAATAGGTTAGTGAAGACAGAGGCGAGGTTGGGTTTCCGACTAAGTATCGATAAATGGCGTTGCTGGCGAGATGGATACCGTGTCCCTGGACGAAGACAATGGCGCCGAAAATTAGTAGAAGTTGACCAAAAATGGAGACTCTTTCCCATCCCTCTGTTTCTCTTCGCTGTCGCTGTAATATGAAATACAATTTTAGCACAAGTCCGAGTAGAACGAACGGTGTGGATAGATCTACCAGGTCGCCGATTGTAAACTTACCCTTGATTTCCCAACCCAGGAACACCGGGATGATATGCCAGACAGCGAAGCACAGTCCGAAAATAAACAGCCATTTATGAATATTAGGCTGTGCTTCATATCGATCCATCTCATTAACCGCGAATGTTGTTCCAGCGTCCATCATTTGCCTCAAAAGTCTGGATTCTTTTTCCAATAATACCGGTGAAATCTCCAAAGACGTGAACACCTTATTGCAATACAAAATTATTATGAAACCGAATTCCGCGTTTCAGCCAAATAGTAACAGATTAATGCAAAGCATGGTTTGAACTAAAGGAATTGGGCTGAAGGATGCTACGATTCCGACTTCGCTTTACCGATGGCATAGCCGACCAATAATGAAATAATGCTGCCATCGGGATTATGTGTGTAAATCAATCGCACCGGGATGTTTGTTTCGTCGAAATGTATACTGGTACCAGTTTGAATTGACAGCGCGGCTTTCCATGGTAAAACGGTTGGTCCTACTGCAAACTCAAAGCCTCCAGCAGCACGGATGCCCATCGTTAGCGTTCCACTTGGAATGAACCTTCCATATTCAACACCCGCGATAAGGGGAAGAAATTCGATGGCGTAAGATGGCCCTCTACCTTTGGGAACCACTACATATTCAAATTGCCAACCAAACTGAGTAAACACGCGACCCATGTTTTTGTCATCCAATTTCCGCCAGACTTCGTTATCTCCCGGCACATAGGTAAAACCCAGTCGGGGTCCACTACAATTTTATCGAACATAAGTGGTTCCATTTTCCGGTGACCGAGGCTGCGCTGAAAGCCCAACCGGAAGGATTGCCACCGACAATCCAATTACAATTGCAGCTCGGTAAGATGATAGGGTTTTCATGATGACTCCCTTCTCCAGCTAAAGTGGTTGATGTGTGTTGTTCTCATCACCGCCCGGATGGGATTAGCTGCTTGCGCCACTCACCCCATCATTGGCAACGATGCGCACCGTTAGTTCTAAACCGAGACCGTCGGTGATGCAACAATTGATTCCAAAAGCCGATGCAAGCGGTTTACCTTGATTGATATGGAGCAGCGCGCTGAGAAAACCACCATTGGATCCACCAGATTCAGATGATGAGAATGTGTGAATCAAACCATCACTGGGTTCTGCCTGTATCAAAGCCCAGCTCAAAGAAATACGAAATCTCTTGGTGGATGACGGAGCAGCAGGTGGGTTGTCGTCTTCACTTGGTTGCCCATACGATCCGACCATATCATCACTTGACAGAGAGGCATAGTCCATCTGAGTAAGTCCAATGGAAGCAAATATTAGAACGCAGAGAACACAGATCATTGTATTCCAAAAAATGCTTTTCCGCAAGGAATGATTCAGAAAACAAAAACCCTTAAAGATTGAGGGGCGAATCTTGTTTTGATGGTACATTCTAATTTCCTCCAATTAGGTGTTCAGTGAAGTTCTGCACCATCTAAATACAATAGCCATGCCACAATCATTATAGGTTATTATTTAATAAGTTAATCAGATTTGAGAACAAGTCAGACTGTGCTTTGCACTATACACTTGTTTCAGAGAATCATACATGAGAAATGCAGGCTTGGATTCTGTTTAAGGGAAGTGAAGGGAAGTGATAATTAGTCAGACTTGCTGATGGGGAGGGTGAATTCTATGCGGGTGCCGTGACCTTCGGTGGAGTGGATTTTTAATTGACCGCCGTGGGCTTCGATTATGGAGCGGACGATGGATAATCCCAGTCCGGTTCCTTTGCCCTCTTCTTTGGTGGTAAAATAGGGTTGGAGAATTTTGTCCTTCAAATGGTGTGGAATTCCGGGACCGGTGTCCTCGACAAATCCCACCACGGAATTCTGTTCCTGCGCAAATTGGGTTCTAACTGTTAGGGTACCCTGCCCTTGCGGCTCCATGGCATCTGAAGCATTTAGGATGAGATTCATAAATACTTGGTTTAACTGCTGATGGTCGGCTGTTATTGAGGGCAGATTTTTATCCAAATTTTTGAAAAGCTGGAATTTGGCGTGGGGATCATTTAGTTTGTAACGCTTAATGCGACCGGCAGTTTCGGACATTATCTGCAGGATTTCTTCCACGACATCATTCAAAGACAGCGAGGTTTTCTCAAGGTGGAGGGGTTCTGAAATTTTTCCTAAGTTCAGAGCGATTCGCTTAATACGATTACACATATCGACGATTATATTAGTTCTTTGAGTCATTTCCCGTTGTCCTTCGGATTCAGGGCTTCGTGACAGAGAACGTTCAATTAGTTGGGCTTGTCCCATTAAGGGCGACAGGGCATTGTTGATTTCATGAGCTATCCCGCCCGCCATGTCCACGGCCAATCCGCGTTTCTCGGTATCAAGCAACTTGCGGGTGAGACCCAAATTGGCAATAGCGGTGCCGGCATAACTCGACATAGTCTCCAGTAATTGATGATCGCGAATGCTGAAGGGTGCACCTGAGAGTTTTTTGCTCAGCAATAAGATGCCAATGATGTCGCTGGTATGCACCAGGTACAACACATACTGGTATCCAAGTTCGCCTATATCGGAGGATGACAGTTCGAGACGACTATCTTTTGGGAAATTAGTAATATCCGCAAAGTCTTTTTGTAATTTTTGAATTGTCTCCAACCTCCCTTTACCTGGTTCTGTGGTTTGATGGGGCAGCAGAAAGCTGCCGTCATCGCTTTTGATTAGAAGTGTCGCTTTTGTGATTTTCAATATTGAAGGAAAACGTTCGGTAAGGATTTCAACGATAGCTTTTTCGGTGATGGAGCCGGATAGCTCCACCCCAAGATCGTGAAGCGCTTTTTCGTACCGGTACCAGTCGTGGTAGTAAATCCGGTCGATAAACTTGCGAACATATCCGATTAATCCTGAGACTGCTAAGGATATCGTCACAATTCCGAGCACCGACAAAACGATCAAGGAGGTGGTATCTTTGTATTGAACATATCCGATGCTGCTTGACGCTGCCGTTAACATTAAATATAGAACCAGGGCGGCGGAAATTGCATAGACGATGGTCCGGGACAGCACCCATTCCAATTTCAACATCCGGAACGATGCCACCGCCATCCCCCAACCGATGGGGACGATTAACATCAGTGTAAATGCCGTCCAAAGGGGAATAAAGGGATTTAAGCCGAAAAGCGCGGGTACTTTATAGAGTAAGAAAAATGGCGCCAGCCCGAGGAATGTGCAAATGAGCAGCCAGCGAATGCGGTCTTTTTCCACCTGATTCGACGGTTTGAGATAGTTTCGCAGCAATAATAAGATACTGCCGGTGAAGTAGATTAACAGAATCCCGCCGAAACCTATATTAAATAATGTTTCATAGCGGGTAATCCAGTGCGGACTAAAAGAATTGTAAGCGTAGTGATAGAAAACACTTAGGGTTAAGAATGTCGCGATGGGAGGTAAATATGGGATGATGACGGTGGTCGAGTGACGGCGTGGTTGTTCAAAATAATTTGAAAATCTGATTATGAATTCCAACAGTGCCGATGGTATCATGCAATAGGTAAATAACCAGGCGAAGGAATATGCATGGTGCAGCAATAATGGATGCAGAGTGTTTTCATGTGAGAATAGAAGGATAGCGGCTCCGGCAAAACAGTTCAACCGAAAGAAAGATCGGACTGTTGCATCCGAAAAACCGTTCCACCACACTACGGTGCCGACGATGATAAAAGTGATACCCAACAGCGCATTTAGAATCAGAAATCCGATATCGAATTGTGATTCCGGCGGGAGTGTGATGTTGAATCGTTCGTCACCTCGCTGGACAAGAAAAACAGACGGTGACCTGGATTCTACACCTATTAGAATCCATCTGGCAACCGCTTTGTTCTGAACGATTTTACCGTCCACTGCCAATAGCTCATCACCAACCTGTAACCCAGCAATTTCAGGGTGACTTCCCGGTTCGATTGAACTAATGAATGTGTGTCCGTCGATCTGGTCGACATTGATTCCAAAATGCATCCGACGGGATACGTTGACGGTGCCAATCAATCCAATACAGATAAAGCAGATGACCGCAATGGAACGTTGATATTTGATGGGAATAGCGCTCACTTATGATCTTTATATGATGATAATAATCGATTTAGGTAAGTGCGACCAATGCCTAAGCGTTTTGCCGCTTCGGTCTGATTCTCACCGCAATTTGCCAGTATTTTCAATATGTGCTGCTCTTTGAAGGAATCTATGGCGGTTTGCAGGTTGGTTTCATATTCATCAGTGGATGGGTCTTGCACCAGCGAAGGTAAAGTCAGCCAGAGGCGTTTGGGAATTTTTTTGCTGTCGGAAAACAGCGCGATACGCTCAACATGATGGATGACTTCACGGACATTACCGTGCCAATGATATTTCTTTAGCTGCTCCAGCACGTCCGGTTCCGGTGAATCGAAAGTACTACCGTATTTCCGCCCGCATTGGTCTAAAGTGTGGTTGATATATATGGGTATATCCTCGATATGTTCCCTCAAAGGAGGTAAATTTAGCCGAAAGGTGTTCAGCCGGTAGAACAGGTCTTTCCTGAAATTTCCGTTGGTTACTTCATCTTCCAGGTTCCGATTGGTGGCGGCGATGATCCTGCCTTCAAAATAGAGGACAGACGTCCCCCCTACCCGTTCGAAGGTTCTGTTTTCAACTGCAGTTAACAATTTCGCCTGACATTCGGGCGGCAGCTCACCAATTTCGTCCAAAAAAAGAGTCCCTTTACCCACCAGCTCCAATTTGCCGATTTTTCGGACATGAGCGCTGGTGAATGCGCCTTTTTCATGTCCAAACAGCTCTGATTCGAACAGGGTTGGGGTAATGGCTGCACAATTCACTTGCACGAACGGTTCATTGATTCGGTTGGAATGTTGTAAAATATAGTGCGCCAGAACCTGTTTCCCGGTTCCGGTTTCGCCTTCAAGCAATATGGGATGATCGCTATCTGCCACTTTGTCAGCGATATCGAGTAACTCTTTCACCACATCACTATCACCCAGGAAAACAGCTTTGTCCGGACGAACCAACTGCTTTAACCTAAGGTTCTCTTTCACCAATTTTTGAGAAGACAACGTACGCTTCACTACCACCTCTAACAGATCGATATCTACCGGTTTCACCAAGAAATCCAGCGCACCATGTTTCATGGCTTTGACCGCTTCGGGGATGGTTCCTTCGCCGGAAATCATGATAACCGGTGAGGGAATCATTTTGTCTTGCCACGTCTTTAATAAAGTCAATCCATCGGTGTCGGGAAGGCGCAAGTCCAGCAAAATTAAGGCATAATTATCAGCGGAAATCTCACGGTTACCTGAGATTCCATCCGGAGCAGTATTAGTGTCATAGCCTAATTCCGCCAATTGTTGCTGGGTGGTTTTCAGAAACAGAGGGTCATCATCAATTAACAGAATTTTTGGTTTCTTCATAATCATTCCCATAAATAAAAAAAATAAACCGACCGGTCGAAGGTCGGGGGTATCTCTAATCGGTGAATTCAGCTATCTGCATGATTTGGGGGCTTATCTTCGACCCAGGTACATATAATAACCAGCTATTACTCCACGAAGTGTATTTCCTCCAATGTTTCAAACGAATCTCTTATCACATGACAAAACATAATCATAGGAAAATCAATTGTCAAGAAGTTTTTCGATTTTTTACATAATAGTAGATTATTCTAGTTTTTGAGATTTTAGTTTCTGATTACATTGGTGATAAGAAGTAATTTCACCAAAAAATATAGAACCAAGTTCCTGTCGGGTTTTTCGTCCGGCAATCGACTGAATATTCATTCCGAACCGGAAACATTCCGCAAACCGTCTGCAGCTGGGAGGAAAACCTACTGGGACTCAATTTTGCTGCGATTTTCAAACTTCTATAATTTCACCAACCGATGACACGAATACCCCGCTTACGATCAGTAAAATGATCGTTATGGTAATTGGCAAAGTGTGGGGTTTCATTATTCTCTCCTCAAGTTTATGTTTTGGTAGCGTATCCAGCTACGGCGGGACACACTGCATCTATTTGAGTTTAATTCCATGGAGCGATGATCCGGCGATTGCCGGGCTGCCCTATGGATGAAATCCCTCAATGCCCGCTTAGGGAAAGGATAAATCGCCCCGGCGTGAGAATGTTTCGGTTCACCAGCAATGACTATCAGGTGAGGGCACCTGACAGCACTATTAGTAAATAATTAATTGCTGCAGGTGACCAGGTAAAAGAATTTGACGCTGTCCGCCACCGCATTGGTGTCGGTGTAGTTCGAGGTGGCACTGGTACCGATCAGATTACCTGGTACAACCGTGACACCGGGGTCGTTAGCCCGATAGATGTTGTAGGAAGTAGCGTTGGGGACATCGTCCCAGTCCAGATAAACGTTGGCGCTGTCCGTCCAAACCCAAACCAACGCAGCTCCCGGTGCTCCAAATAGTGGCTGTAAATAGCCGCTGAATAAGGTGTAGTTGGTGCTGGAGGAGGTCCCGGGAGGGCTGCTCTGCCCGATGACGGCGACAGCTTGGTAATTATCGGAACTCATACTCCCACCCCCGCTGGAAATCGCCCATTTTTTCAGGATGTAATTGTCGCTGGACGGTTGGGCGGTCAATAGTGTTGTAATACAAACTACCAGCATTAGGACGATTGAGCCCAAGATTAGTTTGTTCGCGTTTGGATTCATGTCTCACTCCTTTGCCACGTTAAAAGGATTATTTTAGTTTAGTCATGTAATCTGTTATCAGACATCAGTGAAAACTGATGCAACCGTTGGCGTAAAGCTTAATACCTCCTTCGAATAGTCTCGCTCCTTTGGATACATCCCCACGCGTGTACATTCTTGTGTTACGAAGGGATGAACCCATAAAACGGACAGCGTTGTCACCGCCTGTCCCGCAGAATCCGACATTTCAATAGATGGTTAGGTAATCCACAACAAAACCAGACTTCCACCGCTCGGCTAATGTAACTTCAATGAGCCGCCAGGATGAAACTTGACTTCACCTCCAGCAAGGCGTATGCCTTTTGAGATATCTCCTCTTGTAAATAGACGGGTCCAAGAAAAAGCCCCACTTAGGATTCGGACATAATTCCCACCCCCGGGGGCGCAGGTTACAGTGATACGGGGGAGAAACTGCAACCTCTGACCAGCTTCAAATACTGCCGTCGTCCCCAAAGCATCCCGATCGAAATAACGGTAGGGAAGGATATCGTTCCTGGCGTAGGTACCGGAAAATGAAGTTCCCAGTGATACGTTGGGAAATATACCGTACAGCATGTATTCCTCATCGATACCGCCGAAGAGCAATGCACCCAGGGTCCACCAGGTATTATTGCCATCCCCCCAACCATAATTCATATGGTATTCCCGCAGGGGTCCCGGTCCGGTCTCCTGCCAGCCGTCACAGACAATTGAATGTCCCTCAACTCTGTAATGGATGGGGCGATTCATATTAAGTTGATTCTTTATCATGTTAAACCATTCCACTGCGCTAACTTGGTTCCTGCTCGATCTTCCACCATCAGGGGAATAACGGTAGAGATTTTCGTACACACCTTCCATATCGTAAGTTTGTGCACTTGATTGACAACCATCACCAGCGCAGTAACTCATACCGACATCAACCCCAATATTATGGCATAAATCGGCGACAACATCAATTTCTATCTGGGGTGACGACCCTGTAAGTTGATCGGGCATGTTCCGCCAATCATAAATATTGGGTGGATTATGATTATCATAGGGGGGCCAGTTCCAGTACCGCATTATTTGGGCACCAGCCGTGGCGACACACCCCACCAAGCAGCGAGGAGCGGTGCAGTCATCACCCCCCGGTGGCGCTGGACACTGTTGATTATAAGGGTCACCCTGATGCCAGGATGAATTAAGCAGTGTGTCGCTCATCTGGTAGTTCATATCGACTCCGTTTTCAATTGCTAACCATGTTTGACGGTAGTCGATTTCAAGGATGCTTTCCATGTCTTCGGTTCGGACCGTTTCCACGGGACCTATCTGCTGTATAATCCCATCCAGGATTCGTTCCATGCCGTCTTTGATAAGGTCAACCAACCCTTCCTCCATCCCAGGATCCAGATTACAGGTAGCTGAATACGCTTTCACCGGCGCCAGCTCCCTGCGCAGGGAAATCACGATATGACCTCTGGGATTCACATGGCAAAAATAACCCAGCAGCCGATCCCCACGCTTGAATTCCTGTATTTCTATTACCTCCGCCGTCTTGGCGCCGCCCCAATCTCCTTTCGCCTGAAGAATGAATGCAATCCAGTTTGTTGCCACCGTCAGAGCCTGGTCTTTACTCACTATCTCAGCCGAAACCGTCGATACCGGCAGCATGATTGCAAAGGAGGCGACCAGAATGATGATAATTACATTTCTCATGATCACAACCTCCTGTTATTGCAAAGTTACAAGAACTAATATCTGACCCTTTTCCCCGCGCTCTAATTTCTCCATTGCTTTTCCCAAAATAGCGCCAGGGGCGCGCGAATAATCCGACGCTTTCATTGCATAGCCCGGTGTGGTGGAGGTGGTTAGCAGGTCGCCAGCTTCCACACCGGTCTCGGTCGCATCCACGTTGCAGTACACCCTGCCCGCCAACGCCACATCATAATCAAATTCATCGGATCCCAAGCGAACACCCGATCCCAACCCCTTTCCGCCGGCGACGATTCCAGCGACTTTTGAGTCATAGGATTTGTCTGATATCGTCAATTTACCGGAGTGATCAGGATCGATGATCAGGACAGTTCCGGGCGCGATGCCGGTCTCGTCCGATACGTGGAAGCCCTCGGCGTAGTCCAAACCTTCCCCCAGTTCCATCACGGTTGCACCGGTGCTCACGTGTTTGATGATAACATTCCCTCTAAATTCCGCGGCATAACCACTGGCGCTTCCCCAGGCGAAGATACCAGATGCTCCGGTGGCGTAAGCCAAGAAGTAGCCGCCATAGCCATTAGTGCTACCCGTTAAGCCATACACCCCATTGCTGCTGGTACCGAGGGCACCGCTATTGCCGTTGTTGTGGTATCCATATGCGCCGTAGCTGGTGCTACCGGAGTAGCCGTAGTTTCCGTTGGTGTATTCTCCATATGCCCCATAGTTGGTGCTACCGATGTAGCCATTGGGACCGCTCCACCCGTATTGACCGTAGACGCCGCATTCTTCCTCGCCCAGGTAGCCACGATTGCCGTTACTGTTCTGACCGTATGCTCCACGTAGGCTGTGGCCGAGTCCGCCAAGATTTTGGGTATCCAAATCTTTGCCAAATGCTCCAGCCCAAGTGGCGCCGAGGAGACCGTATTTGTTGTAGGACTCGTGCTTCCCATAGGCGCCGTATTGGCTGCTGCCAAAATAGCCAAAGTTGCCGCTGGATACGTGTTCCCCATAGACGCCATAGCTGCCACTGCCAAGGTAGCCATAATTGCCGGCGGCGTTTTCACCTTTTATGCCCATTCCGGTTTCGGTATTGTTTGTACCCCAGATGATAGCGGTTCCCACGGTGTCGCCTGTGACATGGAGAGGTACCTGGAAGTCTTCAGCCCACCTTGCTGTATCAGCAGTGACCGCGTGATCAGCGTTTTGGGATTTGAATCCATAAGGCACCGATACCAGAGGTTGGCGAGGAGTCATGTCTTGTCCATCCGGAGTTACCATGACTCCTAACCATAGCGTACTGCCATCGAACAGGGATGCCGGAACCGGCCAATCCGCTCCCAGCGTAACCCGAAATAAGCCATCGGTCACCGGGACGCCGGAATGGATTTCACTCCATAAGCTACCCCCTCCAACGGAATCCGCATACAGGGAAAATGTCATCCGAGTGATGACCTCATTAATGGGATTGCCGCTGGTATCGGTCAACATCCCCTGGTAGTTGATTTGGTGTGGTACCTCCGCCAATGCGCCGGTTACGACCAGTAATATGATCGTAAATGTGGTTGCGAATACACTTGTTCTCATGATCTTCTCCTCAAGTTTTTAATTATTCATCCAATCATTTCTAACACTAATGACCCATTATGATTAATCACTGCTGTCTTTTAAGTGTGTATGAAAAAAGTGATGGTAGATAACAAATATTATTTCGGTTGTTTCCATATTTAATGATCTGGATGCATGGGAACAACCGTTTATTTCAAAGAGATGATGACGAGGATATGCTGTATACAAGTGGTTGCCCGGAATAGATTAGTTGTTCGTTGTCGAATCAGGGCATGATTTTCACAGTTACATGTGGTTTTATGACGTTCATTCACAGTCATTTTTTTACAAATATATGAAATATAATTATTATCTAAATATAAATCAAGTGATTTCTTTCCCAAGAACAAATTTCTTTGGCATGGATTCTCAAATCTTTAATTAGATTGGGTGACTTTGGGAATTTCGGGGGGGGGAATTGTCGAATGGGACAAGGGATCAGCGCTAATGCGGAATGATATTTATATTGACCTGTAATTATTCAATTTTTCTCCCGATCATCGAGCACGAAGTCATTCTGAATGCATTATCAAGCGATTCATTCTGATGGTGCATACATCGCATCTATCTCTTTACGATATTTCTCTAATATCTTGTTTCTTCTTAGTTTTATTGTTGGGGTTAACATACCATTAGTCACTGTGAATTCCTCAGGAATAACGGTGAAAACCTTGATTTGCTCATAGGATGGAAGATCTTCTGTTGACTTTTCAATCACACCTTTTATCAGTGCTTTTATTCCGTCAGTTTCAAGCAGATCGGAATAACTATTAGAATGAATACTTCCCTCCTTTGCATGTTTTTGTATCTGCTCTCTATTCGGTACAACCAATGCTCCAACGCATTTCCTATTATCGCCACAGAGAACAACCTGGGAAATATATTCACTGCCTGCTATTTGGGCTTCAATAGGAGCTGATGGGATCTTTTTCCCATATGAGGAAACAAGAATCTCTTTGATTCTGCCAGTGATAATTAGATGTCCGGATTCATCAAACCTTCCCCGATCACCGGTGTGGAACCAGCCATTACTTTCAATAACCTTTTTAGTATCCTCGGGTTTGCTAAAATATTCCTTCATTACATTCGGACCTCTGATGAGGATTTCATCGCCATCACCGATCTTGACTTCAATCTCTTCAAGGGGTTTCCCCACGGTTCCGAGCCTATTGTCTTTTACGGAATTGCAGCATACAATTGGGGCGGTTTCGGTAAGACCATATCCTTCGACGATATTCAGTCCAAAAATATAGAAAGCTTTGGCAATTTTTCTGTTAAGAGGTGCGCCTCCAGTGGCTATAATTCTGAGCCTGCCACCACCCAGTTTTCTGAATTTAGGTGATACGAATGCATTAAAAATTGCGCATTTCACTCTTAATCCAATTGAAATTTTCATTTTTTTATGACTAAGATTGGCATAAGTATTAAGACACTTTATCGCGTAGGTCACAAGAGCTTGTTTAAGATAAGGA
The DNA here is from genome assembly GCA_965372135.1 of uncultured bacterium. Taxonomy (GTDB): domain Bacteria; phylum Electryoneota; class RPQS01; order CBDVBD01; family CBDVBD01; genus CBDVBD01. The sequence continues at coordinate 8,617 of CBDVBD010000001.1, read as the reverse complement.
CTTCGTCTCAATTCTGTTACAACTTTCTCATAAGCCTTCTCGACAACTCTTGGAACGGCAAGAATAATGGTAGGTCGGATTTCTTTGACATCATCGGCGACGGTCGATAGGTTTTCGGCATAGGCAATGCATCCCCCGGCGAAGAGAAATACGTAATAACCGCAGGTTCGCTCGAACATATGCGAAAGGGGAAGATAGGATAGAATGATATCTTTATGTATCACCCTAAAACGATTGATGGTGGCAAATGCATTGGTTACGATGTTCCTATTGGTAAGGACAACACCTTTTGGGTCACCGGTAGTCCCTGAAGTATAGACTATTGTCGCCACGTCATCGCCTGATGCTGCAACATCCGGAACGCTCTCACGAGAATCTACACGATTCAAATCACGAAATTTCAAGAAATCTTTTCGGCTATCAATCCCAGATGAATCAAAGATAACCACCGTTTTAAGATCGGGAACTTCGCTTCTAATTCCATCAACTACCGTGAAAAGTTCATTGTTTTCTACAAAGATTAGGCTGGTATGGGAATCATTGACTACATACTCTACACAAGCAGGCGGCAAAGTCTGATAAATAGGAACCACCACAGCACCAAGTTTCATGCAAGCCAAGTCTGCAATCGCCCATTCCGGGCGATTGTTGGAAAAGATACCAACCGTGTCGCCTTTTTTTACACCTAACCCAACGAGATTCGCAGCGACAGTTTCTACCGATTCTACAAGCTCGCAGTACTTAATCTCCGAATAGCGACCCTGCTTCTTGTACATCAGCGCTGTATTGTTGGTAAACCTGTGAGCGGCGTCTAAAAAAGTCTTGTAAATTGTTTTTGTCATTATGATCTACATCCTATTTCACTCAAAGGCTAAGGCTTTGTACTGTTCTATGAGTATTGGACTTAGTCTGTTGAATTTAGCCTTTGGAAGCAAGAAATTCTTGCATCTCGCCAGGACGGAAATGTACGTTTGATTCAGAGAGGGGATACACTTTCTGTTGAGCATGATCTCTTTGAAAAATGGACAGTTTCAAGAAGATGTAGGACAAGAGAAGCGACCGGAATATCCGTTTGAATATATTCTTTTCCCTTGTGTATCCCGAGATGAACCTTAGCCACCTTTTGAAAATATTTTTCCAGGAGTAGAATGTCCGGTTTATGGTTTGAAAGGCATCGAAGACTTCATCGGGAGTAACTCCTTTGGGAGAAAAGACAAGATGGTCACCTTCGTAATGGGAAAGGTCCTTGTCAAATATGCGTCCCTCCGACTCCACGATTTTATGGAAAGGGGTCCCGGGAATTGGGATGGAGATGGAAAGAAGGATGGCACTGGGATCGATCTCCTCGAGTTTCTCTGGCAGGTTTTCATAATAGGACGGAGTATCTTCATCCAGAGCCAGCATCATGCCGGTAAAAGTCAGTATCCCATGTCTTTTCAGTTTTTCAAACAACTCCTGGTATTCCTCCACCCTATTCTGCTTTTTGTGGACGGATTGCAGGCTTGGTTCATTCAACGATTCCAATCCGGTGAAAGCCATGGTACAGTTCGCTCTGGCTAACAATTCTATAAACTCGTTATCGTGGAGGCAGTCGAAGCTGAACTGGATTCCTAAACCCCATAATTTCAGTTTTGCGATCTCTTTCAAAAGTTCTTTGGCATATTCTATATTTCCTCCAATATTGTTGTCCAAGATCATCGCCATTTTGCGTTTATGCAGAGGTAGTTCTGAGGTGGCGGTTAAATCGCGAATCACATCTTTTATCGGACGGCATCGATACGGGGCAGGTTTGATGTTGAGCTGGCAAAAACTGCATTTGTAGGGACATCCCCTGGTGGCTTCCGTTACCACCGGAACCGCAAAATTCGACTCTATGAGATCGTAGCGGGGAGGTGGTATGTCATCTAAAGGAGGTCCAATGGGCGCCTGATATACCTTCTTTAAATTTCCTTCCACCATATCCACAACTACTTGATGCCACACACGTTCCGCCTCCCCTACCACAACAGCATCCATGTGCGGTATCACCTCTTCGGGGAAAGTGGAAGGGTATCTTCCACCGGCTACCACAGTCTTCCCGAGCTTTCTAAATTTTTGTGCTACCTCAAAGGCGTGAGGTGCACAAAAGTCCATGAAGCTCAGAGCGATGAAGTCGGCATCCATATCATAATCAATGGGACGCACCATCTCATGGAGGAGTTCCACTTCCACTATCGGTGGAGTCAATCCAGCCACTAAGGCACCCGTTAATGGCGGCGCCGGAGAACGGGCATAATATGTTTGGTTTTCACCAAGATTTTGGAACAACACGATAATCTGCAGTTTTGGCTTACTCATTGCACACCTCCTGAGGATCTCTCAATTGAAACGCTATTTTTTCCATAGCTTTATCAACTAATGAAGGTAGTAATCTCTGAATAATTAACAGAGTTTTACCTTCCTTAGAAAGAACTAAGTCACGATTCCCGCGTTCGATTGCCCTAACGATTACCTCGGCTACTTTCGATGCGGGGGCATAGGGAATTCGAGGTCGGTGGGCACCGCCTACCTTTTTCTCATTTTCGAACATACTTGTCTGTGTATAACCTGGAAAGACATTCATTATTGAAATGCCAGTGTTTGATAACTCGGCACGAAGACTCTGCCCAAATGCCACCAGAGCAGCTTTGCTGGCACAGTAGGCACCCAAGTAAGGAATCCCGTGTTTCGCTCCCACAGAAACGACGTTAACAATCAAGCCTTCGCCCGACTTTTTCATGATAGGAATAGCATGTAGCATACAGTAAAGCGCACCAAAATAATTCACCTCCATTATGGAATGGAAGTCGTCCACAGGTGTTTTTTCAGCAGTTCCATAGACACTAATACCGGCGTTGTTAATCAAGATATCAATATTGCCAAGATGATCCAAACAGTGCCTGATAAGGTTGCTTACACTATCTCTGTTTGAAACATCGCACTTTAGTGCTAATGGAGCAGGATTGTCAGGATACTCTGATTTGATTCTTTCGGTCACCTGATGTAAAATGTCTATTCTCCGAGATGCCAGCACCAGATTTGCGCCTTTTCGAGCGAGGGCATTTGCCAAGGCTAATCCGATTCCAGAGGAGGCTCCTGTAACTAGTATTCTTCTTCCCTCAATTCCCATCCTATTTTTCCATCTTTTCATTAGTTTCATTGTTCTAATCCGCTTATCTTAACGATTATTATTCAATTCCCCACTTTTTTCCAAAGGCTCTGAACTCGTCAATGTAGCGCTGCATATCACCACCTGCTGTATATAGCAAGTTTCTCAGTGGAGCCATATCAATTTCAACCCTTTTCCCCGATGTTAGTTTTAGAGATACCACTGGTGTAATCTGGACCTTTCCAATGCGAATCAAGTTCAATCCTTTCGAGTCAGCCACTGCAAGTAAAGAATCTACAGAGTTTTCAGGAACCGTAAAAACCAGCTTAAATTCTCCATGAGGTCCGGCAGCCATTAACCAGTGTGGGCTTTGTGTATGCTCGCAGAATTCCAAGACTTCGGGAGCAAGTATCTTTATCCAGTCACAGTGGATTTCAAATCCTACACCGTTAATTCTCGTCAACTGATCCAAGGTGGTCAATAGTCCATCACTGGTATCCATACAACAGCTTGCATACTCTCTCAATACCTGTCCTTGTTTGAGATTGGCAATGGGTCTGTAGAGCCTTTCGGGGAAATAATCATCCGGATATCCTCCCAACCTAACCAGCCCTAAGGCATTTCCCATCCCTATGCCATCAGTAACAAATACCGCATCTCCCGGTTTGCAGCCTCGTCTCGATATCATATTACTCCGGGATACAAACCCCAAGGCACAAGCAGTTAAAGAAATTTCCGTGGTCTCATTGGTATCTCCACCAAGGATAAACACACCAAGATTCCGACAGGCGTCCTCCATACCTTGTGCAATGGCATTGGTAAACACCTGCTCCCGGTGTGACTCGATAGATACCGATACCACTAAACCCAAAGGATCAGCCCCGACAGCCGCTAAATCACTCATCGACGCCATCACGGTAACCCATCCCATGGTATAGGGATCGCGATATAATCCACTACTGATTTCTTCGGCGACGGTATCGATTGTGACCGCAAGATATCGCTCAAGGTCGCCGGGAATCTCGATTAATTCCGCGTCAGTTTCGTGCGGTATGTTTACCTGATTCTTGGAACGTTGAAAATGCTCCGCCCAGGTACCAATAATGACATTTTCCAGAATTTTATCCATATTAATCATCGACAGCACCTCACAGCTTGCGGGATGACAGTAAAATCCGCTTTCATGGTTTTTATAACTTCCCCGTCCATTTCTAAATCAAACTGCTGATCGCTTTCGACTGAAACTTGGGAAGCTAACCAGGTTTTTGTTTTTGGGCGGTTTTGGAAGCGACGTTTTGATAAAGCGAAAAGCACTTTAATTGTTTCAATTAGTGACATATCGTCGCATAGATTGACACCGAGGTTTCCGTCATCCGACTTCACCGGGTTATCGTAGCACAAAGATCCGGCAAAATGCGGATTCTTTATTATTCCCAGATTGGTAACGGAAAATCGTTGGGTTTTTCCACCGTCTAACGCAATTATACAGGAGATGCCTCGGTAGTTAAAAATCGTCCTAAGAGCAGAGGCAACAATGGCGGCTTCCACAGATAGTTTTCTCACTGCTTTGATGAATTTAGCCCGAGAATTGAAGTACGCATTCGCTTGTGCTGTAATCCCTATACTGGCATTGTTCAAGCAAAAACGGGTAATCCGTTGTCCATGAATGTCTTGATATTGGATACGAATTACATCACAAAAGTACGTGTCCTGAACTTGGACTTTCACGGGTATTCCTTCGATGAACGCCTCAGAGCGAAACGGCTTATGAAAATCATTGCTGGAACCCAGTCCCACAGCACCGAGCGTTATTTTGCTGTTCTCAAGATCGGAATTCATAATTGCATTAAGCAGAAGATTCACGGTTCCATCTCCCCCAGCCGCAATGAGAACACTTTCCCCATTTCGCAACACTCTATTGACCTGCTGATCGATCTCCTCAGGTGATCGGATCTCCTGGGTGGAAAATTTTCCAATACGCTGACGAAGTATCGATTCGACCTTTTCCCATCTTGACCGCCCGGTACCGTAACTGCAATGTGGATTCAAAAACACCGTCATAACCAGTTCTCCTGAACAAACATTCACCTATACCTGAGTTTTTTCCGGGCGTAATTTCATCGTTAGCTCGAACACGACATAAAAGGCTATCATGGGAATTATCCATCCGGGTTTTAGAACAACAATCATTGCGATGCAGTACAAAACAAAGGTACGAACTACATTGGCAATCGGACCGTGGGTCTCGCTTTCATCTCGCGTTCGATGTAATTTAATTTGAGCGAACAGGTTAAGTACCACCGCTACCGCAAAGATGGCGATTCCCACCCCGTTAAGGTTGCCCACCAAAATAAGCACCCAACCGGTGAACACCGCAAAAGCCATTGCTGTTAAATCACTGTAGATTGCAGCTGGCAGCCATCCAAAAACTACAGGAAAAGTATTGTAGCCAGTCTTTTTGTCAGCGGAAATATCTTTAAAATACCCCATCACCACAAAATTAGCATATCCAAAGAATACTGCCACAACAGCCAATAGAAATGCCAATTCATTAGAATCCCCTAAATTTGGCAATGCGATTATTTGAAATTCTCGATCGACCAATCTGCCCATGATCGGCAGCAATGCCACAATCCAGGAATTCCATGGGGGTCCACCCCACCAAGTTCGTTTGAACGGGGTATAAGTGAGTAAACCAACGATGGACAGAATTCCAAGAATCAGGATCACAGGATTCAAATAAGCCAAAATTAATACTATCAGCGTAAGACCACAAATGCTGACGCTGAAGACCTGTTTTCGGGATATGATGCCTCGTACAAGAGGTCGGTAAGGTGAAGAAATGGCATCGGTGTCAGTTTGAAAACAGTCGGTCAACGCTTGACCTAATCCGTACGACAAGAATAAAGGGATGAAAGCCAGCATGACCCTAAATGCGGATGAATCACCCATAAAGGCGAGTCCAACTAAGCCTGCGGATCCCGAAACAAACAAAAGATAGGGTCGCATGGTGATGATGTAGGAGCGCAGAAAACCAATGCTAAGAAATGAATAAGTAGTAGAATTCATCTTAAGTAACTCCCAATTTTTTCCCTACACTACCAAACTTATCCAAAGCGATGTCCAGTTCATCTATTGACAGGCTTGCCATGATGCTTACACGTATAAGTGACGATTGCTTAGGAACGGCGGGTGGAACAACCGGATTCACCAATACCCCCTCCTGTTCCAAATGACCGGTCATCTTAAAAGCTTTTTCGTCATCACCGATTAAGATAGGGATGATTGGCGTCACAGTTTCTTCAATTGTGAATCCCAGTTGTTTGAGTCCGCTTTTTATGAAGTCTGTATTTTTTCGGAGATTTTGTAGTAATTCGGGTTCCTCTTCTATTACTTCGATCGCCGCCAACGCAGTAGCCATCGAACACGGTGGGGGACTAGCGGTAAAGATAAAAGGACGAGAGTTGAGTTTTAGATAGGTGGTAATATCGCTACTGGAACAGGTGAAGCCTCCAATTGTCGCCAGCGATTTACTGAAAGTTCCGCAAACCAGATCGATTTCCCCTTCCATATCGAAATACTCCAGTGTTCCACTTCCCTTCGCACCCAACACGCCGGTACCGTGTGCATCATCCACCATGGTTTTCGCTTGATATTTATCAGCAAGCCGCTTTATTTCGGGGAGATTGGCGACGGTTCCTCGCATGCTGAAGACCCCGTCAGTGATGATGAGTTTGTTGGCTGAAGGATCGCACTCCGCAAGCTTTTCATCAAGGCTGGACATATTATTATGACTATACACCTTCACCTGCGCATTGGATAGCCTGCAACCTTCCACAATACTTGCATGGTTCAGTTCATCGCTCAGGATGATATCACCCTCATCAGTCAATGCGGTTATTGTACCCGTCATTGTCATAAATCCGGTGCTGAACACCACCGCATCTTCGGTTCCTTTGAATTCCGCAAGTTTCTTCTCGAGTTTTGCATGCAGGCTGGAGGTACCGGTAAGCACTCTGGAACTGCAGGCACCTGTTCCATATTCTCTGACAGCTTTTATGGTAGCTTGGACTACTTTCGGATGGTTAGCCAGCCCCAAATAATTATTGGAACCAAGCATGATCATCTTTTTATTTCTCGTTGTCACCACCGGAGTCGTGGTAGGATCGATTTCGCGCAGATAGAAAAACTGGTTCCGAGATTTTAGGCGGTCAATCTCCCTGACAAACTCACTGCATTTGGAAAACATAGACATCTCAACTCCGTTTATTTTCGATGTAACAAATTTTTATCGTGTATCTGAAACGTAGTATTACAAAGAACATGCCGTTTTGTAAATATTTATTTAAATAAATATTACGCTTAGTTCTCATTGTCTGTACTGTGCTTTTGAGTGCACATGTGTAAACAACAATATACAGGAAAGAGAACTGTTTATAATATGACGTCATTTGTTATGGAAGATGCAAAGGTGGTGAAGTGGGCGTGTTGCGTAATTATTTGATTGTTATTGCTTTTCTATTTGTATACGAACCTATCAAAAATAACAGAATCAGGTTTAATGGCATGTTTCCAATTGACAATTTAGGGTATATTCCGATTAATGTCAAGCGAAATTTTATGGGAGATTGTATTGAAAAATTTGGCGATAATGGAAATTGGCGGCTGTAGAATTTGATGTGAGAGTTTACGGAAGTCCACTGAATCAATGTGTAGTCAACGGGCGTACACGAGGGGAGAGGGGGGATTCAGGTGGATGCGAATCTAAGGGTATAACATAAAAGGCATCCCGAAAGGGATGCCTTTTATGTTTTTCTAATGAAAGATCAGCGAATCATCAATGGTTGTGTCCACTATGATCCTCAGTAGTTTTGTGATGCATCTCCATTTCAGGGGATTCGGTAGCTGCGAGCTTTTGGAGGTGTTTTTCCGGATCCTCTTCAAACGCTTCAATGCATCCGGCACAGCAAAAGCGCACCAGTTGATTGTTGTACACATAATTCACCGGTTCCCCCATCCCGCCGAGCACTTTTCCACTAATCGGACAGGTAGTATAGGGATAAGAATCTTTCTGCACCTTGATAATCGCTTCGTCCATCTTCTTCAGGAAATTTTCGGAATCTTCTTCAAAAGTTCCCACACATGCCTGGCAGCAGAATCTAATTTCGCGACCGTTGTGGTCATAGACCACCGGATCACCCATGGCTCCCAGTTGCTGACCGCTGATGATGCAGTAATCCAAAGGATAGGAATCACTCGCTTCGGTCATTTGTTTTTGTTCACCGGTAGCCATTTTTTCCATCCCGTGGTGATCCATCTGAGCGTACCCAGCGATAACCAGGGTAAAAATCACTGCCAATGTTAAGAAAAAAGTAGGTTTGTTCATTCTCTGATCCTCACGTTTAATTATGAAATGTTGTAGTACCATCTATTTATCTTAAAACCGTTTTAGAAACCGATGAACGCCTTAGATAATAGTAAATGGCTGGA